>CBDVDA010000096.1:0-13683 GCA_965372635.1 uncultured bacterium | reverse complement strand
ATCGTACTTTTTTGTTTCCTCTGGGTAGCCGTGATTCTCGGGTTTATCTGGACATTGAAAACGATGGCCATCTTCCACGAGGAGATGATTGTGCTGCCGGAGGCGCTTACGGAGTGGCCCTTTTTAAGTATTGTCATCCCCGCCTGCAATGAGGCGGAGCATATTGAAGCGGCACTAAGCTCTCTTCTTCAGCAGGATTATCCCAACCTTGAGGTCATCGCTGTCAATGATCGATCAACGGACTCGACAGGCGATATTTTAGACTCTCTTGCGAAAAAAGATTCGCGTCTCAAGGTGCTGCATATAAAAGAATTGCCGCCCCGTTGGCTCGGCAAGGTGAATGCCCTGCATCAGGGGGTGCAGTTGGCAAAAGGGGAGTGGTTCCTCTTCACCGATGCCGATGTGCACTTTCACCCCGGCGCACTCCGGCGGGCGCTTGTTTATGCGGGACATTACGGAGTGGATCATCTCGCCCTCTTTCCGAAAGTGAATGTGGATAGACTCTCCCTCGATCTTGCCGTGCGCACCTTTGGTCTCCTCTTCCTGCTTAGCACGCGTTCTCCTCTCGTCAACCGTCCGGGGAGCCGGACGCCCATGGGGGTGGGGGCCTTCAACCTCGTTAGTGCCGAGTTGTTTCGCCGTACGCCCGGCTTCGAGTGGCTTCGGCTGGAGACGGTCGATGATTATGGCCTCGGTCTGATGATTAACCGGGCGGGGGGGCGCACCCGTTTCGCCCTCGCCGAAGAAGACCTTTTTCTTACCTGGTACGGCAATGTGAAGGAGATGTTTAAGGGACTCGAAAAAAATCTCTTTGGACCGGGCATGCGGTATCAATGGTGGCGCATGCTTATTACGGTCTTTTTCCTCTGGGGATTAGTTGCCGCGCCACCGCTTGCGCTGGCAGTCGGCGTCAAGAGCGGCTCCTTGCTCCTGCTCGCATCTGCCGCTGCCGCCATCTTTGCTCACCTCATCCTTTCAGTCGTTTTTATCCCCGAAAGAGGTGCTGAGAACCTGAGGCTCCTCTTCCTTCCCCTGGGGCTTGTCATGCTTAGCTTTATGGTGTTATGGGCAGGGTTTCACTGCCTCAAAAACGACGGGATTGACTGGCGGGGAACCCATTATTCCATGGAGGACCTGAAAAAGGGGCAGCGGGTTAAATTTTAGCCTCTTTTTTCAATCCTCACCGTACACCTATCTCTTGACTTGGATTGCCGGAAACTATATAGTTTATTGTTGAAATCGAGGGGGTTCGAATTGAATGAAAATGAGGCGCCAAAACGGCTTTGGACGCCCTGGAGAATGGAATATATCCTGGACGGCTCGAAAGGCGGGGGGTGTATCTTCTGTGATTATCCGAAAGAGGAAGATGACCGGAAAAGCCTTATCCTCTTCCGGGGGGAAAAGACCTTCGTCATCATGAACCGCTATCCCTATTCCAACGGGCACCTCATGATTACCCCGTATTCCCATATTTCTGATGTGAGCCTCCTCTCAGGGGAGGAGATGCTGGAATTGAGTTCGGAAATCAAACGGTCCGTCGCACTGTTGAAAAAGGCGATGTTCCCAGACGGTTTTAATATCGGCATGAACATGGGGAAGGCGGCAGGCGCCGGGATAGACGATCACCTGCACATGCACATCGTACCGAGGTGGAAGGGTGACACCAATTTCATGCCCGTTTTATCGGATACGAGGGTAATGCCCGAGGCTCTGGACGAAACCTATAGGAAGTTAAAACCCCTTTATTAATTGAAAAGCCAGCGGAGGTAGAATATGAAGTTTCTGAAGAAAATAATGGTCGCTTTTCTCTTTCTCATTGCCATCACCTTTTCCCTTAAAAACAACGAGATGGTGACGCTCCGTTATTATTTCCAGGAGCTGCCGCTGGAGGTTCCTCTTTATCTCCTCGTCTTCTGTTCCGTTATCCTCGGCATTCTCCTCGGTGGGGTAGAAGGGGTGATGGAAAAGATCAGGACGACGAGGACCATCCGGCGTCTAAAAAAAGAACTGGATGCAAAAGAGCGGGAGTTGACGTCGCTCAGGAACCTCCCCATTACCGAAACTGAAAATAAACTTCCTGCCACGACCGAGGTCGAGGCCAAAGACGATTGATCTGAAGACGATTTGATGTGATGGAACTGACCTCCGACACCCCCCACTTCCTCGGGATACTCCTTGTTTTGACCGGCTTTCTTGCCGGGTTCGCCCTGGCGGAATACCTCTCCCGCAAGAAGACGAAGGGCGAAAAGGATGACGGGCGCGACAGTTCGGCCTACCTGAAAGGGATCAACTACATCCTCACAAATGAGCCGGACAAGGCGATCGAGGCCTTCTCCCGGGCGGTCCAGATCAACAGCGACACAGTGGAAACCTATATGGCGCTCGGCAACCTCTTCAGGAATAAAGGAGAAATCTCCCGCGCCATCCGTATTCACCAGAGCATTATATTACGACCGAATATCGATAAAAAAACGAAGCTCCAGGGGCACTATGATCTTAGCCTCGACTTTAAAAAGGCCGGTTTCATGGAGCGCGCCATCAATTCCTTTGAAGATGTGGTCGATATGGACCCTCGTTTCCTCGATGCCCACCTCCATCTCCTCGAACTCTACGAAGATACACGGGACTGGGAAAAAGCCTATACGGTGCAGTCAAAAATATCCAAGCTGAGGAAAACCAACGACAGCCATGTGCTGGCCCATCATATGACGGAATTGGGGAAAGCCCAAACCGAACAGGGGCTCGCTTCGCAGGCGAAAAAATCTTTCAAGAAGGCGATCTCACTCAATTCGGGCTGCGTGGATGCCTATCTGCATCTGGGGGATTTATTGAACCAGGAGGCGGCCTATTCAAAAGCGGTTTCCACCTGGCGACAGGTGATGGAGATTTCCCCTGCCTTTACCTACCTCGTCTACCCTCGGCTGGAAGAGGCCTATTTTAAACTGAACCAGTTTGGCAAGATGGAAGAGATATTGAGAGAGAATTCGAGGAAAAACTATTATGATATCCATACCCACCTCGCCTTTGCAGAGTATCTCTACAAAAAGAGCCTGGTGGAAGAGGCGACGAAGGAGTTGAAAATCGTCCTCGAACTAAAGCCCTCTCATCTGGAGGCAAGGCGGGAACTTGGAAAGTATTACATGGAACAGGGGCAGGAAACCGAGGCGGTGGCCGTTTACCAGTCCTTCTTCGAAAGCTATTCTTCGCCTGAAAAGAACTTCCAGTGCAGCGAATGCGGCTATGAATCGAGGGAGCTTCTCTGGCGGTGCCCCCAGTGCCGGCAGTGGGATAAGATCAATGAAAAACCGCTTTCAGCCAAAGGGGGCGAAAGATGAAATCCAGAGGGCTCGCCTCGTGGTATCTTACTCGCCATTCAGCGGTTACCGCAGGAAAGATCATCTAATATCAACCAACCAGGAGTTCGAATGAAAGAAAAAACGGTCCTGAGCGGCATGAGGCCCACAGGGAGACTTCACCTCGGTCATCTGCACGGCGTGCTTGAAAATTGGAAGAAATTACAGGAAGACTACACCTGTTTCTTCTTCGTCGCCGACTGGCACTCCCTCACTTCAGAGTATGCCGACACGTCGGGCTTAAAAGAAAACGTGGAGGCCATGGTGCTCGATTGGCTGAGCGTCGGTATCGACCCGGAGAAGGCGGTCATTTTTATCCAGTCCGAGGTGAAGGCCCATGCCGAATTGCACCTCCTCCTCTCCATGATCACGCCCCTCCCCTGGTTGGAGCGGGTGCCAACCTACAAGGAGCAGATGGATAATATCCGCGACAAAGACCTCGGCACCTACGGCTTCCTCGGCTATCCGCTCCTCCAGTCGGCGGACATCCTTCTTTACAAGGCGAACGTCGTTCCTGTCGGTATCGACCAGGTGCCGCATGTGGAGTTTACCCGCGAAGTGGCGAGGCGGTTTAATAATTTTTACGGCAATGTTTTGCCGGAACCTCAGCATTTGCTGACGAAATATCCGAAGCTTCCCGGAACGGACGGACGTAAGATGAGCAAGAGTTACAACAACTCCATCTATATTTCCGAGACTGATGAAGAGGTAACTAAAAAGATAAAAACAGCCGTTACCGATCCCCAGAGGGTAAGGAGGAACGATCCCGGAGATCCCGAGGTCTGTCCCATCTTCGATTACCATAGGATCTATTCGACGGAAGAGCAACGGAGCTTTGTTTCAGCAGGGTGCCGGAGTGCGGAGATCGGCTGTATCGAGTGCAAGAATGTTCTCACGGAGAACGTGCTCGCCGAACTGGCGCCGATCCGCGAAAGACGGGAAGAGTTGCTGAAATCTCCAGACAGAATAAAGGCGGTGGTGGCGGCGGGGAACGAAAAGGCGAAAGAAGCGGCTGAAAAGACGATGTTTGAAGTGAGGGAGGCGATGCGGATATGATGGCCGACTATCAAGTCAGGCTGGAAGGCTTCGAAGGTCCGCTCGACCTCCTGCTTCATCTCATCAAAAAACATGAGATGGATATCATGGATATCCCCATTGCCATCATCACTGGGCAATACGTGGAATCTATCGAAAGGATGAAGCTTCTGAATCTCGACCTCGCCGGGGAGTTCCTTCTCATGGCGGCGACGCTTATGCATATAAAGTCGAAGATGCTCCTGCCGCCCGACGAGGTGGAAGAGGGGGAGGAGGAGGAAGGGGACCCGCGCGAGGAGTTGGTGCGCCGTCTCCTCGAATACAAAAAGTATAAAGAGGGCTCCCTCGTGCTGAATGAGAGCGACATGCTGGAGCGGGAAAACTTCCTCCGCGGTTTTTACGAAATGGCGGAAGACGAATCGGAGGAGCCCGGTGCTGTTGGAGACGTGACCCTCTTCGATCTTTTAGAGGCGCTGAAAGAGGTGCTTTCTACTGTGAGGGAGATGAAGGCCCATGAGGTGGAACTGGAGAGCGTTTCCGTAAAAGAGAAGGTGGAGATGATTGCTGAACGGGTGAGGCTCTCAGGCCAGATTACCTTCCAGTCACTCTTCGATAAGGATACGACGCGGGGACATGTTGTGGCTACCTTCCTTGCTCTCCTCGAATTAATCAGGACGAAGAGTGTGAAAACCTTCCAGGGAGAGAACTTCGGGGCCATCCGAATTATGACAACGGAAACGGTTCATTAGGGTTGAATTACGATGGATGAGAAACTACTGAAAGGGGCCGTGGAGGCGATTGTCTTTGCTTCGGAACGCCCCGTCAAGCTGGACAAAATTATCGATCTGCTCACCGATGAGGAAAAGGGCGAGGCTCCCGACCGGAAAAAGGTGAGGGAGGTAATTGGGAAGATCGTGGGGGAATACGAAGAGGAAGGCCGGGGCATATTTCTTGATGAAGTGGCGGGGGGGTACCAGTTCAGAACGAAGAAGGATTTTGGCACGCTTATCCAGAAGCTTAAGGCGAAACGTCCTCCGAGGTTCGGGCGGGCGTCCATGGAGGTTCTTGCCATCGTCGCCTACCGCCAGCCGATGACGCGGATGGAGATCGAAGACCTGAGAGGCGTCGATTCGGGCGGTGCGCTTCGGGGCCTTCTCGAAAAAAGGTTTGTCCGAATCCTCGGGAAAAAAGAGGTGCCGGGCAGACCGATGATCTACGGCACGACCAATACCTTCCTCGAACACTTCGGTCTGAGAGATCTTTCACAACTCCCGGCGTTGAAGGAATTCGTCGAATTGGGAGAGAAAGAGACGGAAATGGTAAAGGCGCTCGAAGAAAAGGTGGCTTCTACCAACGAAGGCGAAGGCTCTTCTCCGACGATAGCCTGATCCGTTTGTTTGCCTATCTTCTTGAAGCCCCATTAACGAGAGTTGGAAATGAAAAAAAAGATTGCAATCTTCATCCTGTGCATCATTTGTTTCATAGTGGGAGAGATTCCGGCTGCCGAGCGGGAAAAAACCGAACTGGACATCGGCCCTGAAATTTATAGTTATACCTACACCGAACCCGGTCTTATGGAAGACAAAGGTTATCTCTACGGGCTGGCCGCTTCCTATTCCTATTATGGTGATGCTTTTTTTAGGTTGGACGGACGACTCGCTACAGGAAAGGTTGATTATCGGAGCAACGGAACGGGCAGTATGGATAATATTGACTACCACGTTTTTGAAATTCGCGGATTGCTTGGAAAAGACTTTATTCTTGCTGGCGAAAAGGTAATCACGCCTTATCTTGGATTAGGTTATCGCTATCTCCTTGATGACTCAGGCGGAAGGATAAGTTCTACCGGTGCAGGTGGCTATGACAGGGAGTCAAACTATTACTATCTGCCAGTAGGTCTGGAATTATTTTCTGAACTGACGGACGCATGGTCCGAGGTATTCACTCTGGAGTATGACTATTTCCTGATGGGTGAACAGGAAAGTCATCTCAGCGATGCCAATCCGAATTATAACGATGTTTCCAATGGCCAGAATGATGGATATGGCTGGAGGGCTTCAATCCGTTTTCAGAGGGAGTATAAGCAGGGAGCGGCACTGGTTGTAGAGCCTTTTGTTCGTTACTGGAATATTGACTGGTCCGATCCTGCGGTGATAACTGATGCAGGAACTCCCGTTGGAATAGGTTATGAGCCGACGAATAAGACACGGGAAATAGGCATCAAGGTTGTTTGGAAGCTGTTTTGATAAGAATTCCGCCCAACATTTCTTTTGTGACTTTCAGACGCTCAAACATTTACACGGGGAAAAAGGGGTTTAGAAGTAATACTTGAGCCCGAAGCCGATCATAAGGGCGTTTAGGGCGACGTCGAATTTCTTTGTCGAGCCGTCTGCCCGTCTCACCTCGACGGTGGCGTCGGTGAAGGAAAAGGTGAAGTCGGCATCGAGGGCGACATTCTTTGTGAAAGCGTATTCGAAACCGGCAACGCCATGGAGCCCGAAGCTGTTGTCCGTCTTTGTTACGGTCCTGTTGAGTGCAAAGAAACTGTTTACTTTCCCCCCCGCCAGGTTATTGTCGCTAATGTCATTGAAATAATAACCGATTCCTCCCCCGCCGTAGAGAGTGATCTTGTCGAAGAAGGAACTGTTCCTTACCTTTGCCGTGAGCAGGACAGGAATCTGTTCCAGTTTGCCGAAAAAGGCCGATTCGCTGCCCGCCTTCAGGTGGATATTCGTTTCCAGTGATCCTACGGTCAACTCCAGGGAGCAGTTCTCAATAGGAAAATAGCTCACGCCCAGGCCGACAAAGGTGGTGGAATCGAAATTGGCATCAATGCTGTCGAGCGAACTGTCGCCGATGGGTGTGTGGGCAAACTTTAGCGCTACGCCGACCTTCCCCTTCATCTTCTCCTTTTCGGCTTTTTTCTCTTCTGCCAGTGAGGGAAGGGCCGTAAGGCCGAGGAGAAGCAGGACCAATAATGTTTTAAGAAGAGAATAGTTCATTTCCAAATTCGGGCGTCAGGTTTAGTATTTTATCCGCCAGCTCAAGAGCAGGGGGCGCCATCCACGCTTTCCGGCCCCGTTGATGCGTCATTGTCGTTGCAGTCCCTCATGAAGACCAGTTCCGGATCTATAGTTTCGACACCACCCGATGTGAGTCCCGGTCCTCTTGAAAAACCGTCGTCGTCTTTGTCGCGGTACTCTTCGGCTGACCAGAGGGAGTCTATTGTTTCATCAATCCCCTCCGGGTCGAAGTTCATGCCTATTCCGTCATCAGTGTTTGTAATGTTAGCCAGTACGGCATGGGCCGCATCGAAGGGATGATCCATTTTTTCAATGAATTCTCGTGCAATCAGGGCATGGCCCGTCTTTGAAGGGCGAATTCCATCGAGGCTGAAGAAGCCACCGCCGTAAGTGCGTGAGAGATAATCTGTTCCGCCGCTGCCGTCACTCACGCCGAGTGTTCCTGCATCGAGATCGGAGAAAAGCTGGTTCAGGTCGATGAGGAAGATGCTGGATGATGTGGTGAATCCGGCAATATGGTCGTTGATTTCAGTCACTCGTGTTTTGATTTTGTCTGCTTCGCCTTTCGTCAGCGTGTAAGTATCAGGGAGGTTAGAAATCCGCGTGTTTAGCGTGCCACTCGATGTGACGTTCAGGAAAACCCCATCGGTTAGGCCTGATGTATAGGCGGCAAAGGCCTCGAAACCGACGGCTACCACATCTGAGTTGTTGAGTGCAGACGTATAGTTTATCAGGGCTGTTACGACTGCCCCATCGAAGGGGGCGAGTGCCTCAATGTCTTCCTTGTAGAAAAGTGCTCCGAACCGCGTCACGTCGGGGATATTGCCAACGAAGACGTAGCTGTAGGGAATGGCTGTGAGAGTTGAAAAAATGGAATCAAGGTTGTTTTCAATTGATGTGAGGTCATGCCCAGCCGCTGCATCACTGAGGAAAGCATCAATGTCGGTGGAGGTTAGTTTTGTCCCGCCGCCGTCCGTCAGTGCACCGAGTACGTCGTTTGTGCCAATCCAGAGGGTAAAGAGTTTCATCCGTCCTTCGTGCCCCGTTTGCCCGGCAACTAACTCAGCCGCATCGAGTTGGGAAACGGCCGAGGACCAGTTGGTCTGGATGGGACGCATCAGTTCATTGAGCAGCTCGTTATCGGCTGTTGTTTCCGTCATGAGGCTCTTCACTGTCGCACCGTGAACACCGAGATTGTAAGGGGTCAGATAATCGGTGCTCTCTTGCCAACGCGTTTTTTTCCGGGCGGCGTCCATGATGAGAAGTGGATTATGCCAGCTAAATTCACTCCCTGTAATGCCATCGATCCGTCCGGCGAGAAAGGCAGCGTAGCTTCCGGTCTGCGTTGCGCTATGCACGTTGATCGTCTCTGTCAGGCTTGTGTTGGAAATCTCCACTCTCGAACTTTCCGTTCTGTTGGTGAAGCCGTCGCCGAGATTTATAAGATCGACAGGGAGCACTTTATTGGTTGCCAGCCCTAAAAAGAGATGGGCCTCGGCCTCTTCTGTCGGGACGAGCCCGCCGGAGAAGAGGGAACTGTAGCTTTCGAAGACGCTCCCCGAAAAATTTATAAAGGAGGACGAAAAGGCGTTCTTTATGCTTTGCCGAGTTTCTTCCGATATGAGGATTCCATTTGCCGGGTCGCCGTCGTTATCGAGGGAGATCAGGAAACGGGTCATGTTGACAACTTTAGGGTGGGTAACGAAGGAATCTACGTCTGAAACGAGATTGATAGGGGAGGTGGTTGCCGCCGCCAGTCCCGGCTCGCCTATTATGGCCCCTTCGATGGAAAAGGTGACCGGCTCCCCTTCCAGGTAGTAAAATTGACCACTCGAATCCGTTCTCCCTATGTTTGAACCCCACTGGTAGGTGAGCCCTTCCACCGGGCCGGGGATAAAGGTGCCTGTTTGATACTCCGGCACCTCTTCCGTGGCGCACCCCGAAAACAGAAGGCTTGCGATAATAAGAGGGACGAGTTTTGACAGGTAATAACGAAATGGGTGTTCCACGTTCTATTGTCCTTAAAAAATTCCGGAAGAAGTTTCCGTTGGATTGGATGGCTAAACGATTGCGCCCGCCAGGCGCGATAGGTTAGCTGAAAATAAGCAAGTAAGGTTACAGTGATCGGCAGGTCTTGTCAAGGGCAAAGGGGGCGATTCTCCCCTATTTTTCGGGCGATCTTCCTGTCTCGATGGGCTAGGCATTTTTTACGAGATCTACCAACTCTCCATTCCCCTTGTTTTCCTCCCGCAGCCGCTCGATCTCGGCGAGGGCCTCGGCAAGGCGGATATTCATGGCAACTCTGGCGCGAAGCTGAGTGATGTTGAGTGGTTTGATAATGTAATCTGCGGCGCCGGTCTGGAGGGCGATTTCGATCATTTTCTCCTCATTCAGCGAGGTGTACATTATAATAGGCGTCCTTTTGCAGGCGTCCATTTGCTTGAGGCGACGGCAGGTTTCGATGCCGTCGAGGCCGGGCATGACGATATCGAGAAGGATGAGGTCGGGATGCTCCTCCCCCGCCTTCTCTAACCCCTTCTCACCATCCTCCGCATAGATGATGGCGTAACCCGCTTCTTCCAGCGCCTCTCCCGCAAAGGTGCGGTTGAACTGGTCGTCGTCTATGATAAGTATCTTTTTCATTTTTTCCATTCCTGAAGTTAGATTTTTTTCAAAGCAGGCCGTAGTATAGGATGACTCCGGATTTATTGCAAGGGGGTAAGGCTTGACCGGAGAGACTTGTTGTTCTTCCATTGTCTTGACAACCCTGAGCGTGAAGGCTAGAGTATTCTTTACGAAGGGGCTCATGATAAATTTTCTTTCAAAATCCCAGTTTATTCGGGGGCTTCAGTGCCACAAGTCTCTCTGGCTTTATAAGAACGAACCCGATCTTCGCACAGAACCGGACGAGGCGTTGCAGGCTGTTTTTGAATCAGGTCACGAGGTGGGCGTCCTCGCACGGGGGCTCTTCCCTGGTGGAGTGGAAATTCCCTTCGACGAAGGCTCTTTCACCGAAAAAGCGCGCCGGACACGCGAACTGATCGATGGCGGGACCGAAACGCTCTACGAGGCGGTTTTCAACGCCGACAACATTCTGGTAATCGCCGATATCCTGCATAAAGGTGACGAGGAGTGGGAACTCTACGAGGTGAAGAGTTCCACGTCGCTCAAAGAGGTCCACGCAAACGACGTTGCCCTCCAAAATTACGTCATCAGGGAGGCCGGCCTCACCCTCTCACGGGCATGCCTGGTTCATATAAACAATAAATATGTGAGGCGGGGAGAAGTTGATGTGCGAAGCCTCTTTTCCGTGGAAGAGTTGACGGACACAGCCGCATCTCGAACGAAAGAAGTGGTTACCGCTCTCTTCCGGATGCGGCAGATGCTTGCCGGGGCGTGCCCGAAAATCGACATCGGCCCTCATTGCAGCGACCCTTACGATTGTGATTTCATTCCCTACTGCTGGGCGCATATCCCCACACCCTCCGTATTCGATCTTCGCGGGCGTGGAATCGACAAATTCGCCTCCTATCGCGCCGGAAAGGTCCGCTTCGACGAACTCGACCTCCGCCTCCTCGACGGACGGCAGCGGATGCAGGTGGAGGCGGAACTTTTCGGTCGGGAAGAGATCAATCGAGAGGGGATCAAAGCCTTTGTCGATACTTTGTACTATCCTCTCTACTATCTCGATTTCGAGACCTTTTATAATGATCCCATCCCTCCCTTCGATGGTACGCACCCTTACGGCAAGATCCCCTTCCAGTATTCCATCCACTCTGAGGAAAAGGAAGGGGGCGAACTGAAGCACGACGAATTTCTCGCCGGGGCGGGGGAGGATGGTCGAGAGGAGTTAGCTCGGCGGTTGACGGAAATTATCCCCCATAATTCCTGCATCCTCACCTACAACATGGCCTTCGAAAAAGGGGTGATCCGCGACCTGGCGGAGCAATTCCCCCAGCTATCGGCGAAGCTGATGATCATTCACGATAATATTAAAGATCTCATGCTTCCCTTCAAGGAGCGGCACTATTATACAAAAGCGATGCAGGGGAGCTATTCGCTAAAATACGTTCTTCCCGCGCTTCTGCCGGACCTCAGCTATGAAGGGCTTGCCCTCAAAAACGGCGAGGCGGCGGTGATGGCTTACAAGGGCCTGGCGAAGGTCGAAGATGAAGAGGAGAGGGAAAGGGTGAGGCGAGACCTGCTGGAATACTGCAAGCTCGATACCTATGCCATGGTGAAGTTGCTGGAGGTGCTGAGAGAAGCAGGCATCTGAAAACTGATGCGTCGCAGGCGGCAGTCCCGTCTTTATGATGATACAAAAGCATTGACATGGAAACTGTCATTAGATAAACTGGACTTATCCATCCGGCTTTAATAGCCAACGATTTTGTCATTTTTGTTGTTCCTCTGAAGAAACCCCTAAAACGTGGAGGCAGAAAACCCCATATCCGTTCCGGTGTAATGCCGAAAAAAATACCGAATTTGACTCTTCGTCCCGGTAGATAGGGAACAGAGAGAGCGGTGAGGTACAGGAGGTCGTTATGCGAAAGAAGGTTAAGGCTTCAAAAAATGGAAAGAAGATGGAAAAGACAAACAACCTGAAACGGGGGTTTTTCGGCAACGTGGAATACTTGGTGGACCACAAGGGGGAAATTATCGAGATCAAGGCGAACAACGGTATTTTTAAAATACGCTCACACCCCTTCTCCAAGGGAGGCGCACATCACCCCTAGCGTGAGCTCTATTATTCAGTAGTTTTTTGAAATTTGAAAAGTTACTTTTTTTCTGCTCTCCTTTTTCTCCGTTAATCGATCGCGTCTTCAATGAGGTCATAATCTGTCTTAGTCTGTAGCTTGACCCGTACATCCCTAACAACGATTTTAACACGTCCATCATACTGAATAGTAGATAACGTATCTCTAATAAGTTTCAAGACGAGTTCCTGGTTTGAACCACCTGTACCTGCTCCTATAAGGGGAAAAGCAACCGATAAATAATTCTTTGACCTCACGATTTCCATAGCGCTATGGACGGAGTCGATAATCGATTTTGTTGTGGAAATCCAAAAGAAATTTATTCCGGCAACATGGATGATCGCCTTATAGGGGAGTCGGCCAGCCGACGTTTCTACTGCGCCGCCTAAAGGAATTACGCCCTTTTTAGCAAGTTCCCTGAAGGGCTCGGGGCCTCCCTTTCTCTTGATCGCTCCTGAAACGCCTTGTGGCAGCAAAAGCCACCAGGGAATAATATTCCTATTCCAAGGGTTTACAATAACCTCGACCTCCTGCTCCAGAAGGTCCCCTTCAACGATTTTAAGGTTCACTTAAGGGTATCTCTATTAACTCTGGGTGAGCAGCTAAGTGAATTAAAAAAGTCAAATTCAAGGCGAAAATCATGGTGAACAGCCGGTCTATTTGCCAAATTTTTAACGCAGAAGTTGGCTTTTTTAAACTCTTGGATGCCATCCATGAATTATTAGAGGTGCCCTTGAAATTTAACCTTAAGTTCATTATCAGTCACGCGGAGTGCAATGAGCATTATCCTTGCCAGTTAGTTGGCGCTAATTGCTATTTGATGACGTTTTCGACCTTATCTATCAGTTCTTTGGATGAAAATGGTTTTTCAATATAGGCACAGGCGCCTACCGATAGTGCACGTTCCTGATGCTGGCTTGTTGGCAAGGCAGAAAGGAATATTATGGGTATATCCTTCAACTGTCCATCTTTTTTTATTTTCTTGCACACCTCAAAACCATCCATCCCGGGCATCCAGATATCAAGAATAATTACATCCGGTTTAAAGTGCTCCAGGAGTGCCATGGCATTGCTCCCGCTATCGGTAAATTCAACATCAAACCCTCGCCTCTCAAACAGAAGGGCCAGCATTTTGTCCACACTCAAATCATCGTCAATAACCAATATTGTTTTGTTGGATTTAGGCATAATCTAAAGAAACTGTTAGGCGTCGAGGAGAACTAAAATCTCACTCTTGAAGGAAGTCTGTCAATCAGGTTTTGTCGGAAAATGGGGACAAAAGGTATTTGCTATTATATTGCACTCATCCTGTTTATGGTTTTTAGAATGGGTACATAAATGAATTGCAATGCCTGGAGCACCTGCTAAAGAATTATTGTTGTTTTGCTTAGATGATTCTTTGCTTTCGTAATATGCACAACTTTTTTTTATTATCATGAGTCTTCTGTGCGACAAGGTTTGATTTAAGACTTTGAATTGTACTTATTATTATCCTCTTTTCTTGTCAGTAATTAT
>CBDVDA010000095.1:0-13705 GCA_965372635.1 uncultured bacterium | reverse complement strand
GAGCGAAGCGAGTTTTTGTGACCGCCTCAGGCAACTGCGTAACGAGGGAAGCCAACGGCCAAGTTTAGTAACTTAGAACTAATCTTCTGCTCTTTTTGCAGAAATATTATTTCGTGAAGGCACTTATCCGGTTTAGCCGGGCAAGGGCGGCCTTTCTTTTGCTTCTTATTCTTTGGCCGTCAAAGAAAAGAAGAATTCTTATGGCATAGCCGATTAACTCTGAGCCCGCCCAGAGGACGGGGATGTCTATGGCTAATTAAAACTTCTTTAGTCCGGTTTTGTCCGTGAAAGTCGTTTAGAAGCGCCTACTTTTGGCCGTGGCAAAAAAGCTTAACCGCTCCCTCGCGGCCCCGTCACACCGGGGATATCGAGAAAAAGCATAACCACCATATGCCCTGCGAAAGCTAATAGAACGAGCAGATAGAGGAGCCAGAAAGGGAAAGAAACGACTCCCCGCTTCCACGCCACCGGCGTCAGCCTGCCGCTCACCTTCCACGTAAAAACAATCGACCAAATCGCCCCGCCGAAGGCGAAGAGCTTGAAGAAAACGAGCCAGGGGGAATTCATGGAAGCGAGGGGACGGGTTTTCCCCACCACATTGAAAAGGTCTAAAAAAGCGGCGGCGATCATGGGGTAATAACGGAAGGAGAAAAACTCCCCCATCTGGGAAAAGCTGGAAAGGGCGAAGACAGGGAGGAGCGTCCAGGCGAGAAGTTCGAGCGTCTCGCCGAACGGGTTCCCCGTTACCCTCGCCGCAAAGGCGGAAAACAAGAGATACCAGGAAAGCGCAAAGGTGACGCTGAAGAGGAAAGTGACGAGGCCCACCCCCCCATCAAGGGTCATGAGGGAGGGCGCCAGTTCGTGAATGAATCTCCCCGTCCCGAAAAGCGGGTAGTTCTCTCTCAGCATCCCCCTGTAAAGACCGTTGTAAAACTGCATAGTGAGCGTGAGCGCTCCGAAAAGGAGAATGACGCCCATCGCCTCCGGCATGTCACGCCTTCTCTTGGCAAGTCCGAATTCAGAAAGTGGTGAAACCACCCCGAAACGGACGGCGTCGTAGGAACAGGCGGGAACGCATTTCATGCAGAGGGTGCAGTCCGAATTCTCCTTCATGAACGACGGGTTGATTCCGTGAGGGCACCCCTCGAAACCGTCACGACCGAGAAAGCAGGTGGGAAGTTTGCAGGCGTCGCACTTTTTCCGGTATGTCCTTATTCCGAGAAAAGCGATGCGGGAAACAAGGTTCGTCGGCAGCGCAACAGGACAAACCCCTTTGCACCATGCCTCCGGGTGGTAGTAAAAAGCAAAAAGCAGCGCCACCGCCGTAAAGAGAGAAAAATAGATAGCCGTATTCAGCGGGTCATGAAAAACGCCGGGCCATGCGTAGATAGGAAACCAGTAGAGAAGAAGCACGACGAACAGAGACACCCACCCGGAAGTGAGCCATTTGGCCGCCTTCCGCTTAAGGCCGAAACGGTTTCCCAACGGGAAGATGAGGAGCCGATGAGGACAAATGGCGCAGAAAACCTTCCCAAAAAGCGGTGTAACGATGAAGATGAAGAATGGCCAGAAAAGCCCCCAGAAGAGACCCGTCGTATAGAAATTTTGCCCCTTCTCCGGATGGGTATAGCCGAAGTAAAGGGCTGCAAGGAAAAGGGAAAGGGTAAAACATTGGAGGGTAATAATAAAGCGGGGTGATCCTATAAGGGGGCCGAGCAAGGGGATTGCAAGCAGGTCGCCCCTATCTCTCAGCGTTTTTTCACCCTTACCCGCCAAGGAACCTCAGAGTTTTTCGAGGGCCTGTTCCATATCGGCAATCAGGTCCTCACTCTCTTCGACGCCGACGGAATACCTGATGAGATTGTCCTTGATGCCGACGGCGAGCCGCTCTTCTGTTGTGAGTTCGAAAAAACTCATGAGCGACGGCTGCTCGATGAGTGACTCCACGCCGCCGAGGGAGGGAGCGATGTATGGGATTTTGCAGCTATCCACGAGGCGCGTCCCCTCAGCAAGCCCCCCCTTGACTTCGAAACTGACCACACCGCCGAAGCCGGTCATCTGCTTTGCCGCAATAGCATGGTGCGGGTGGCTTTTAAGGCCGGGATAATGGACCCGTTCCACCTTCGAGTGCGTCTCAAGGAACTCGGCCAGCGCCTGAGCCGTCGCATTCTGCCGCTCCATCCTGAGAGCAAAGGTCTTGAGCCCCCTTATCAAAAGGTAGGCAGAATGAGGGTCGATGATCCCTCCCATGACGCCGCGCACCTCGCGAATGGCCTCCACCATGGGGCCCTTCCCGAGAACGGCCCCGCCGAGGAGATCATTATGACCGCCGAGATATTTGGTGGCGCTGTGGATAACGATATCGATGCCGAATTCCAAAGGCCGCTGGTTATAGGGGGTGGCGAATGTGGCGTCGATAATCGTCTTGACGCGGTGTTTCTTCCCGATCTCTGCCAATTTTTCGAGGTCCAGAATGTTGAGATAGGGGTTCGTCGGCGATTCGGAAAAGATGAGTTTCGTCTCTTTCCTGATCGCCCCTTCCATGGCGTCATAGTCGCCGGGAGGAACGATGGTCACATCGATGCCGAACTTCTTTAAATAGGTGAGGCAGAACTGGCGCGTCCGCCGGTAACTGTCGCTGGTAATGACGATATGCTGTCCCTGAGAGAGCATGCCGAGAAGAGTGAGCGTCGTCGCCGTCATGCCGGAAGAAAAAAGGGCGCATCCTCCCGCGTTCTCCAGCTCTGCCAGCTTTTCTTCCGCCTTGGCAACGGTATAATTGCCGTACCTGCCGTACTCCTCCCTTTCGAGGTTCCCCTCCATATAGGATGTGAGTTCCTCCGTATCCTTAAACCAGTAGGTGGAGGTCTGGAAGATTGGGTAAGTGAGGGAACGTTGCGGAAGGTCCCTGTCATCCCCCCCGTGAACCGCCCGCGTTGAAAAACCTTTATTATCCTTGCTCATAAATTTAATCCTGCGTCAATCCCGCCGATTTTATGCACTCTTCTCAAGCCGTTCGTAGATCGCCTTTTTGACGGAATCCACCTTCGCCGGAAGCTCGATGGGCCGGTTGGCATAATGGGACTCAACTTCATCAAGAGTCCCTTCGTGGTATCCCTTTTTGAATTCGGTAAATTTGAGGCCGTGGGCGGTAGAGATGACGACCACCCTGTCGTTTTTAGCGATCTCCCCTCTTTTTACCAGCTTGGTGAGGGCCGCCAGGGCGACCCCTGTGTGTGGGCAGTTGAACATGCCCGTCTTATCGCCCCTCGCTGCCGCATTAGCCAACTCTTCTTCCGTCGCTTCTTCAACAATGCCGTCGAATTCCTTCAAAACATTGACAGCCTTTTCATAACTGACGGGGTTGCCGATCTGGATGGCGCTCGCCAGTGTCTTTTCCGCCGTTACCGCTTCAAACCGCTCGTAGGCCGTCTGGTAGCTCCTGAAAAGCGGGTTGGCCTTATGCGCCTGGGCAACGACGATACGGGGGCGTTTGTTTATGATGCCGAGCTTCTCCATCATCATAAATCCCTTGCCTAGAGCGCTCACGTTGCCGAGATTGCCACCCGGAATGATTACCACGTCCGGCACAGTCCAGTCGAACTGCTGGACGATCTCGATGGCCACCGTCTTCTGCCCTTCCACTCGGAGGGAATTCATAGAATTGGCGAGATAGATGCTGTTGTCGGCGGTCACTTCTTTCACTATCTCCATACAACCGTCGAAGTCGGTATCGAGAGAAAGAACGAGGGCGTTATTGGCGATTGGCTGAATCAGCTGGGCCATGGAGACCTTGTTGGCAGGGAGGAAAACGATGGCCGGAATGCCGGCTGCCGCACCGTAGGCGGCGAGCGCCGCCGAGGTGTCCCCCGTGGAGGCGCAGGCGACGGCGTCGATCTTCTTCCCTTCGGAAATCATCTGCTTGACAACAGAGACGAGCACCGTCATACCGAGGTCCTTGAAAGAACCGGTGTGAGAATTCCCGCAGAGCTTTATCCAGAGATCGCTCAGTCCCAACTCCTTCCCTAACCTGTCGGCCCAGAAAAGATTGGAATGGCCCTCATAAAGGGAAACGACGTTTTCGTCATCCACGTAGGGGCAGACCCACTCTTTCTTCCCCCAGACGCCGCTTCCGTAAGGCCATGACGTACGATGGCAGCGGTCTTCGAAGAGTTGCTTCCACTCATTGCCCGACCTCTCTTTCAGCGCGTCCATGTCGTGGCTAACTTCGAGAAGCCCCCCGCACTTTTTGCAACTGTAAATCACCTCATCGAGGGGATAACTCTCGTCACACCCTCTTACGCACTTGAAAGACGCCTTATAAGCCATAACCAAACCTCATATTTGAAGACCTTATTCGAGGCATTATCATAGGGCAGGCAGGATGAAATGTCAAAAGATTTGGTGCGCCGGCAAGCCACTTATATCCGCCGCGAAGGTTGAAGCATCGACAACTCGGGAACCAGTCGATCCTGACCTGATTTTTTGTCAATCAACTATCCCGCAGCAAGCTGACGGGGTAGTTGGTTGTCATTCCGGGCTTGACCCGGAATCCAGGTTTAGTATGACTAGATTCCCGCTTTCGCGGGAATGACAAAATGCAGCAAGCTACAGGGAATTTAACCCCAAGAGATTAAAAAACCTCACCCATGCACAAATCAACAGCATTTTAAAAAAAACATTTTTATATATTTTTTTATTGCTATTGAGAGCTAAATGGAGTAGAAAGGAGAATCATAATTTTAAATTGGGCACAAGGATCTTTTGAGTGCCCACAATCTTATAATGTACGAAAGGAGAAAATGATGAAAAAAAGCAGAATAACCGGTATTATTGTCCTTACCCTCGGAGCGCTATTCATATTGGCAGGGTGCCAGGGAGGAGAGAAGGCGGCCAAACCGGCAGCAAAGAAGGAGGAGTCAAAAACCGCCACGTTGTCGGAAGCCGATTTTGAAAAAGCCAAGTTTATGTACTTCAACAGGTGCTCCGGTTGTCACGGCGCCCTCAGGAAGGGCGCTACAGGCCCGAACATAACACCCGAGAAGGTGGCGAAGAAGAAAGACAAACTGGAAAAGATCATCTTCGAAGGTACAGACGGGGGGATGCCCGGCTGGGGTAAAGACGGGTTCATGACGCGGGAAGAAACCAAGCTCATGGCTGCCTACGTCCAGTTGCCTGCACCACAACCGCCGGAGTGGGGAATGAAGGCGATCAAGGCATCATGGAAGGTCTATATCCCTGTAAAAGACAGGCCGAAAAAGGCTCCCAAAGCTAACTGGCAGAACTACTTCGGCGTCATCCAGAGGGATGCAGGTAAGGTTTCTATTATCGATGGCGACAAGAAGACGATCCTTGCAACGCTCCCCTCCGGGTTTGCCGTGCATATCCTCAGGACGTCCGCTTCAGGCCGTTACATGTACTCTGTCGGTCGTGACGCCAGGGTGACCATGATCGACCTCTGGTCTCAGCCGCCAACACTCGTTGCCGAGATCAAGACCGGTATCGACGCCAGGTCTATGGACACAAGTAAGTACAAAGGGTTTGTAGACAAGTACGCCGTAGTCGGTAACTACTGGCCGCCGAGCTATGTCATCCTGAATGGTGATGATCTTGAGCCTCTCAAGGTTGCAGGGACGCCTACTTATCACATAGACAAGGGCAACGAGTCCTTCATTCTTGAGAACAGGGTTGCATCCATCGTTGCTTCTCATACGTCTCCCGAGTGGGTCCTCAACCTCAAGGAATCGGGTATCGTTATGCTCGTCGACTACAGCAGGATGGCTGATGGTACGATTACGGAGACCAAGATCAACGCAGAGAGGTTCCTTCATGACGGCGGATGGGATTCTACCAAGCGTTACTTCCTCGTTGCAGCTAACGCAAGGGATACCATCTCCGTTATCGATACGAAGGAGAGGAAGCTCATTGCCAACATCATCACCGGCACCAAGCCGCATCCGGGCAGGGGCGCCAACTGGAATGACCCCAAGTACGGTCGCGTATGGGCGACTGTCCACCTCGGGGAGGGTCTTGTTTCCATCATCTCTACGGATCCCAAGAAGAAGTATGCCTGGACCGTTGTTCGTGAGTGGAAGCTTGCAGGCAACTCACTCTTCATCAAGACTCATCCCAAGTCTGAGCATGTCTACTGTGACAACACGATCAACAAGGATAAGTCTAACGTGATCACCGTATTCAACAAAAATAAGCCTGACGATCCGCCGAAAGAACTCACCTTTGAGAAGAAGGTTGTTCACCTTGAGTACAACAAGGCCGGCGACGAGATGTGGATCGGTGTGTGGGATAAGGAAGGTTCTCTTATCGTTATAGACGACAAGACGCTGAAAGTTAAGGCGACTATACCTGGCCTCGTTGCTCCCACAGGTAAGTTCAACGTATATAACACCATGCACGACATCTATTAATTATCTGCAAGGTAGAATTTAAGAGGGTTGGACGGATAATCCGTCCAACCCTTTTTTTATTTTACCCTGCTTCATCCGCTGGCAATAGTCGTTTCCAAAGAAAGACGATTCTTGTTATACTGAAACCAACCACCCCGCCGCAAGCAGCGGGGTATGAGCGCGGTGACTACGTTTCCATTTTATCGCGGCAAGCCGCAGAGAATGCACCCGCTAGGGATTCAATAACTTCAGGTAAAAAGATGAGCAAAAAAATCTCGAAAGAGATGCATATTCAGGAAATCATCCGGCAGCATCCCGAGACAATCAGCGTCTTCAAAAATCATGAACTGGACTGCGCAAACTGCCAGATTGCAGAATTCGAGGAAATCAGCCACGGAGCCAAGGTTCACCACATCGATCCCGACCGGCTTGTTGAAGAGTTGAACGCCGTCATCCAGAAAAAGGAAGAGTAGATACTCATGTCTCCGGGGGAAGTCGATCTCCACATTCACACCACAGCAAGCTCCGACGGGCAGCACAGCCCGGCAAAAATCGTTGACATGGCTGCGAAACTCGGCCTCAAGGCCATCGCCTTTGCCGACCACAACAGCATTGACAACCTTTCCGAAGGGATCAAACTCTCGGAAGAATCCGGCATCGAATTGATCCCCTGTTTCGAACTGAATACGATTTACGAGGGGCGAGACCTGCATCTTCTCGGTTACTTTGTTGACTACGAAAGTCCTGTTTTTATCACTTGGCTCGGCGAGATTATCGCGGCCAAACAGGCACAGGAAGAGCAGAGGCTTTCAGCCCTCCAGTCCCTCGGTTTCATCATTGATGAATCCGATGTAAAGCGAATTGCAGGCGACAGGGTTCCTACAGGGGCCACATTTCTAGAAGCGCTCCTGTCAAGAGAAGAGGGGTTGAAACATCCAGAACTACAGCCCTACATAAGCGGCGAAAGATCAGATTCCCCGGCCCTCAATTTCTACACCGACTATTTTAAAAAGGGAGGTCCTGCCTATGTACCTCTCAATATCGGCTCCACCGATGAAGGGATTCGAAAGATCAAATCCTTCGGCGGCGTCCCTGTCCAGGCGCACCCCTCCGACACAGGCGACAGGATCATCCTCGAACTTATCGAGGCGGGCCTCATGGGACTGGAGGCCTATTCCTCCTATCACACAACCGAGGAGAGCGCACACTTCTGCCGCATGGCAGATAAGAACAATATCCTCATTTACGGCCGGCTCAGATTTTCACGGAAAAAAGATCAAACCTAAAATAGAACTCGGCTCCGTTGACGGAAACAGTTATGAAATCGTGGAACGACTGAAGGAGGCCCGTGAACGGCTCTAACGGTATCCGGGGAATCATCTTCGATCTCGACGGCACACTCATCGATTCATTCGAGGCGATTCGGGAAGGATTCAACGCCACCCTCCCCTTCTACGGCATGGAGCCCCTCTCACTAAAAGAGACGATGGCCCTTATCGGAACGCCACTCACGGAGACGCTGGCAGACCTGTTAGGCCCGGAAAACGCCATAGAGGCGACGAGGCTTTTCAGGGTACGCTATCGTGAGATCTACCTCAAACTGACCACGCCCCTCCCCCATGCATCGGAAGCAATCCGCTCTCTGCACCGGAAGGGATACCGCCTCGGAGTAGCGACCAATAAACATGCCGGATTCTCCAGGGACATCGTTCGCCACTTTAAATGGGATGATGCCTTAACCTCTGTTGTTGGCGAGGGGGACACGGAAAAGAGCAAACCGGAACCGGACATGATCTTAAAAAACCTCGAAGAGATGGCAGTCGGCAACAATGAAGTTTTATTTATAGGTGATTCGGTCATCGACGTGGAAACGGGAAACAACGCCGGCGTAAAAACAATCGGGGTGTTAACAGGGCAGCATTCGAGAGAGAAACTTATGAAGGCGGGCGCAGCATTAATAATAAGCGACCTGTCGGAACTGGAAGGGATAATGTCATGAAGAGAACGGAGCCGCTCATAGGCGCGCATATGTCGATTGCAGGCGGTGTAGACGGGGCAATCCCGAGAGGAGAGTCCGTCGGCTGCCGGACGATTCAGATTTTCACCAAGAATGCGAGCCAGTGGGTTGCAAAAAAGATCGACGAGGACGAAGCTCAGCGTTTCAAAGAAAACCTCTCTTCATCGAAAATAGAGTCTGTCGTCGTCCACGACTCATACCTCATCAACCTCGCCTCGCCGAAGGAGGATTTACGGAAAAAATCCTTCGCCGCCTTTCTCGACGAGATGGAACGGTGCCGCCAACTCGGCATCGAGCACCTCATCATGCACCCCGGATCCCACACCGGCTCAGGGGAAGAGGATGGGCTGAAAACAATCACATCGGAGTTCAACGAAATACTTTCCAGAACGGAGGGATGGAAGGTTAATATAACCATTGAAACGACGGCGGGACAGGGGACGAATCTCGGCTACCGCTTCGAGCAGATCGCCGCCATCATCGACGGGGTGAAAGAGAAAGAGAGGATGAAGGTCTGTTTCGACACCTGCCACACCTTCGCCGCCGGCTACGATATCTCCACCGAGGAGGGGTATCTCACCACCATGGAGGAATTCAACCGGCTTATCGGGCTCGACAGGCTCATCGCCTTCCATATTAACGACTCGAAGAAAGGGCTCGGTTGTAGAGTAGACCGGCACGAGCAGTTGGGTGAAGGAACACTCGGCGAGACGGTCTTCAGAATGATTATGAACGACCCCCGATTTGAAGATGTCCCGAAGATTCTCGAAACACCGAAAGGGAAGGAGATGGAGGAGGACAGGATCAACCTCGCCTTTTTAAAAGGTCTGGTCACTTGAAAATTGAGTTAATTGCAGCGTTGTCCGGTTATTGACAACAACTCCCTCCCTTTCAAGGGGAGGGTTGGGGTGGGGATGGGTTTCCTTAGAAGAAACCAAATCACAAAGACTACCCATCCCCCTCCTGACCTCCCCCTTGAAAGGGGAGAAATAAAGATTGCAAAAACCTAACAGGACAACCCTGAGTAAATCTATAAAAGGAGGCAGAACCATGAAAAAGATCGGAGTTGTACTTTCAGGCTGCGGCGTTTACGACGGCGCGGAAATCCACGAATCTGTGTTGATGCTGCTCGCCATCGACAAGGCGGGTGCGAAGGCAATCTGCATGGCGCCCGACGTGGACCAGATGCACGTCATCAACCATATAGAAGGGGAAGAGATGGACGGCCCCAGGAACGCACTCGTCGAATCGGCCCGAATTGCACGAGGTGATATAAAAGACATAGCCGATGTAAAGGCGGCCGATCTCGACGCCCTCATATTTCCCGGCGGCTTCGGCGCTGCCAAGAACCTCTGCGACTTTGCCGTCAAGGGGGCAGACTGCAACGTAAACCCCGAAGTGGCGAGGCTCGTCAGGGAGATTATAGAAGCGAAAAAACCGCTCGGCGCCGCCTGCATCGCCCCCGCCATGGTGGCCGCCGTTTTCAAAGGGAGCGAGACAAAACCCTCCCTCACCATCGGGAATGACAAAGATACGGCAGGCGCTATCGAATCGATGGGAAGCTGCCACGTGGAGTGCCAGGTCAAGGAATTCACCGTGGATGAGGAAAACAAGATCGTCTCCACCCCCGCCTATATGCTCGGCACGCGTATCAGTGATGTAGCCGAGGGAATCGATAAAATGGTGAAGGCGGTTATCGACTTAACTTAGTTTTTAATGGGACGCAGATTAACGCAGAAAAAACGGATAAGAAATGTTTTTTTTAATCCTGAACATCTGCGCCAATCTGCGTCCTATAGAATTCTTTAGGTGCTATGAAAATCATCGCCTTCGGCGACATTCATGAACAGACGAACAATCTCGACCTCATCAGCGATGAAATCGCCTCAACCGACCTGATCGTCGTCACGGGAGACCTGACCCAGTTCGGCGGAGTCAAGGAGGCGTCGAATATCCTCGACACCATTAAAGCACTCAACTCGAACCTTCTCGCCCAAGCGGGGAACCTCGACGCCCCGGAGGTGGAGATCCACCTTAAAGGGCTCGGAATCTCCCTTCACGGAATTGGCCACAGAATCGACAACATCGGTCTCTTTGGCTGTGGCGGATGCTCCCCCTCCCCCTTCAACACCCCCAACGAATTCAGCGAAGATGAAATAGCGAAAATCCTCAAGCAGGGATACGAGGAAATCAAGGAGGCTTCCTTAAAAGTTATCGTCCCCCATGCCCCCCCATTCAATACCCAAGTGGATGTAACGTCCAGCGGCCTCCATGTGGGGAGCAAAGCTGTCCGTACCTTTATCGAGGAATTTCAACCAGACCTCTGTCTCTGTGGTCATATCCACGAGTCGGCAGGAGAAGACCATATCGGGAAGACAACAATCATCAATCCCGGCACTTTTTTCGAAGGAGGATATGTGGCTATCGAAAACAAGGGGAATCAAATCACATCCGAGCTCCGAAACATCACATAAAAAAAGGGCCCGCCATTCAGCGAGCCCTTCATCCTTCATTACGTTAATATCCGGGATGACTTAACTCGTTTCCCTTTTCCTCCGGCGAGAAATCAAAAACAGAGCGCCTGGGAGCAACAACAGACTAAGAGTTCCCATCGGATATTTCACACCATAGACCAGAGGCGTGAGCGCCCAGCGGGTAACCGTCCGCAGGCCCTCATGGGCAGCAATCACGTCTGCAATGGGAGGAGAGTACTCGTAGTAGAGGCTCACGAAGAGCCTTCCCGGCGCATTGGTAACGAGATAGTTATCACGGAGTTCCCTCAGCACCATCACGTCGGGCGCAATATAGCTCCCGTAGGCCGCCGTGGCGATGAAGCAGCCTTTATACCAGTCGTCTTTACCCGCAGCAGCCAAGGAAATCCCCACACCGCCCGGATCGAGGACCGTCCCGTTTGCCGTACCGTCGGCATCGTTCGGTCCGCCGTCTTCTATGGTCAACTCGACACACCAGTCGCCTTCCGTCAGATCAGCCGTATAGGCCGCGTCTCCCGGAGGCGGACAGAACCCTGACTGGCCCGGTGCGGAAGCGAGCCCGTTATTTGCATCTTCGGCAAAGTCACCCCATCCCGAGGAGGGGATATACTTCCTGTAGACCGCATTGGCAGGGATGGCCGAGAGTTGTGGAATGACGACCCTTACCGAATCACCCCTGTTTGGAAGACCGGTAATCCTGAAGTCGAATAAACCGCCTACATTGGGAACCGTGTCGGCCGGGATAGAGACAGCTTCAATTTCGGATTCAGTCACCCTTGCCCTGCTATTGCCTGCGGCAAGAGAGGTATCTCCGAGAGCCACAACGGTTCCGCTCTCCGATTCAATGAGGTTGCTGCCGGACTCAGCCGTCTCTCCCTGCAACACGTTTCCTGCGAGTGCGGAATCATCGAGATAATCCGGTACACCGTCGCCATCGGTATCACCTGTCCCTTCCGTAGTATCGTCCGTACCGTCACCATCGGTGTCAGTTCCGCCGAGAACAGGCGGCGTGGAAGTCACGTACAGGGAGAGTTCGGTAGTATCGCTTAAAGTGGGCGCACCGTCATCGGTCACAGTCAACGTGAGCGTGTAGAGTCCATCTGCCAGTCCTGAAGGATCGAAGAGAAAGGCGCCGTCCGCTGTATTGCCATCGTCATCGGTAAGGGCATTGTCGGTTCCACTCCAGTCATAGGTGTGGGTACCTCCGTTCGGGTCAGTCAGGGTGGATGCAACAGTTACATTGCCCCCGGCCACATCGACAAGGATAGTCGAAGTGCCTCCCTGCGTTGCAGCCAGGGTTACAACAGGGGGAAGGTTATCCTCGGATAGCGTAGTCGTGTTGACCGTCTTCACTCCGGCTGCCCCGTTCGCCGGTGTACCCATGGTGATAATAACCGTCTCGTCTGCATCAGCGCCGTCGGCCGAAACTGTAGTGAAGACAATTGTCGTCGATCTTCCGGCGGCAATATTGGCCGGACCAGCGGCCAACGTGAAATCCGTAGTACCGGAGGCTGTGCCGCTCACCGTATAAGGAACCGATACAGGGTAGGTAACAGCATCGCCGTTCAGTGAAACCGTAACCGTCACCGTATTCCCTTCAGCAACCGTCTGGTCAGGCGAGAAATCGACAAGAGGATTCACGCTGACCGTCTGGATCGATGACCCCGTATTGAAGGCCGCGTCGGTGGCATACCACTTGACGGTAGTGACTCCCGGCGCAAAAGGTCCGCTGTTGCCGGGCGTCGGTGTGAGTGCGCCGTCAAGAGTGTCCAGAGCCGTACCCGTACCGAGAGAAACAGTCGTAAAGAGCGCTGTTGCATCGGTGTTCACATCGGCAGGTGGTGTGACAACCGGCGGGTTGGTATCAACAGAGGGATCGGTATTGGCGGTAAACTCATCAAGGTTATTCACGCCGTCGCCGTCCAAGTCTGTAGCCGCATCCGAATTATCTAATGGGTCGAGGCCGTAGGTGGTCTCCCAGACATTCGTCATACCGTCGCCGTCAATGTCGGGATCGGTCGTGTCGGGATCACCGTCGCCGTCGAGGTCGCTCAGGATGACAATGGCAAGCGCAGAAGATGGGGAACCGGTGTTACCCGCTGCATCGGTTGCCGTTGCCGTTATGCTGTGGGCGCCGACGGTAAGAGTTGACGCCGTGATGGTCCAGCCGCCCGACTCCGTCACGCTCCCGATGAGCGAAGCCCCCGAATAAAGCTTAACCGTAGAACCAGGCGCTGCCGTCCCTGAAAAGTCAGGAGTATTGACGCCGGTTTGATTATCCGTATCTGACGCGCCCGTATCGGTGGCAGTCGTCATATCCGGTGTGGAAGGCGCTGCGGGAGGATCGGCATCAACCAGCACCGCTGCCGTAGAACCGACACCATTAAGGGCCAGGTTGGCATCATTTGCGGAAGCGTCTCTAATCGTCGCTGTATTGATCGTTATCGTGCCGACAGCCACGCCATTCGTATCGAGTTGGCCCGCCAGCACCGTATAACGGTAGGTCACACTCGTTGCCGTCACTGACTGGTGGGCAGCGTTCACACCGGTTGCACCGATGGTTAAACCGAGAGTTGATGATGTATTTGACACACTGATGTTTTCATTAAAGTTTACCTGAAAGTCGAGGTTCTGGCCCTCCACGTAGGTGCTGCTGGGAGGAACAGAGACCGATGTAACTGCAGGCCCGGAGGAATCTACAAGCACGGAGCCCAGGGCACCCACAGAGTTGAGCGTCGTTGTCAGGTTGTTACCTGCACCATCCTTCATGGTGCCGGAATTCAGTGAGACCG
>CBDVDA010000094.1:0-14072 GCA_965372635.1 uncultured bacterium | reverse complement strand
CAATCTGCTGCTTAATATCCACAAATCCGCCGTTTATTTGTTGAATCAAACCCTGTAAACATAGAGACACTCCCGCAGATTAGCCCATCCATTTTTTCGACTCCAGAACTCTGAGTGTGAGGAAGATAAAGAGAGAGATAAAAATCAGGTAGTAGATAACGTCCGTCGTATCGATGACCCCTTTTGCAAAACCTTCGATATGGCCGACGAGAGAGATGCTTGTAATGATCCGCCCCAGGGTGGGACCAACGAATGAGGCGGAGTATCCCATCATCCAGAAGAGAAATAGCACGCCGAAAGAGAGCGTGGCGGCGACAATCTGGTTTTCCGTAATGGACGATGTAAAAATGCCGAGGGCTATGAAGGCTACCCCCATGAGGAAGAGGCCGAGATAACCTGTTATGATAGGTCCCATTTCCGGTTCGCCGAAGACCATGACCAGCGCCGGGCAGGTGATGGTGGCGAACAGCATGAGAATAAAGACGGTAATGCATGCGGCGAACTTGCCGAGGATCACCTCCATATCGGAGATGGGGTAGGTGAGCAGCAGTTCTATGGTGCCGCTCTTCTTCTCTTCGGAAAAGAGGCGCATGGTGAGAAGCGGCATCATGAGGAGCATAATCATGCTCATGTTACCGAAGAGTGGACGGATAACCGTTTCCGTGATATTTAGCAGGTTCTTTTGCCTTGCCAGCGCCGGGTTGACGGAGGCCTGAAAGCTGAGCGTCGAGAATGACGCGAAGAGGTTGTAGAAGAAGTAGCCCGATATTATGAGGAAGATGGTGATCACCACGTAGGCGACGGGCGAGGTGAAATAGGATTGCAACTCCTTCTTTGCGATGAGGTAACAGTTTCTCATATCTTACTCCTTAGTCACCAGCTTGACGAAGATATCTTCGAGGCTCATTTCGAGCGGTTTCTGTTCGAGAAGGGCCCACCCCTTTTTGAGGATGGCCGGGGGGATATCGCGCCGTACGTCGATCCCTTTTTCCGCCTCGATGATAAATTCCGAGACGCCGTTCTCTCCCGATTTTTTCCCAACGCTTTTAATCCCCTTCACCAATTCCAATTCTTTGACTACTTCGCTGGAAGGCCCCTCGACCTTGACGATCACCCGGCTGGCTCCCTGCAACTTTGAAGTCAGGTTCTGGGGCGTATCGCTGGCGATGATTTTCCCTTCGTTGATTATGATGACGCGCTGGCAGGTCATGCTCACTTCGGGAAGGATATGGGTGCTAAGAATAACCGTCCGCCGTCCGGCGAGACCTTTTATGAGCTTCCTGATTTCGATGATCTGTTTCGGGTCGAGGCCGATGGTCGGCTCATCGAGAATGAGAATCTCCGGATCGCTCACCAACGCCTGTGCGATGCCGACCCTCTGCCGGTAGCCCTTGGAGAGTTCACCGATCAGCTTGTGCGACATGTGAGTGAGGACGGTTTCTTCCATCACCCTTTCCACGCTTTTCTTGATATCGCCACTCTTTACGCCCTTCACGCCTGCCACGAATTTCAGGTAGCCCGTAACCGACATGTCGAGGTAGAGGGGGGCGTTCTCCGGCAGGTAGCCGATCTTTTTTCTAACCTCGTGGGCTTCTTCGAAGACGTCGAAGCCCGCCACAGTCGCCTTCCCGCCGGTGGCAGGGAAAAAGCAGGTGAGAATGCGCATGGTAGTGGTCTTCCCCGCGCCGTTTGGACCTAGAAAACCGAGGATCTCCCCCTGCTTTACCGTGAAGGAAACCCCTTTTAAGGCCTGGAAATTACCGTACGATTTTGTCAGATTTTCAACTTTTATCATCGTTATTGATTTGCCTTTTTACCGGCTTTCTCTCCCGCCGTCACACCGGACCCCGCAGGTGCACCCGGCACCTTCTTACCATAAAGTTCTGCCTCGATCTTCCTCTCCGAAGGGGAAAGGTCTAGTAGATCAATAAGCGCCTTATCACCCTGAAGCATCTTGACGAGATCCTCTTTTCGCCAGCCTTCTTCCCAGTTGCCGATGAGCGCATCCCAGACCTGAACGATTGCAACGGCCTCGCTATCGGTAATATCTGATAGATTCTCTTTCCCCGGCTTCCCTTTTTCGAGGGCAGTGAGCGTCCTCATATTATGAACGACAACGATGAAGGGAGGACCGCACCTGAAGCAATAATTCGTAATCTTTGCCGTGTTGTGGCAACTGCGGCATTTCCCGTAGGCGAGCGTAATCGCTTCGTCGGAGGTATATTCCAGATAACCGGCGGATTTAAGATTGCCAATTATTCTATCCTGCATCAGCAAGAGAATTAGGCCCGTTGCCGCGAACAAAAGCAACGCCGCAATAAGATATTTTACTTTCATAACGCCGGGGAATAATAGCATAAAATATCGGCCTGCACAACCGCTTTCATGCATCTTCACAAGTAGGGAAAAGGAGGCTTTTTATAAGCCTTAGGTGATAACGTTCAGGACATCGTTTACTCAAAAAATGGTCAGGACATCGTTTACTCATAGTTTTGAAACTTTATTTATGGCGATGCCGTGACCAAAAGTTTGTCCTTTATCGCAGTTGGTAATTATACTCTTCAAGCTGGATTTGATCCAGGAAGAGCTTTAGCTTTTGATCTTTGACATCGATAGTAGCCACAACGTATTCATATTGGGTCTCCGGTGGGACGGAGAACATTTCGCCAAAGATATTCAGTCGGCGGTCACTCCGAATGAAGCGAACGAGATGATAGCAGCCTTCCTCCGGTTTATCCAGGGGGTGCCTTGGAACATCGTCGTTGATCGGGAAAACCAGCTTCTTATTCGTAGATGCCAATGCTTTGAGCGGGGTTTCCCCCTTGATTTTGCTGTAACGATAGGTGCTGTTATGTCTGTGTTCGAATGCCAGAGATTCTTGCCGAAGCTCCGGCATAGATGCCATCGTGACCTTGGCAAGAAGCTTCTGGCGGTAATGGTCGTTGAATTTCTCGACCACTCCGTTCCACCAAGGTTCTAAGGCGGAATGAACCAAAGGTTCACTCCATAGCACAGGCAGAGCCTGATAAGCGGCCCCATTCCTCGTGGATATGCAGGGCTACCGAAAAAGGCCAGTTCGTTGTCCACCTGAAGGTTTTCGGGGATGCCCATGCGTTGCCAGACTGCGTAAACAGCGTTCAGAATGCTTTGTGCTGCCTTGGAAGGTATCGGCTCTATCCCGCAGCGGTTGATCGCGACATCAATGACATGCAGGCTGTAAAATCGGGTTGGACCGGTAAGGTAGCAGGGACCGACCAAATCAAGTTGATGGGTCTGATTGGGCGTCAGCGCCGGAAGTTCGGGATATTTCTTGCCCTTCGGCTCATAACGACCGGTCCGTCGATGGGTTAACTCACGACGGCGTAAAATGCGACCAATGGTGCTGAGAGAGGGAATCGGCTGGACTTCCATGTCATTCATTTCCCATTGGGTGGCTTGATTGCCGCAGAAGAGTCCCTTATTGTACAGACTCAACCGAACCATCTCCACAATCTCTTCGATCTCTACAGGGGTGCGGTAGGGGTTGGCAAGCGGTCGCCGCGACTGCTCTTCACACCATGATGGGTTATCAGGAGTATGTCTTGACACCCATTTATACAGCCACGGTTTTGTTTTCCCCAGTGAATCGCATATGGTTTGGGGACTTTCACCTGCGAGATACCGTTGTACTGCTAAAGCCCGTTGCTTCTGAATCTTCTTGTTCATGAACACCTCCTTAAAAGAATTAGGTGTCCATGATAAAACAGACTATGGCTACTCGATTGTCAAAGAACTAAAGTAAACGATGTCCTGAACAGGAAATTACTCAAGTTTCGCACCCCTACAAGAAGCGATAAGTCATTGAAATAGTTAAATAAAAGCAGATAAGCGGGCTCCAAAATAGTATAATTGACTTTAAATTTCCGCTTTAAAATCAATAAATTACAAAGGAACCCACTTATGGACCATAATAGCACACAATCTCTGATTAATGAATTCAGTTCCACAAGACTTTGCAATAGAGTTAAGCAGTTTTTCAACACCTATAAGGTTGCTGCTGTTGCCGGCAGGAGCAATATAAAAAAGGATGCAGGTATAAGCTCCATGAACATACTCTACCAGATATTCTTGACCCCTTCTTCAACGAGAGGCTGACCGGTCTCTGGAAAAAAGGGCTTGTTCCATCCGATTTGAAAGGTTCAGGCAAGAATGCTTACTATCGCTTTATCTCCAATCACCGTTACAACTGGCGCAAGTTTATCAACCTTCTGTCTTTACAGGTCATCTCTCGCCTTGAGAAGCTCTCTTTGTGGCAGGACAGGGTTTTAATCCTCGATGACACGACACATCCCAAAAGAGGCAAACAGATAGAGCTTGTCTCATGGGTCTTTGATTCTGTTGCAAAGAAGAGCACTCTCGGCTTCAAAAACCTGGTTCTGGGCGGGTCTGACGGTTTCAGTTTTATTCCCTTTGATTTCACTCTTGTCGCTTCTTCAAACAGACCGAATAACCATGAAAAGCCTCTCGATAAACGTACCATCGGCGCCAGAAGAAGAAAGGACGCATCGAGGTCAAAGACGGAACTGGCCATTGAAATGGTCCAAAAAGCTTACAGCTCAGGGCTCGACGCCTCTTTTGTCCTTTTTGATTCATGGTTTGTCTTTCCAGGCTTCATAAAAGACGTCTACGATTCAGGTTATAACATCATATGCAAACTGAAGAATCTTCCGAACATCCGCTATACTTACAAAGGCAAGCAGCATAACCTTGACGCCCTTTACAGAAAGGTTGCAAAGGGCATTCTAAAGCCGCTTCCGACACTGCCCGGCAGGCATGCCGCCATAGACGTCACAACAAAAGAGGGACTCCATGTAAGGATCGTGTTTTATCTCAATAAGAAAAAAGGCCGTGGCTGGAACGCCTTCGGGTCTACAGACACAGATGCAGACCCGGAGAAGATTCTTACAATCTATGCCCGAAGATGGCCGATAGAAGCCTTCTTTAAGGAGTGCAAACAAAACCTCCATCTTGGTAAAGAACAGTGCCGCAATTTCGACAGCATTTTCGCATCAACCGCGCTTGCGATGTTAAGGTACCTCTTTCTTGCAATAACCACACGGCTTGAAAAAGACCCGAGGACCCTCGGAGAGCTCTTCAAATCCGTTCAAGTGGAAATGAATGATCTGTCAACCGCGCAGATTGTGCTTGAACTCATTGTTGAAGAAGCCTCAAAAATGTCAAGAACATTAAAATCATCTGAAACAGTTCATACTCAGTTCATGAAACTGCTTGATTCTATAAAGTATTTCCTCTCCTCTCTGCTCAAATTCGATGAGTCAGTGGGGTGCGAAACTTGAGTATTATATGTAACCGTCAGGCAATAAAAAAAGGGCCTCTGATGAACAAAGGTCCTTTTCTATTTGTTGGTGCCGAAGGCGAGACTCGAACTCGCACGGGAATGCTCCCACTACCCCCTCAAGATAGCGTGTCTACCAGTTCCACCACTTCGGCGCTTTGAAATTCGAGGGTCGTTAAAATACCATTTCTTAAGGGAAAGGTCAATCGTATTTACTGCTTTGCAGGCGCTTCGGGCTGCGCTTCTCCCCCCTCGTTCAGGAAGTCGGGCAGTCCCACCGGTGTGTCTTCCATCGGCATTTCCACCGCCGGTGGCTGGACCTCCACATTTTTCATTATGGAGGAAGAGGAAGAACTGGATGCTATGTAAGCGAGGCTGAGCGAGGTGAGCATGAACAAAGTCGCCGCCCCTGCCGTAATCTTCCCCATGGTGGAGCCCTGCGAACTACCGAACATCGCCTGGTTTCCGCCGCCGAATGTGGCGCCGATGCTCGCCCCTTTCCCCGCCTGGAGGAGAACGACCCCGATCAGGAAGAGCGATACGATTGTGTGAACAACCAGAATAAGTGTATCCATCTTTTTTTAACCCCTTTTAAATTTAACTATTTTTTCGAAACTATCGTTTTTCAGGCTTGCGCCGCCGACGAGTGCTCCGTCGATGTTCGGCTCGGCCATTAAGTCATCTATGTTTTCCGGTTTCACGCTGCCGCCGTAAAGGATTCGTATGGACGACGCGCCTTCTTCTCCGAAGACCTTTGCAATCTCCTGCCGGATAAAAGCGTGTACCTCTTCCGCCTCTTCTTTGGTGGCTGTCTTCCCTGTACCGATAGCCCAGACCGGCTCGTAGGCGATGACGATCTCCTGGCTGTCACTGGCTGACAATCCCTTCAGCCCGCCTTCGAGCTGGCCTCCAATCACCGCGAGTGCCTGCCCCGCTTCTCTCTCTTCCAGTGTTTCACCGACGCAGACGATGGGCCGAACACCGTGGTGAAGCACCGCTTTTGTCTTGGCATTTACCGACTCATTCGTTTCGCCGAAATACTGCCGCCTTTCGGAGTGGCCGATGATGACGTAATCACAGCCGAGCTCCTTTATCATTCCCGGCGAAACCTCGCCCGTAAACGCACCGGACTCTTCGAAATAGACGTTTTGAGACGCGAGCTTAAGGTTGCTCCCCTTTATTGCTTCACCCACTGCGTGAAGGTGCGTGAAAGGGGGAGCAACGATGATTTCTACCTCTTGAACGCCTTTCAGGCGGTTTTTCAAGTTCTTGGCCAGTTCAACCCCTTCGGACGGGCTGGTGTTCATCTTCCAATTGCCCGCTATAACCGCCATCCTCGCCATCAAACTGCCCCTTTCATCGTCTTTTTCTTGTTTTTATGGAGCGCCGTTATGGCGGGGAGTTCCTTCCCTTCCAGCAGTTCGAGGAAGGCGCCCCCTCCCGTGGAAACGTAGGATATCTTGGCAAGCTCCCCCGCCCTGTGTATGGCCACATCCGTATCGCCGCCGCCAACGATAGTCATGGCGTAGGAGTTGGCCACGTTGGAGACCATGGCGTAAGTCCCCCGGCTGAAGGCGTCCATTTCGAAGACGCCCATGGGGCCGTTCCAGACGATGGTCTTTGCTCCCTGTAGTGCGGCGGAATAGAGCATGGTGGTGGCAGGGCCGATGTCGAGCCCCATCCATTCGGGCGGGATCTCCTGCACGGGGGCCACCTTCGTTTCCGCCGCCGGGTCGAATTTATCCGCTGCGATACAGTCCACAGGCATGTAGAGTTTTACCCCTTTTTTCTTCGCCTTGGCGATGATTCTTAGCGCCACCTCCATCATATCGTCTTCTACGAGTGATTTTCCGATCTCGAAGCCGCGGGCCTTAAGAAAGGTAAAAGCCATACCACCACCGATAATCAGCTTGTCAACCTTGTCCACGAGATTTTCGATCACCTCTATTTTACCGGAAACCTTCGCGCCGCCGATGATCGCCACGAGCGGCCTCATGGGGTTTTCCATCGCCTTTTCGAAGTAGCTCAGTTCATTCCGCATGAGGAAACCTCCCACCGATTCGGCTACATGCTCCGTGATGGCCACGTTGGACGCATGGGAACGGTGCGCCGTGGCGAAGGCGTCGTTGACGAAGATATCGCAAAGAGAGGCGAGCTTTGCACCAAAACCGTTGTCGTTTTTCTCTTCTTTCGCGTGAAAACGGAGGTTTTCCAAAAGAACGATCTCGCCGTTGGCCATATAATTGATGATCGTCTTTACCTCATCGCCGACGCAGTCGGGCGCCATCTTCACCTCTTTGTCGAGGAGTCGACCGAGCCGTTTGGCCACCGGTGCCAGACTCATGGACGGAACAACCTTCCCTTTGGGACGTCCCAGGTGAGATGCGAGGATAATGCTTGCCCCTTCATCGAGGGCGTAGTTGATAGTAGGCAAAACGCCCCGAATGCGTGTGTCGTCGGCAATGTTCCCCTTTTCGTCGAGGGGAACATTGAAATCGACACGAATGAGGACCTTTTTACCCTTGAGGGGCAGTTCGTCGATGTAGCTGATATCGATCATAGTGCGTTGCTAGTTTTTGTCGATAATCCTCAAAAGATCGGCCATCCGGTTGGAGAAGGCCCACTCGTTATCGTACCAGGAGAGTATCTTTACGAGGTTCTTCCCGATCACGGTTGTCGATTTGGCGTCAAATATAGACGAATGAGAATTGCCGTTGAAATCGATGGAAACGAGAGGTTCATCGGAATACTGGAGTATCCCCTTCATCGGTCCCGATGCGGCGGTTTCGATTGCGGCGTTTATCTCCTCTATTGAAGCCTCTTTATCTAGTTCCGCCACAAGGTCTACTACGGAAACGTTCGGCGTGGGTACCCTGATGGCCATTCCGTCAAGCTTCCCTTTCAATTCCGGGAGAACAAGAGCCACCGCTTTGGCCGCGCCCGTCGTGGTGGGGATCATGGACAGGGCCGCCGCCCTTGCCCGCCTCAGGTCCGAATGAGGAAGGTCGAGGATTTTCTGGTCATTAGTGTAAGAGTGAATGGTCGTCATAAGCCCCCGCTTGATGCCGAACTTTTCATGGAGCACCTTTGCCACCGGCGCGAGGCAGTTGGTCGTGCAGGAGGCGTTGGAGATAATGTGATGGCTGCCCGGATCGTAGGTGTTATCGTTGACGCCGATAACGACAGTCAGGTCGGGTTCCTTTGCCGGTGCAGAGATGACCACCTTTTTCACCCCGTCGCGGAGGTGCTTGGACGCATCTGCCCGTCCCACGAAGAGCCCCGTACATTCGAGAACAACATCGACGCCCTGATCTTTCCAGGGGATTGCCGCAGGATCTCTTTCGGCTGAGATGGCGATCTCCCTGCCGTTTACGCAAATGGCATTCTCTTTTGCATTAATATCGGCGTTGAAGATGCCGTGAACGGAATCATACTTAAGCAGATGGGCCAGCGTTTTCGAATCTGTAAGATCATTAATTGCCACAACGTCAATGCCGCTATCTTCCAGCAAAACGCGAAATACGTTTCTGCCGATCCTTCCGAAACCGTTGATCCCAACCTTGAGCGCCGCCATGTGAAACCTCCCTCTGTTTCCTGTTTTAGGTAAAAGCAAAAGAGTGGAATTATACCTTTTTTAGCCCCATAGTCAAACATTTTTTCCTTTGTAAGCGCGTTCTAAAGAGACTAAATGGAGACCATGCGCCTGCTTTATGCTCTTTGTCATGAGGTGTTCTTAAATGAGAGGCGCTGAAAAGTTGCTTTGCAAATCATATAACACCATAAAAAATGCCCCCTTTCTTGCGTAACGCGGGAGATGTGGTATACTTTCACCAAATGGAGAAAGATATCAAAATCACTCCTGATTTTCCAGGGGAGGGACGCTTGTCAGTTGAAATGCTGAGACATGTACGAACTGCTATGGCCTCTCAAAGTTCGCACGCAGAGGTGGACAGACTCTATATAAAAGATATCATCCTAAACAGGCTTTCCAGCTCCAGGATAGAACCCTGTCCCGGCACCCTTGATGCCTTGATCGACGATATGGTACATTACATGGAAAAAAGCGTGGCTGACTTTGCCGAATTCATGAAAGAAAAAAAATCTCTGGACAGTACTGCTAATCCCGAATAGAATAGCATGGAATTGTCCTACTTTTTAAAGGGCCTATAATAAACCCAAGCATAAGGAGACATAGTAGTGGATATCAAGGTACTTAGAAAGAACGTGCTCGTTCATAGAACACCCTGTATTGTCCTCGGCAGGTTCGAAGGGCGATCAGAAGACGCACTTTTAAACAAGGTGGATAAGGCGCTTGGCGGCGTCATCTCGGCAGCTTTAAAGTCGGGTGATTTCAAGGCGAGAAAAAAACAGACGCTAACAATCTATACGAATGGTAAAATTTCGCCCGAGAGGGTTCTGGTTGTTGGGCTCGGCTCCCGGCGTGAGTTTACACTGGAGACCCTCAGAGAGAGTGCAGGTATTGCGGCAAATGCCGTAAAAAAAATGAAATTGAAAGCGATGTCGACAGCATTGCCGCAGGCGGTGGCCGATATTTTTTCTTTCGATGAGATCGGGCAGGCGGTGGCAGAGGGATCGGCGTTAGCGCTTTACTCTTTCGACGATTACAAAACAGAAAAGAAGGGGAAACCGAAGAAGGTGACACAGGTCAACCTCATCCTCCCCCCGAGACACAGGCGCGCCAAGGCGCTTGCATTGGGAACGGAAAGAGGACGGCTGATTTCGGAGGCGGTCTGTTTCAGCCGGGATCTCATCTCCCAACCGGGAAATGTGGCGACGCCCACTTATCTGGCCGAGGCTTCCAAAAAGATGGCGAAGAAGCTCAAGCTCAAGCTCAAGCTCGATATACTTGAAAAAAGTGATATGGAGACGCTCAAGATGGGCGCTCTTCTCGGCGTTTCCGGGGGGAGCAGCCAGCCCCCTAAATTTATTGTCCTGGAATACAAGGGGGGGAAGCCGAAGGCACGCCCCTGCGTGTTTGTCGGAAAGGCGGTCACCTTCGACAGCGGGGGGATTTCTATCAAGCCGTCGGCCGGGATGGAGGAGATGAAAACCGACATGTCGGGCGGGGCGGCAGCACTCGGCGCCGTCATGGCGGCGGCTGCACTGAAACTTTCCGTCAACGTCGTCGCCCTCGTTCCCGCCACGGAGAACCTCCCCGGCGGGAAAGCCTATAAGCCGGGGGATATTCTCACCTCAATGTCGGGACAAACCATCGAGGTGCAAAATACGGATGCCGAGGGGCGGCTTATCCTTGCCGACGCTCTCACCTACGCCGAGCGCTACAAGCCCTCTGCCGTCATCGACCTGGCGACGCTCACCGGCGCCTGCGTTGTCGCGCTAGGAAGTCACGCCACGGGATTGATGGGAAATAACGAAGGGTTGAAGAAAAAGGTGCAGAAAGCGGGGGAAGAAACGGGGGAACGGCTCTGGGAACTCCCACTCTGGGAGCCCTACAAAGAGCAAATTAAAAGCGACATTGCCGACATGAAGAATGTGGGGGGGAAGGAAGCCGGCACCATCACAGCGGCGGCTTTTCTCGACCGCTTCGCCTCAAAATTTCACTGGGCCCACCTTGATATTGCCGGAACGGCATGGGAAACGAAGGGAAGAAACTACCGCCCGAAAGGGGCCGTCGGCGTCGGCGTGCGGTTGCTCGTTAAATTTCTGGAGAATGAGATCAACGGTTAATCCTGCGCGATGAAGGTGGGAGACTTTTCTTTCTTCTCGAAGGCGAGGGCGAAGGCCTTCGCCCTGTCGAGCCTTTTGAAGGGGCCTATCCTGACGCGATAGTAGATTCCTTTGCCGGGGATATCGGCCTTGACGACCAGTGCACGGTATTTCCTTTTTAAAAGTTTCTTTTTCTTTTCAGAGGCATCCTTTTCAGTCGGGAAAGAAGCGACCTGCACAAAGTACTTCTTTTCTTTTTTAACCTCTGTAGGCGCAGGTTGAGCCGTCTTCTGGGTTCTCTTTATTTTATCTTTTGCCTTTGCCACCTTTTCCGAAGCGCCTTTTTTCTTCGCCTGACCTGAAGAAGCTGCCTTCTCTCCCTTCGATGCCGATTCAATTACCGCTTCAATCGATTTTTCCGGCGTTGTCATAGCTGTTTTAGACGCCGCTTTTTCTTTCTTTTCTCTTTCAAACCGCTCCTTGACCAGCTTCGGCGCCCGTATCTTAGACCTGTAGTCGTCGCTCTTCTTTGCCAGCCTCAACTCTTCGCGCGCCGATTTTGACCCGGCCATAAATCCGGCGGAAAAGACGAGAAGACAGATGACGGCGAGCCCGGCGAAGACCATGACCATCTGCCTGTTGTCCAGTTCGAAGAGGTAATTCTTTTTCTTTTTTTTCATTGTCCTTCGGGCTACATCTTATCCGGTGCACTGATGCCTAGCAAGGCGAGCGCATTTTTAACGACCACCTTCGAGGCGAATACCATATAGAGCCGCGCCCGGCTGAGAGCAACATCGTCGGTTACGATGCGCGTCTTGTTGTAGTAGCTGTGAAAGGCGGTGGCCAGGTTGGTGAGAAAAATGGTAAGCCTGTGGGGTTCCATAGAGAGGGCGCTCCCTTCGACGATCTCGGGAAAGGAGGCGAGATATTTTATGATCTCTATCTCTTCCGGTTCCGTTAGCAGAGCGAGGTTGACGTCCCCCGGTTCCGGCATTTTAAGGCCCGCTTCTTCGGCATGTTTTAAGATGCTGCAAATCCTGGCATGCATATACTGCACGTAGAAGACGGGGTTGTCGGTCGTCGTCTTCTTGGCGAGTTCGAGGTCGAATTCGAGCTGGCTGTCGTAGCGCCGCATGAGGAAAAAGAACCGTGCCGCATCGCTCCCCACCTCTTTAATGACCTCTTCCAGCGTTACGAAAGAACCGGAACGTTTTGACATGATTACCGGCTTCCCTTCCCTCGTGAGGGTTACCATCTGGATGAGCAGAACGCTGAATTTTTCGGGATCGAAACCCATCGCCTCGATTGCGCCTCTGACGCGCGGAATGTAACCGTGATGGTCCGCCCCCCAGACATCGATGATACGGTCGTACCCCCTGTCCAGTTTTTTCTTGTGGTAGGCGATGTCGGCAGCAAGATAGGTAAGGTTGCCGTCTTCCTTTTTTACGACCCTGTCCTTTTCATCGCCAAAGTCGCTTGACCTGAACCATAGCGCGCCTTCCTTTTCTTCGAGAAGGCCCTTTTCTTCCAGGTACTCCATTCCTTTTGCTACCTCACCGCTGGCGTGGAGTTTCTTCTCGCTTTGCTCAATGTCGAAATAGATGCCGCCGAATTTTTGCAAGGCATCCATTATTTTAACTTTATTAATTTCTGCGCCAACCAGTCCCGTTGTCAGGGCGGTAGGCATGCCGGGGTCGATGGCTTCTGAGAGGGGCAGATGTTTAATACTTTTCAGCACACCCGAATCGGACCGATTCGGGTTGTTGATAATCGCATTCGCCGTCGCTTCCGTATACTCGCCATGGTAGCCATTTTCCGGAAAGGGAACCGATTTTATCGCTGCCGGATCGAAATGACCTTTAATCCAGTAGTTCAGCGATATGCCGAGATTATTGATCTGGCTTCCCGCGTCGTTCCAGTAATATTCCCTGGTCACGTTATACCCGGCGGCGACGAGTATCCTGGCGAGCGCATCCCCCACGGCGGCGCCCCGCCCATGCCCCACGTGGAGCGGTCCCGTCGGATTGGCGCTTACGAATTCGATGTTGACCTTCTCCTTCGCCCCCACCTCCCCTTCCCCGTAGGCCTTCCCCTTTTCGTGGATGTCGGTCAGTATCTTCCACCAGTAATCCTCCTCGAGGGTGATGTTGATGAACCCCGGGCCTGCAATTTCAACCTTTTTAAGCACCCCGTCAGAATCGTCAACGTTGTCAATGATCGTTTTGGCGATCTCTCTCGGGTTTTTCTTCACCTGCGAGGCGAGCACCATGGCTATATTAAGGGCGTAATCGCCGTGATCTTTCTGTTTTGGAGATTCGAGAAAAATAGCAGGCAACGACTGTTCTTCGGGGAAACTTTTCTTAACGGCCCGGCTGAAGATTTCAGTGATAGAAGATTTCATGATTGAGTGAATGGAATCCTTAAAAGATGGCGTTTTTTGAAGTCCGAAATAGTAGCACAATCAGGCAGGGTATTGCAAAGGTTTGAGGGGGCTTTGGACTACATTCCATAATTGACTTTTTCGGCGACTTTTGATACCTTTAGAGCTAGAAATATCGCTGGGGGCGCCCGGACAAACCGGGCTGAGAGTTTTAGATTGGAACGACCCCTCGAACCTGACCCGGGTAATGCCGGCGTAGGGAAGCGGAAGGTTGATTTAAAGGCAGGCAATGATCCTGCCGGGATAGCCTCTAAAGCCGTTTCCTTAAAAAAGGAAAGGGCTTTTTTATTTTGATGGAATGAACATAATCGACTGTGAAAAAATTACCGGCCTGCTGGCGGAAGAGGGAATGCCTCCTGCCAATACGGTGAAGGAGATACTCGTCCGGGCGAAGGCGTTGGAGGGGCTCTCAATAGAGGAGGTGTCCACCCTTATCCGGGCGGGACAGGAGCCTCGCTTATTTTCGGAGATCCTCGCCGCTTCCAGAGAAGTGAAGATTAGGTCCTTCGGGACGCGGATCGTCCTCTTTGCGCCGCTCTACCTGACCAACGACTGTATCAACAACTGCCTCTACTGCGGGTTCAGAAAAGGTAATGAGAAGGCGGAGCG
>CBDVDA010000093.1:0-14111 GCA_965372635.1 uncultured bacterium | reverse complement strand
TGTCACTTTGTTCGGGCGCGCGGAATGACAAAATGTTAATTTTTAGAGGTAGCCTTTAGTTAAGTAAGGTTGGCTGTGCCCACCGAATCATAATCAAAAAAAGGTGGGCGCAGCCCACTCTACAGGGGTAAAGAACCGACCATGCAAAAACCAGCCAATACAAACATCAATCTCCACGACCTAATTAAACAACGCTGGAGCCCGCGAACCTTTTCGGATAAGCCTATCGAAAAAGAAAAACTCCTCTCCATGCTGGAGGCGGCGAGGTGGGCACCGTCGTGCTTCAACGACCAGCCCTGGCATTTCATTGTTGCCACAATAAATAAAATGGGGACGGTTCTAATTATTTGACAATCAGCAGTAAAGTTGAAGCGGTAATCAAACGGGTCGGGAGTCCGCGAAAAGAAGAGAGTGAGATTAAATAGAACCGTCCCCATTTACGCTATACTATAAGAGTTCTTTCCCACCCGAACTCACCCCACTCACGTGTTACTTCAAATTCAGGTGATGCAGGTGATGGCCGGGTCATGACATTAATGACACCACCGATAGCATCACTTCCGTACAGTGAAGTTCCCGGACCCTTGGTAACTTCAATGCCGTCAGACTGGGGTACATTGACTTCATAAAGAGCGTTATGATTAAAAAATCCGGTAGAGCGCGTCGGTATACCATCTTCAAGGTAGAGATAGACTGCGCCGGTGGTTATCGGCTGGCGAATAGAGGTCATGTGCCCTTCACCGCCTGTAACATTGACATGAACGCCCGGAATCTGTCTCATAATCTCAGAAGGATGGGTCGGTTTTGTGTCTCTAATCTCAGAACCTTCAACCTGTCCTACCGTTTCCGAAATTTCAGATTTGCGAGTCTCTTCACGTGTTCCCGTCACTACCACATCCTCAAACCGGATCACCTCCTCGGCAAATGCTGATGCAGCCATACTTCCAACTGTGAGGATGCCTAAAAAAAACAAACGGGCCATTCTCATTTTCATGATTCCTTTCCTTTCATAAATCATTCTTGACTATAGCCTCCATATTGATTTTATAGATTTAAAAAATGTCCCCACAGAGGTGGGGACGATAAATAAAGGAGGTTGGAAGTTCATCCCAACTGAGCATACATAAAGCAATCCCCGTGCCAAAAGAGTGACCTCCGACTAACATACTATTTTCAAAGTGATTTTTAGGATTGTGGTAATGGAGGAGGCTGCAAGCCTCCGATTGAAATCAATCAACTATGCTGGATATAAAGCAAAAGGATAGTCGGTGAGACCGGTGCGGCTGCAACCCAGGTCTTCGGCAACGCAATCGCCGGCACTGCGCTGGTAGGGGGCACGGCGGTCTCGGCCGTCGCAGGCGCAACTGTTGGAGTTTATCAACTCTCCAAGGCCGTCGTAGTTCCTGTCGGTTACGAACTGGGGAGCGGCATAGTCTTAAGTTACGGGACACTTTCTCACTTGGCAGCGCACTCCGTCCTGGCCGTTGCCGACGCGTCTTACATGGTCCTCTCCCTCGAAGGGCCAAGGTGGATCCCCTATGCCGTCAAGGGGGAGACGGGCAAGGAGGAGGACATTCTCCCCGGGACTATACTCAACCTGGAAATGATGCAGGCGGAAGGCGAAGAGTTCCATTACCTCCCCGTTTCCGATGAGGAGATGAAGGGTGTTGTCGAGTCCGTTTATGAAGACCTTTCCCAGATGGAGGATGCGCAGGGGGGGGCGATAAATAGTTGCAAAGGGAGGTTTTGGGGGTATAGAATAGCGGGCAAATGTCGGGGTGGGCCTGCCCTGTTAGAAAGAGTGTTCTAACGGGAGACTAATCAACAATGCGCGAATCTTAAAAAGCCCGAACCGGCAACACGGTTTCGGGTTTTTTAAATTTGAGAGGTTAGTACTTTAAACGGTCGCTCTTTAATCCTTCAACTACAGCCAGAGAATCCCACGCAGGCCTGTCACATTCATGATTCAAAACAGAGCATGTGTGCTATACTTTTGCCACATATCGAGATATGAAAGTAGAAGAGATCGATAAATCCAGAGAGGTTTTTGAGGTTTTGCTATTATGGAACTGATGCAAAGGTGGCTCATAAATGTGGGGCTGGAAACAAGTTTGGCTGAGATTGCTGCAATAGGAATTGCCCTCAGCGTCGTTATTCTACTTAGCATTATCTCGGACCTGATTGCCAGGCGTATGCTTCTTACCGGAATCGGTTATATCATATCCCGCACAGGCGCAAAGTGGGACGACATTCTCCTTGAGAGAAAGGTCTTTAACAAACTTGCTCACCTGGCTCCCGCTATGGTCATATACCTTGCAATCCCTCTTATTCTCAGGGAGTATGCAGCTACCGCTGCAACGATTATGAGCGGGGTCATGATCTACATCATCGTCATCGGGATACTGGTACTGGACGCGCTCCTTAACGCCGTTTCGGATATATACCAAAACTTCGAGGTCTCAAAAGAAGTCCCTATTAAAGGCTTTGTTCAGGTCTTGAAGATCGTTGCCTATTTTCTTGGCGGCATCCTCATCATCTCCAGAATATTAGACAAGTCCCCCCTCTACCTCTTAAGCGGCCTCGGCGCCCTCACGGCCGTGCTGATGCTCGTCTTTAAAGATGTCCTCCTCGGTTTTGTCGCCGGTATTCAGTTGAGCGCCAACAAGATGATCGCCAATGGCGACTGGATAGAGATGCCGCAGTACGGTGCAGACGGAGACGTCCTTGAGGTGGCCCTTACAACGGTGAAGGTACAGAACTGGGACAAGACAATAACCACCATCCCCACTTATGCACTTATAAGCGGCTCCTTTAAAAACTGGCGAGGCATGAGTGAGTCGGGCGGGCGGCGTATAAAGCGTGCCGTCAATATAGACATGAGTACGGTAAAATTCTGCACAGATGAGATGCTTAAACGCTTTTCATCTATCCAGTATATATCAGACTACATCAATAGAAGCTCGAAAGAGATAGCCGAAGATAACAGTGCGAAAAATGTCGATGAATCAAACCCCGCAAACGGCAGGAGGCTTACTAATATAGGCACCTTCCGCGCCTATGTCATCGAATACCTTAAACACCACCCCATGATAAGTCAGGATATGACCTTCATCGTGCGCCAACTGGCGCCTACAGAACACGGCCTCCCACTGGAGATATACATCTTTTGTAAAGACAAGGTCTGGGCCAATTATGAAGCGATCCAGTCGGATATTTTCGATCATATCCTTGCCGTCATACCTGAATTTGATCTTAAGGTTTTTCAGAACCCTACGGGCAATGACTTTAAAAGACTTTAATCCCTGGCGGGTGCAATTCCCCGTAGCTTGCTACGATACAAAATAAATTATCCCAGTTCATACCCCGTCAGCTTGCTGCGGGGTCGTTGATTTAAGGGAAGTAATAAAGGAGCCAGGTCAGACCAAGGCAAGCCCTTGATATAAAAGAGTAAAGACCCCTTTTATATTTTTAGAAACTTCATTTAGAGGGTAAGGTAGATGGTTTGAAAAAAGGTAGCTCAGGCAAGGTTTTTGCCTGAGATTTTACGATTTCGATTTGTTTATACAGTCGCCTGTCATTTCGACGAGGTGCGAGAAGAAATCTTAGTCTGTAGGCGACCTCTAAAAATTAACATTTTGTCATTCCCGCAAAAGCGGGAATCCAGTTAAATCAGACCTCTGGATACCGGATCAAGTCCGGCATGACAGATTAATAGAGATTCCCTGTATTGGGAAAAGATTTCTCCTTTCACTCGAAATGACAGGTTTCTTGCGTAATTCAACTCAGAGCTACTATAGATACAAATTTCTAACGGGACAACACTAATGATTCATAAGACCCTTAAAGAACATTTTGGCTATGACCGGTTCCGGGAAGGCCAGGAAGCTGTTATCTCTGCCGTTGTTAATGGCGAATCATCGGCGGCTATCTTCCCTACAGGTTCGGGGAAATCACTATGCTACCAATTGTCGGCACTGCACCTGAAACATCTTACACTGGTCATATCCCCTCTTCTGGCTTTAATGAAGGACCAACTCGATTTCTTGAACAGCAAAAACATTCCTGCCGCCTCTATTGACTCCACCCAAAACCGGGAAGAGGCAAGCAGCGTGATGGAGGCCGTCAGGGAAGGTCGAATCAGGATTCTGATGATTTCTGTGGAACGACTTAAAAATGAGCATTTTCGTAACTTTATAATGAAAGTCCCAATTTCGCTGCTCGTTGTTGATGAAGCGCATTGCATATCGGAGTGGGGCCATAACTTCAGGCCCGATTATCTTAAACTGCCGGACTATCAGAAAGCCTTTAATATTCCGCAGGCCCTGCTCCTTACGGCAACGGCGACACCTCGGGTTATCGAGGATATGAGCCGCAAATTTTCCATCGACAAGGAGAAGGTTGTGCGAACGGGCTTTTATCGTCCAAACCTTAATCTTAGTATTAAGCCGGCAGAAGAGAAGGAAAAAGATCGCCTTTTGAGCCACTGGCTTGATGAAAAAAAAGATGAACCCACGATTGTCTACGTTACTCTGCAACAAAGCGCCGAAGCGGTGGCCGGGAAGCTGGCGAGTTGCGGGATCAAGGCAAGAGCCTACCATGCAGGGATGAAAAGCGAAGTGCGGGAGGAAGTGCAAACCGCCTTTATGGAGGGAGAAACAAACTGTATTGTAGCCACCATCGCCTTTGGGATGGGAATCGACAAAAGTAATATCAGGAATATTATTCACTACGACCTTCCAAAATCGATTGAAAGTTATTCCCAGGAAATAGGAAGGGCCGGACGGGATGGAGAAGAATCCCATTGCCTTGTTCTGGCAAACGGGAGCAACCTCAATATCCTTGAAAACTTCATCTACGGCGACACACCGGAAAAAGAAGGCATCAGTAAGGTTTTGTCAGAGATTAAAGCGGCCCCTCATAACTGGGAAACCCGTATTCTTTCGCTTTCATCATTTTCTAACATTCGTCAATTGCCGCTAAAAACCTTACTCGTTCATCTGGAAATGAAGATGGTTATAAAACCCCTTTATTCCTACTTTGCAGAGATTCGTTTTAAGTGCCAAATAGGAGAAGAGGAATTAATCGATAAATTCAAAGGCGAACGACGGGATTTTGTTAAGTTAATACTCAAGGCCTCCCAAAAGGCCAAAATCTGGTATACCCTCGATTTTGAGACGCTTTTTGAAGAGTACGGAGCCGAGCGAAACCGTGTTGTAAAGGCCCTGGAATATTTTCATGACAAGGGATATATCTTCCTGGAAAGCAAGCAAATGACCGATGTTTATGAAGTGCTCACTCCCGGCCTGCCAATTGATTCATTGACTGAGGAGCTTTTCAGCCATTTCAAGGAGAAGGAAAGGACCGAGATCAACCGTATTGCCTCTATGGTAAAACTCTTTGAAAGTGATAAATGTATTAATGGCCGGTTGGCTGTCTATTTTGGCGATGAGAAGGCTCCCGAGAAGTGCGGTCATTGTTCTGTCTGCAAAGGGCATAGTGCAAAGATTGCCGAAGAAGGGGCTCTTGACCCATTGGATGACGTCTCTCTTGAGAAACTCACTAAAACCTTTTTTGCCAAAATGGATAAAAAGCCTTCGTCAGAGGTGACAACCCGTTTTTTATGCGGTATTCCAGCGCCCCAATTTACCTCTATCAAGGCACGCTCACTACCGGGCTTTGGAAGTCTCGCCTCTTACCGCTATAATGATGTGCGAGGGTGGGTTGAAAGTAAGATGGGTATGAATGATAAGATCGAGCCAGGCTAACTATCTGAAATGAAAAGCTTTTGACTTTTAAAAAGCCTTGGTTTATATCCTAATAACGACCATTTTAGGATCAAAGTAGCAAATATAGCAATTATGGCCAGTGAGGCAAAAGGGGCCTGCCCTTGATATGGGACAAAAGGGAAGTTCAAAAGTCCCATAGAAGGTTGAACCTTGATTCCAGGTTCCCAAAGAAAAAGGAGCCGCTCCCTTTATTCTTTAAGGACTACTTCTTTAGCGCTTCATCGTAGGCATCCGGCGAAAACCCGAGGATAGCCGTCCCGTTTATGACTGCCAGGGGCACCCCGCCCCTGCCGTAAAGCCGCTGGCGGCGAAGGGCAGCCGCTTCGTCCTTCTCTATATCGTACTCGATGAATTCTATCTTCCTGTCTCGCAAAAACTTCCGCGCCATTGCGCAGTAACCGCACCAACTCGTCGTGAAGAGTTCCACCTTATTTTTTGCAACCTCTTTCTTTTTGCCGGCCTTATCCTCGCTTCCCGCCCCTTCTTTCCCCGTTGCAGAGGCGAGCAGAATAGAACCGGCCTTCGGCATCGACTGATTGTCGGTCCCGGCCACTGCCGCCCCTGTATAAAGGCCCGAAAGGGCCGCCATCAAAACCGTGATTAAAAAAGTCCTCATCTCTTCCTCCTCCGTAAAAAACGCTTTGTTATTAAATAGGCCCACAAATAGGGAGACTTTTTATTTCTAACGCCCCCTAACCCCCTCTTACTCTAAGAGGGGGAATCTAGGCCCCTCCTCTTAAGACAGTGTGCCCTTTGGGTATAAAGGGGAGGTTGGGAGGGGTTATGATTAAATTGTAAAGACTCTCTATTTAAGTGCCGGGTTAATAATATGCAATCTTACCGATCAAGACTACCGGAAATCAACCATGAAATGAGAGTGCCGGTTCCCGGAATTGCAAAGACCGACGGGAACCTTGACCTGCCACAAACAGTCGGTTAAACTACGCCTCATGCAGATGCGGGAAGAGTTGGAGAAAATAGAAGCGGAAAAACTGGCCCCCTATGCCATGAAATCCGCCGGCTCAAAAGGGCGAAGGCATGCCGAAGAGGAGCATCCCATGCGGACCGCCTTCCAACGGGACCGGGACCGGATCATCCACTCCAGCGCCTTTCGGCGGCTCGAATACAAGACGCAGGTCTTCGTCAACCACGAAGGGGACTACTACCGCACCCGCCTCACCCACACCCTCGAAGTGGCCCAGATTACGCGCACCATGGCGAGGGCGCTCCGCCTGAACGAAGACCTGGCCGAGGCGATTGCACTCGCCCATGATCTCGGTCACACCCCCTTCGGCCACTCAGGCGAAAGGCTGCTCAATCAGCTGATGAAGGACCACGGCGGATTCGAGCATAACCGCCAGAGCCTCCGTGTCGTCGATTATCTGGAAGACAAATACCCCCATTTCAAGGGGCTGAACCTCTCGTGGGAGGTAAGGGAAGGAATCATCAAACACTCTTCCGAGCACGACAACCCGGACATGTCATCGGAGTTCGAGCCCCACCTGAAACCGACCCTCGAAGCGGAGATCGTCAACCTCGCTGACGAGATCGCCTACAACAATCATGATATAGATGACGGCCTCACCTCCAAAATGATCGACCTCGATCAGTTGATGGAGGTCACCCTTTTTAGAGAAATTTATGAACAGGTATTGAAGGAGATAAAAGATCAACCCTTCAAGGTGAGACGCCACCAGACAGTCCGCCAGATTATCAACGTACTCGTTACCGACCTCATACAGACTGTGGTGAAAAACATCAAAGGTCTCGGTTTAAAAAGCGTTGAAGATGTAAGAAACTGCAAGGAAACAATCGTTTCTTTCAGCCCGGAAATCCTCGAAAAAAACAGGGAACTCAAGCAGTTCCTCAAGACAAATCTCTACCGGCATTACCGGGTCATCCGTATGGCGGAAAAGGCCAACCGCTTCATGACGGAACTCTTCGACGCCTATAAAAGCAAACCCGAACAGCTCCCCCCCCACGCCTATGAGCAGATCAGCGGCGACAACAAGGAACGGATCATCGCCGACTACATTGCCGGCATGACGGACCGCTATGCCCTCGACGAATACAAGAAGCTCTTCGACCCTTACGAAAAGGTGTAAAACCAGCAAGCAAGAGATTAGCTTCATCCGGCTTGCTTCCTCATCTCATTTCCAAAAAAACGATTGCCGGCAGCACAAAGACCCGCTAGCCCTTCTAGTTGAAAATGAATGTTGTCGGCTGAGCCTTTTCGCCTGTGCAATTATTTCACGGCCGGGCTGTTTTTTTGCCATTTCACTGGATAAGAAGACCTACTTGTCGGAGCAGAGAGCGCCCGTCAGAATCACCTTGAAACCCTTTACCTATTCACCTGAAAGACTTAGCAAAAACAGTAGCATAATCCATCGATTGGTGTTAAAATTGCAGTAAATATATTGAGTGTTTTTACGGAAAACAATTCGTCATTCTACAGACTGTAGAATCAGTTGCAATTTCTTTAAAGATAAAAGGAGCTACATATGATGTCAAGATCATACCGGAGTCCATCCACCTCGAGGGGAAGATTATTTTCGTTCCTCATCGTCCTATCTCTGCTTATGGCAGTACCTGCCATTTCCCTCGCGGCTAAGGCGGGAGAAGTTACCTACACCAAAGGACGCGTCGATGTGAAAAAACCGGGCGTGTTCCGAGCGGTGCCGCTGAGAAAAGGCGACAGTATAGAAGTGGGAGACATCATCCGCACCAAGAGCAATTCCAAGGCTGAAATCACATACATCGACGGCAGCAAAATCAATATGGCCGAAAGGACGAGGCTGCAAGTAAAGGAATTCAAGTACCAGCCAAAGCGGAGTTTCCGCAGTTCTATCTTCAAAACCTTCCGGGGGATGATCCGCGTCTTTGCAGCAAAATTTGAAGCGAGGAAGGGCTCCAGGTTTGAGGTGGAGTCTCCTTCCGCCGTGGCCGGGATTAAAGGAACCAGTTGGACGCAAACACCCGATTATATTGCCGTCCACTCGGGCGAGGTTGAAGCGAGGAGCATCAATCCAAACTTCCCCGAAAAGGTCATCGTACCTGCAGGCATGATGGTCTATACGCCCAAGGGCGCCCCCGTCTCGGCACCCACACCGATCAGCGACACAGCGCTCCAGAATATCCTGAAGAAGACGGAACGGGAAAATGGCGACGATCAAGGCGGAGATGAGTCGTCCGATGATACCGGCTCAACCGATGAAGGAACCTCAAGTGACGGAACGACGGAGGGAGATGCTGCTGGCGATGGCACAGCAGGTGGCGACTCGACAACGGGTGACGCAGGTAGTGGTGATGTCGCGGGAGATCCATCCATAATGGAACCCGATCCCGTCATGGCAGAAGCGGAAATAACAGAAACCTTTGGAACTCCAGACCCGACAATCGACCCCACGACTGATCCTTCAGGAGGAACAGGGGAAGACACACCGACGGAAGAGATTATAGACATTGGGGAATACCTGGATCCATCAGGAAATGCATTGAATCCAGACGGGAGTTCAAAGGCTTCAGGTGCGACAACTATGGAATCAGAGGATAACTCAACGCCACCAGAGGTAGCAACAGTGCCCATCACCGTAACAGCACCGGAACTGCTCGGCACCGTTGATGCCAACGTAACCGTAGAATTTCCAGCCAGACCTCAGCCCTAGTTGTAGGTATAAACTGCGAACCAATTAATAAGAGGGAGATAGACGATGGAAGCATTGATAAAGGAGATGAAGAGCGGGTTTTTAATGACAGCGCCTATGCTGTTTCTCATACTTTTGCTCGCAGGCTGCGGCGGTGGTGATAACGCGCAAAACAGCGGAGGGCCAAATGTTACAATCTCTCTCAGCATCCCCGGCGACAGCGACGCAGGGGCCGCCAAACGACTCAGCAAGTACACGCATCAGCCAATCAACTCCATCAAACTGGAAGTTCCTCTTTCCAACTACACCACTCAGATCGACATCATCAACATTTCGGGTGGGACATATACAAACACCTATACCGTTGAACCAGGCACCTACACCTTCAAGGCAACAGCTTTTGATAATGCAACCACGGCCACCTACTACGGAGAAACAATCCATACCGTCGCAGCAGGTAGCGCAATTTCTATCCAGATGGTAGCCATCGATGAAGTTCAGGCAGCTGTCGATGGGGTAAACAAAAGCTTTGCTAAGCTCAAAGACCTTTTCAATAGTGGGACGGTAACAGCAGCGGCAGTTCTCCCCTTTCACCACGCCAGCTATCTGGACGGTGGGTGGAACCGGGACATGTCGGCACTAGACATGGTCTATTTCTCAAGCCAAGAGACGATCACTACGCTTTACGTGCAAAACGCCCCGCCCGATCCCGGCACCTCCTATGACTCCAATAATAAGCGGATCAGACTGGACGGCTTCTATGAATCTACGCAAAGCGGTGTAACAGAATCTGAGATCTTTGCAGAGACCTTCCAGAAAGACCCGGCAACGGGCAACTGGCTTCTCTACGGCGACCAGCAGATCGCCGAAACGACGCTCCTCTTCGGCCTGAACCGCATCTATGATGGTACAACGCCTTTTACTCAAAACAATTACGACCACTACCACATCGGCGCACCAGAGCAAGCCAATGTGACGCAGGTCATCGTCTCGGCGCCCTTTCTAACCCAGAATGTGACCTTCACACCCTCCGGCACGAGGAACGAAGTCTCAGGCATTGTAGAAGTTGAATTCAGCCCACCGGCTCAATTCGACACCTATTTCGTCACATCCCCCCCCCCTCAGGTAAGTGACGTTATAACTTATGACGTAACAGGAACGAATATTGTGACGGGCGCATCGGGTACGTTCACCTATACACAAACCCTGAAGACGGTCAACTTTACCGACGCGCCGTTCATCGACTCCTTCTTTACAAATGATATAAGCGAGGCCAACCTGGGTTCGCCCCTTACCGTCAACTTCACTATACCGCCAGCCCTGGCGGGTGGAGAGATCGATCTTGAAGGCAGCATTTGCGATTTCAATTTCACTGCCTGCGAGCATATAGACGGAGACATAACGGGTCCCGGCGTAGGAACGATCACTCTCCCGTTAACACTGAGCGACGGAACGGAAACCATTGACGCCCAGATCTCAGTCGATGTCCATCTGGGTGAAGAAATTCATGCCGAAGCAATCTACTTGTTTCGCACACCCATGTAGGCCGCTGGTTAAACCAGATATGCTTGAAAGAGAGGGCGGATAAATTCCGCCCTTTTTTTTAAACTCCCAGTCCCGAAGAAATTTAATAATCCCTCATTACTTAAGGACTTTCTTGACCTTTGAACCTTTTAGCGCTATATTAAAATCACTCAATAAAAACGGGGCAGAAAGTTACCAGTGGAAACAGAAGAGACAAAAGAACACAAGCAAGATTCTCCCAAGGTCGTTAACTTCTTCCTCCGGCTCAGCATCGCCAAGAAGATGTTCGTGGGCTACATCTCTCTTTTCGCCCTAATCGTCATTATCTCCTTTTATGCCCTCACCAATCTAAACCTTCTAAACAACCTGAACAGGAGTATACTCGAAACAGACGTGCCGGTTATCGAGGCCTCCGACGACATGGTGGATACCCTGCTGGCGCAGGAAAGCTATATCCGCCGCTACGCCATCCTTAAAAGCCCCGACATACTGAAGGTCTTCTGGGAGAGAAGCGGTGAATTCGCAGAGTACTTAAAAAAGATCGAGGATGTCCCGGAAGACAGGGGCTACCCCACGGAAGAGATACACAAACTCCACAAACAATACGACGATTTTCTGGTGAAGGGATATAAAAAAATCGAAGATCCCACCTCCAAGGCCGCCCAGAAATTCGACAAAGAAATGAAAGAAAGACAGGATGAGATCGTCACCCTCATCAGGAAGATCGTTCTCGAAGCGAGGAACGACCAGAACAGAAAAACGGCGAAAACATCGGAAATAGGCAGCCTCGCCTTTAAGGTGGCAGCAACACTTTGCGTTGTGGGGTTCCTGTTTGCCATTGCTGCGGCCATCTTTATTACCCTGAATATCTCGGGGGCGATAAACAGGCTGAAGGTGGCGACGGAAAGGATGGCCGAGGGGGAGTTCAACTACGACCCGAAAATCAAAAACGACGACGAGGTGGGCGATCTGGCAAGGGCCTTTGTCAAAATGGGCAAACGGCTGAAAGAGCTTGAAGAGACGCATATCGATGCGAGTCCGCTCACACGCTTATCTGGCGGAATCACCATTGAGCATGTTCTGACAAAAAGGATTAACGCCAACCTGCCTATCGCCTTCTGTTTCATGGATCTCGACAACTTCAAGGCCTATAACGACCACTACGGGTACGCAAAGGGCAACGACCTGATTGCCGCTACGGCCGGCCTCATCGAAAACGTTGTCGGCAATTACGGCAATGAGGACGACTTTATCGGCCACATTGGAGGGGACGATTTCGTCGCCATCACCACACCGGAAAAATATGCGGAAATCTGCACTGGAATCGTTAATGACTTCGATGAGATGGTGCCCGGCCTTTACGATGAGGAAGACAGGGCGCGCGGCTCGATCCTCGGCAAAAACAGGCAGGGAGATAAACAGGTCTTTCCTCTCGCCAGCATCTCCATTGCCGTGGTGACAAACTCGAAACGAACACTGAAGAGCCATGTGGAGTACGGCGAGATCGCGGCGGAACTCAAGGAGTGCGTCAAAGCGATGCCGGGCAGCGCTTATGTTGTAGATCATCGGAGAAAAGACGAGAGAGAACCGAGCGTACTCAAGAAAAATGAGGAAACACCAACCGGCAATTCCGGCAAAATCGTTCAGATTTCAAGCAAAGAAAAAAAGAAAAACAAGGAGGCATGATGAACCACTTCAAAAATTTAGTACTAATACTTTGCATGCTCTCCCTGACCGCCTGCATCCCGAAGGGGCTTTTGGGCGGATATCCCAAAGGGCTCAAGGGAGACGCCTATGTGAGTGAAATCGTTCGTATCAAAGAGTCGCTGAAGACAGAGACCGTAGACGCTAAAAAGGCGAAGCTCTATCTCAACCTGGCGCTCCTCCATGCAAGCTTCGAGAACCCGGAAAAGGATTATCTGAAAGCCGGCAAGGCGCTGGACGAGTATATAAAACTTTCGCCGGGAGAGGAAAAAGACTTCGAGGTGCAAAACCTCCGTACCATGCTCATGGATATCAGCAAGAAAGGGAAAAACAAGCTTGTAAGGAAAATCAGGGTATTAAAGAAAGAAAAGAGTAAGCTCACCTACCAGAAAAACGCATTGACGAGCAAAAATAAGAAGCTCTCCTCCGCAAAAAAAGCGCTGGAAAAAAACAAGAAAGAACTTACAGCAAAAACCCGTGAGTTGGCAAAGACGATTAACAAATTGAGAATGCTCGACATGAAGCTGGAAGAAAAGAGAAAAAGCTACAAATAAAACGCCTCAACTCTCCTCCCGATTAAAAGGCCTGCATCGCCCCTCTTTGATCGCCTGCACCAAATCATCAATCGTTTCAATCGTCGCCTCGAAACGCGCTGGATATATACCAACCTCGGTTTCAGCATGTGTATCACTCCCGCTGACTGCCGTAAAAGAGAGCGACTGCCAGGCATCGGCCCCTCTCCTGTTTTCTTCATCTGTTTGATTGCAGTTCAAAACCTCGACGGCGTCGAGCAGAGGGCTCAGCAACTCATCGGTTTCAGGAATTCTACCCCACCGATATGGGTGAGCCAGAATAAGCGCAGCATCGGGGAAACATTTTCTCAAATCCTCTAAGGTCATCATCTCATCAATGGTTCTCCCGGCGCCGTAAACCAGAACATGCCCCCTGTCGGTACCCACTTCCTGCCCCGCAAGGATGAGAAATGAGTCGGGCAAGGCAGACTCCTCCCTGAGCGCCGCAATCTCTTCTTCTCTCCAAAGGTAATGGTGCTCCGTCAGCACAACACCGTCAAGCCCTTTACCGGCAAGCGAGCGTACTAGCGTGACCGGATCGACGAAGCTGCAAGGTGAGTGTTTCGATGTATGGCAGTGCATCTCGATCAGCATTAATAACTCCCTTCAAGGTTCCATCATATCCTAATCCTGCATCTTCTGACAACGTACAACCCTCTTGACAACATCAATCAGGATCAATGAAGAAGCCCAAGGGATGAAGCATTCGGCACAGTCACAACAAATGGAAGTTTATCTTTTTTGCCTCTTCTTTTTTGTTGTGCTATAGTGAGGCAAATTTGAACCACAAAAGCTCTTAATAAAATTTATTCTACACTTGAAGGAGTAAAGTGGACCCCATGTCAAGTACAGTCTTACCTGTGAGTTAAGGTGTATTCTGT
>CBDVDA010000092.1:0-14302 GCA_965372635.1 uncultured bacterium | reverse complement strand
TCCAGCGTCTTTTTAAGTTCCCTGAAGCTAAGGAACGAAATCACCGCTCCCGCCAGAACCCCCATTGCCGACCTTTCGGGGAGAAAAGCAAATCCGAAAGCGGCAAATAAAAGAAGCCCGAAAAATGCCCGTTTTACGAGCTTCTCTTTCAGGCCTTCCTGCAACCGGGGGATACCCTTTGCCAGCCGCTCGTCAACGGGGTTTTCAACCGTTAAGTTTCTTGATCTCACGAAAGACATTTCTAAACCCGGCTATAATCCCTACGATCAGGAAAACGATGGTGAAAATCGGCTCTGTTTCAAACTTCCTGTCGAGGAAAATTCCCATTACCAACCCGATGAAGGTTGAAACCACCATCTCGATGCCGATGAGGGAAACCTTGCCGAGCTGCCTGATGAGCCCTTTCGTATCATCTTCCATGACGATCAGGAAAACAAAGGGGGAATAATACCAGAGAGCACAAACGGTGTCAACTCAAAATAGACCATCTTTTTCAAATGCGGATCAGAGATTTTGAAAACTCTCTTTAGCCGCCTGAATCGTCTTTTCGATATCCTCGTCCGTATGGGCCAGCGACATAAAGGCCGCTTCGAACTGGGAGGGGGCGAGATTGATCCCTCGTTCGAGCATATTGATGAAAAAGCGGCCAAACTTTGCCGTGTCGGAGGTCGCTGCCGAGGCGTAATCGACGACCTCGCCGCTGTTGAAGAAGGTGCAGAACATGGCGCCCACGCGTGTCGAGAAGGTGGGAACGCCCGCCTCTTTTGCAGCCGACTTTAACCCGGCGCAGAGTTTGGCGCTCTTCTCCTCCAGCCGGTCGTATGCGCCCGGTTGGGAGAGAATTTTCAGCGTCTCTATCCCCGCCGTCATGGCGAGAGGATTGCCTGAGAGGGTGCCCGCCTGGTAGACCGGTCCTGCGGGAGCTATTTGTTCCATAAGCTCTTTTTTACCGCCGTAAGCGCCGACGGGAAGTCCGCCGCCAATCACCTTTCCGAGGCAGGTCAAATCGGGCGTAATACCAAAGAGTTCTTGCGCGCCACCGTAGGCGACCCGGAAGCCGCTCATCACCTCGTCAAAGATGAGCACAATCCCTTTTTCAGTACAGAGGTCCCGAAGCCCTTGAAGAAAGCCCGGCTTCGGCGGGATGACTCCCATGTTGCCCGGAAGAGGTTCCACGATAATGCAAGCGATGTTCTCGCCTTCCGTCGAGAGAGTTTCCTTTACCGCATCGAGATTATTAAAAGCGACAGTAATTGTATTCCTCGCGTAATCAGCCGGAACGCCGGGGCTGTCTGGAACGCCTAAGGTTGCCGCCCCCGAACCCGCCTTGACGAGCAGGCCGTCGGCATGACCATGATATCCCCCCTCGAACTTGACGATCTTGTCCCGGCCCGTATAACCACGGGCAAGCCGAATGGCGCTCATAGTCGCCTCCGTTCCCGAGTTGACCATGCGCACCATCTCGATAGACGGAACGGCGTCGATCACCATCTTCGCCAGTTTGATCTCCAGTTCCGTCGGAGCGCCGAAGCTCGTCCCCTTATCGACCACTTTTTTGAGCGCCTCAGTCACCTGCGGATTACAGTGCCCCACGATCATGGGACCCCAGGAGCCGACGTAATCGATATATTCATTTCCGTCGGCATCGTAGATCTTCGACCCCTTAGCTCTCTCAATAAAAATGGGGTTGGCGCCTACCGATTTAAATGCCCTCACCGGGCTGTTCACACCGCCCGGGATATACTTGACAGCCTCGCCGAAAAGTCGGTCCGATTTACTGTGATTCATCATTCAACACCTCTAAATAATTTTTTATTTACTCTTTAGCCCTTTTTAAAGGGCCTAATCTGATGCCATTAACACCCTTTGTGCCAAAAGCAATCGGCCCTCCCATCCCTTGATGGAGCGTTCATTTGCCCATCAGTTTTTCGTTCGCCTGCCGAAGCCGTTTCGACAGAATACGGGTAATATTGATCAACAAAACGATAAAAAGTTCCCTATCCTGATTGAAGATGTTAACAAGCTCCCTGTTCTTAAGGAATACCACGATGGCGTCGCCCGCCGCCTTTGCCGTTGCCGAGCGCCTCTCTATATTGATGAGGGTCATCTCTCCCATGACGGCGCCCGCCGGAAGGGTTGCCAGCTTGACATCCTCCCCGTCATTCGCCTTTTTAATAAGATCGATGCTGCCCGACTGGACGATAACGAGGGCATCGCCCATCTCTCCTTCGTTAAAGATCGTCTGCCCGTCGCAGTAAATCACCTGCTCGGCAACTTCGCCCAAAAGTTCCATCTGCTCGTCGCTCAGCCCGAAAAAAAGCTCCTTATTTCCAAAAATCTCGATAGATACGTTCGGCATAAAACCTCCAAAACTTATTGTAAAACTGTACGAAGTTTGCTTAAAGGCAAGGACTGAAACGCAACCGTCTTGACTCAGTCAACGTTCAACCCGAAGGCCTTTATCTTCCGGTGAAGATTGCTCCTCTCAAGGCCGATCATTTCAGCCGTTTTCGAGACATTCCCGCCGTTTTCGGCCAGCTTTTCTTCAATGAAGGTCTTTTCAAAGGCCGTCCTCGCTTCTTTAAGCGTGGAGCAGTCATCAAAGCGATACCCTCTTTTTTCCGCCCCTGTGATATAGGCCGGGAGGTCCGCCTTCCGTATGGTTGTCCCGGGGACCATGATCGCCAGGCGCTCCACGAGGTTTTTAAGCTCCCGCACATTCCCCGGCCAGGCGTATCCCTTGAGCGTTTCCATGGCCGGTTTCTCGAAGCTCTTGGGTTTTCCACCTGCGTCGAGGGCGTAAAGGGAAACAAATTTCTCGATCAAAAGAGGGATATCCTCTCTCCTCTTCCTTAAAGGCGGCACCTCGAAGGGGACCACGTTCAGCCTGTAATAGAGATCCTCCCTGAAATTCCCCTCGGCAATCTCCTTCATGAGGTCTTTATTGGTTGCCGCAATGACCCGCACGTCCACGCTGATACTCCTGTTGCCGCCCACCCGCTCGAACCGCTGCTCCTGGAGTATTCTTAATATCTTGGCTTGCGTCTTCAGGCTCATATCGCCGATCTCGTCGAGGAAAAGGGTGCCGCCGTTTGCAAGATCGAACTTGCCCCGTTTGCTGTTTATTGCCCCCGTAAAGGCCCCCTTTTCGTGGCCAAAAAGTTCGCTCTCTATCAACTCTTCCGGGATTGCCGCACAGTTAACGTCGATAAAAGGTTTCTTGGTCCGCTGGCTCTTTTCGTGAATCAGGTTGGCGACCAACTCCTTGCCCGTACCGTTTTCTCCCGTAATAAGCACCCAGGCATTGGAGGGAGCGGCCAAGCTGATCTGATCCTTCATCTTTTTCATGGCAGGGCTTTCCCCCACCATCTCCCGCCAGCTCCCGAACTTCGCCTTGAGCAGCTTGTTCTCTTCTTCGAGTTGCCTGCGGCTAAGTGCGTTGTTAATGGAGAGCAGGAGTTTGTCGAGGGAGAGCGGTTTTTCTATGAAATCGTAGGCGCCGAGTTTCGTCGCCTGGACGGCCGTTTCGATCGTCCCGTGCCCCGACATCATCAGTACGGGAAGTGACGGCGCCTCGTCTTTAATTTTTTTCAGCACTTCCATACCATCCATTCCCGGCATCCAGATGTCGAGGAGAATGAGCTCGGGCATCTCCCCTTTTGCAGCTAATAACCCTTTTTCACCGTCCTCCGCCAGAAGAACGCCATAGCCTTCGTCCTTCAAGACGCCGGAGAGCGTATTCCGGATGCTTTCCTCGTCGTCTATTACAAGAATGGTATTTGCCATAGTTATAACCTTCACACCGCCACAGGAAATTCTAACACAAATCTCGCTCCCTTAGGCAGGTTATCTTTTATCCTGATGTACCCCTTATGGTCCTTCATGATGGTATCCACGATGGCGAGACCGAGGCCGGTCCCCCCTTTCTTCGTTGAAAAATAGGGCTCGAAAAGCCTGTTTTTATCGCCCGTTGAAATACCGGCCCCGTTGTCTGCCACTTCGATCCGTACCAGGTTGGCCGACGGGTCAAATTCCCCCGTCACTTCAATGACCCCGTTGCCATTCAGAGCTTCCACGCCGTTTTCAAGGAGATTAATCAACACCCGTTTGATCTGCTTGTGGTCCAGGTTGAGTGGGGGGAGATCGTCTCTCACTCCTGTTTTGAAGGCCACATTTTTATGGGCCTCCTTGTAAAGGACGACGGCTTCCCTGATAAGATTTCCAATATCCGTAGGCGCAGGATTGGCGGCAGGCAGGCGGGCAAAGCTGGAAAATTCGTTTACCAGCGCCTTCAGTTCATCCACCTGGTTGATGATGGTTCCCGTGCACTCGTTAAAGATATCGCTCCCCTCGCCGATCTTTTCGCCGAAGCGCTTCTGCAGCCGCTGGGCGGAGAGCTGGATCGGCGTGAGCGGATTTTTGATTTCATGGGCAATCCTTCTCGCCACCTCGCGCCAGGTGGCCGCCTTCTGGCCCTTGATCAGTTCCGTCAGGTCGTCAAAGACGAGCACCATACCGATGTAACTGTCTCTCTCATCCCTCAGGATGGAGAGGCTGATGAGAAGCGTCACGCTTTCGCCCCTCAGATTGAGGACTGTTTCACGCTCGATGGTCCCCCCCGAATTAAAGGCGCTTCTAACGAGGCCTTTAATCAGTTCCATATATTCTTTCCCCACTATCCTTTTGTAAGGTTTCCCCAGTATATTTTCCGCCTTGATGCCGAGCATCCTTTCTGCCGACTGGTTAATGGTGCTGATTTTCCCCACCTTATCGACGGAAATGACGCCAGCCGCTACGCTTCTCAGAATGATCTCTATGTAACGGCGGCGGTTTTCGAGATCGAGGTTGGTTTTCTCCAGCCTGCTTTTACTCAGCTTGATGTCGTGGGTCATCTTGTTGAAAGAGGTAACGAGCGTCCCGATTTCATCTTTCGATTCGAGATCGATCTTGAAATCGAGGTTTCCATTGGCTACCTCGTTCGTCCCTTCCGCCAGTTGCTGTATGGGAACGGTAATCCCTTTGGCCAGGTAAAGGCCGAACCAAATGGCGGCGAAAATGATAATTAATGTCACCATAAGGAGCGGCATGAGGTAGCTCACCTTGACGGGGTATTTGAAAATCTTTAGCTGCTTGTATTCGTTGTAGGCCTGGTTGATGTCGGTCATCTTCGATACGATCCTGTGAGGGATGTAATATGTGACGACGGTGACAGCCACAATATCGTCAGGCTTCCAGGTAGAAAAAATTGGAGAGACCCCTCTAATCATGTCTCCTTTTCCCACTGCCTGTACGACGGAGGCCTCCTTGCCGAGAAGCCCCTCTTTAATTAAAGAAGGTTCAGGCAGGGAGAAGAGTTCTTTCGGCAGATCGGGGTGAACGACGCGCACCAGTTCCTTTTGCTGGGCCGAGAAAACTTCGATGCTGCCGAGCCTGTACTCCACTACCTTTGCCTTCAGGTACCACCGGAGGCTGTTCATCCGGTTCTGGTTGATGAGCTTCCTCTCCTTTATCTTTTTGCTGATCTGGACGGCATGATAGATCGTCCCGGTGGAGCGGTCGTCGTAATAGCTCTGCGAAACGCCGAGTGCCTCTGTGAGCGCGCTCTCGATGGGCATACTGAACCAGTTCTCGATACTGTCGGAGATGAAGGCGGTGGAAAAGAGGAAAAGAATGAGCGTTGGGATGAGAGAGAGAGAAACGAATGCAGCAACGAGTTTCGTTTTCAGCCGTGCACCGAGGATATTGCTTTTTCGTTCGAAAAAGAGTTTCGCCAGGTTCCTGATCAGGAGATAGAGGATGAGGATAAGGAGAACGATGTTGATGTTGATGATGACGAAGATGAGGATGTTGTTCGCCACGGGCAGGCCGCCGCCCTGTTTGTAGACGATCGTCTCCAGGAAGGTGAGGAGGACCATGACCGCCAGCGTGCCGACGATGATATAGAGGTCGCGCTTTCGCCTCTTCTTGTCTTCCGCCTCTTCGATGCGGATTCTCTTTCTTTGCGGCAGATACATATTCTTTGCGTTGGGCCTCTTTTATTGAGACGGCAGGAGAAGTAATCCCGGCAAATCAATATTAAATTATTTCAGCTTGAAAGAGGAGGGGATGGGTGAATATTCATTTAAGCGACAACGAGCCTGTTTTTCCCCGCATGTTTCGCCCGGTACAGCGCCTCGTCCATTCTCTTTATGAGAGTTGTCATATCGCTGCTGTCCTTCGGAAAAGAGGCGAGACCGACGCTGATGGAAACAAAACCGAGAGGCTGCGACTCTTCATAAGGGAAATAGTGCTCCTTCACCGCCGTCACGAGCCTCTCTGCAATAATGGAGGCCCCCTCCTTGGTCGTTTCCGGCAGAATGATGACGAACTCTTCACCCCCGTAACGGCAGGGGATATCGATGCTTCGGATGGTCTCTTTCAGGAGCAATGAGAGTTCTTTCAATACTTCGTCTCCTTCGGGATGACCGTTGGTATCGTTATAATGTTTGAAATTGTCGATGTCGAGCATGAAAATGGAAAGGGCGCGGTTGTAACGCTCCGACTTTTCGAGCTCTGCGGCGAGCGACTCCAGAAAATAACCTTTGTTGTAGAGCCCCGTCAAGCTATCCTGGATCGCTTTCAGCTTCGTTTCCTCGAAGAGGGTGGCATTCTGCAGTGCAACGGAGAGGTGCTCCGCCATGCTGTTAAAGAGTTCGAGATCGGACGGCTCGAAGACGCCGGGCTCGTTCTTATAGGCGCAGATGAGTCCCATCACCTCTTCCTTCCTGAAAAAGGGAACGGCGAGGATCGAATTTGTGGTGGAACCGAAAATATCTTCTCCAGGCAGATCCTCCGCGTCTTTCACGTCCCGCACGACACGCCCCTCGCCCGAGGCCGCCACAGCGCCGTAGAAGCCCTGGCCGAGCACTCGCCTCTCGGCGGTGACGTTCTCTTCATCGAAACCGGTGCAGGAGGCGACGTAGAGTTCCTTCGTTTCCTCGTCAAACAGCATGATCATGATTTTGTCGATCTTTTCGCTTTTGCTGATGTCCTCGACGAGTTTCAGAAGCATCTGCTCCGTCTCAATGCCCGTATTCATTACCTTGCCGATGTTGTAGAGCGCAAAAACCTCGAGAAGCCGCTTGTCGAGTTCCGTTTTTGTCTCCTCCAGCGACGACGCCATCTGGTTAAACCCCTCGGCCATCTTCCCGATCTCATCGCCTTTTTCTATAGGCGCCCTGACGGAAAAGTCCCCCTTTGAGACCCGGTCGAAGACATCGACCATGATTTTGATCTCCTTAATAATGATAAAAGAAAGGAGCAGGGCGATAGAGCCCATGAAGATAATAAAACGGAGCCCCCAGAAGCCGATCATCTTGAGGTTGTTCTCTCTTATCTGTGCGTTGATTCTTTCCGTGGAAAACTCGATGCTGATGGCGCCGAGCACGTCCCCTTCCTTCGCATACTTATGGCACCCCGAGGTCTCGGTGCACCCCTTTTTCTTTGCCCTGTAAGGGATGAGCACACGGGCGTCTATATGATTCAGCTTGTAAATAGGGACGCCTTTATTAAGAACCTCGTGATCGAGAGCGTCCTTCGCCTGTTCCCTCTCGTCCGTCTCTCCGAGTGACTTTAACCTCTCTTTCGCCTTCTCTATACTGAACCGGACTTCATCGAGATCACTCTTGAAATCTTCGATCTCCTCTTCAAGTTCCTCTCTCCCGTCCGCCGGAACAGTAGCGAGCTTTTTTTCCAGCGTGGCGATTTCTCCAGTGTAGCGTATCCTGGTTTTTTCGAGTTTCGGGAGTTCGTCTTTCTCTATCATCTCCCGGAATATTTCATTGGTCCGATCGGCCCGAATGACCCGAATATCCTTGAGGCCGCTCAGTTCCTCGGACATACTTTTGAACATGGCGAAACGAAGGTCCATTCTCCCTTCACGCATGAGCGTATTGAGGGAAATCCTGACGTTTTCGGCAAAGAGAAAGGTCCACTCCTTGAGTGCACTATTGGTAATATCCCTTTCCTTTTTGGCATTGTAAAGGATGTCCATGAACGTCATCCCAATAAGAATGATGAAAAGGGCTCCGAGGAACTTGGTGCTCAGCTTTTGATCCTGCACTTTTCTGATAATTTTATCAATCATCGGTTCGAAGGCAATATGATGTTTTCAGGCGCCGTCCACCCCCAAGACGCATTTCCAAAAATTCCTATTAAAAATCGGCCAGTTGTGCAGTTTATTACGGAGGTGTAAAGATGTCAAGAAAAAGAGTCGGACAGATTTATCCTAAATGCTGCAATGACGGGGGATCTTGCAGGAAAGGCGATATTATAATCGAGCCATCACTATGAGGTCTTGACGAGTATCTTTGCCAGAATGAAACCCGGCCCGCCGGCAGGTGCCGACGGCAATGAACTGCTTGATGCGCAGAACCATTCAGGGCTGCACGGGTAAGGGGATAGAAATTAGAATTGATTGGGGAAGCGAAGCTCTACTTGTTCATGATGTCGAAGAATTCCCGGTTGCTCTTCGTCTTGCCGAGTTTTTCCGTCAGGAATTCCATGGAATCGATGGAATTTAGCGGGTGGAGCACCTTTCTTAAGATCCAGACCTTGTTCAGGTCTTCCTGGCTGAGGAGGAGTTCCTCTTTTCGCGTTCCCGACTTGTTGATGTCGATGGCGGGGAATATACGCTTCTCCACGAGCTTCCGGTCGAGGTGGACCTCCATGTTGCCCGTCCCCTTGAATTCTTCGAAGATTACCTCGTCCATCCGGCTGCCCGTATCGACGAGTGCCGTAGCGATGATGGTGAGGCTCCCGCCCTCTTCGATGTTCCTGGCTGCGCCGAAAAACCGTTTCGGTTTCTGGAGTGCATTGGCGTCGATCCCGCCGGAGAGCACCTTTCCGCTCGCCGGGGTAATCGTGTTATGCGCTCTTGCAAGGCGGGTGATGCTGTCGAGAAGAATGACTACGTCCTTCTGATGCTCTACGAGCCGCTTCGCCTTTTCAATCACCATGTCGGCCACCTGAACGTGGCGCTGCGGCGGTTCGTCGAAAGTGGAACTGACCACCTCCCCCTTAACGGAGCGCACCATGTCCGTCACCTCTTCAGGCCTCTCGTCGATGAGCAGGACGATGAGGCAGACCTCGGGGTGGTTAATGGTAATGCTGTTGGCAATGCTTTGCAAAAACATCGTCTTTCCCGTCCTCGGAGGGGCGACGATGAGTCCCCTTTGCCCCTTACCGATGGGAGCGACAATATCGAGTATCCTGCCGGAGAGATTTTTCGGGTCTGTTTCCAGCTTGATGTGCTCATCGGGGTAGAGCGGCGTCAGGTTGTCGAAGAGGATTTTCCCCCTCGCCTTTTCCGGCTCGTCGTGATTGATGGTTTCCACCTTGAGGAGTGCAAAGTACCGTTCCGACTCCTTGGGCGACCGGATCTGGCCGGAGATAGTATCGCCCGTTCTCAGTCCGAACCGCCGGATCTGGGAAGGGGAGATGTAGATATCATCGGGACCGGGGAGGTAATTGTAATCGGGCGCTCTTAAGAAACCGAAGCCGTCGGGGAGAATTTCTAAAACTCCCTCGCTGTAGATCATGCCGTTTTTTGCCGTCTGCGCCTGTAGCATTGAAAAAATCAGGTCCTGTTTCCTCTTGCCAGACGCCCCCTCGACCCCCAGGTCATCCGCCATCTGGATCAGGTTGCCGATTTTTTCCTCTTTAAGTTCCTTCAGATTCATACAAACTCCTTCGTTAGTAATGGTAATTTATTTAATGGACCAGGAAAGGGTCTTTTTTTAGGATTCGCCACGAGACAGGGTAAACGTGTAATATTTTAAAACCTGTAGAGTTTCTTAACGTGTGATAGTGATAAAATGGGATGTATTGCTTCAAGAAAACGGAAACTGTTTCAAATTTATTGGATAATGGATAAAGAACAGGATGACCGGGTACGATTTCGTATAAGCGAGCGACTTAAAAATGTCGGAATGTTTCGATATGTTTAAAAGCGAGCGAGGATTGATATTGGTACGCCACTTGAGAAGAACGATAATCCATTTAGCAGGCTTTGTCAACTCCAAAAAACACTCCAAAAAATATTTCTGTGAAACAGGTAAATTGTATGGAGTTGCAGCACGTGAATTATTCGCACTCATGTGTGCGCCCTTGTAAGCCTCAGGACATATAATATGAAGGGGGTGGGTACAATTTGTACCCACCCTTTATCTGTAAGGAATGCCGTTTCTTCAACTCAATCACTCTTCCCGTCGGGTACAGTCAACTTCAACCCGTGACAAATTGTCACGACTTCACTATCTTCTCTTAAACACTCCATTTCGCCCCTGAAAAGAGGCTTCTAAGGTCCCCAAAAAAGGGTTGTTTTGAGGTTATATCTTTTAATGTCAAGTAGTTGACTTGGCCCGACCCCGAACGCGCCATTTTGCGAGCAATGAAAGAACGCGGCAATCTCATATAACCTTGACACCAGAAATGTAGGCCACTATGATGTATATGGAGGTGATGTAATGCATAGAACGCAGATTTTATTAGAAGAGGGTCAATACGAATTCCTGAAAAAGCAGGCTAAGAAGGAGCAAAAAAGTATGTCCGCAGTGCTGAGGCATATCGTTGACAGTTATTCGGAAAAGACAGGCGTGTTTTCTCTTTCCTCCATAGCAGGAATTGCCGAGGATAATGAGGCTTACGGCAGGGACCACGACAAGTGGCTCTACGGTAAGAAATGAAAGAAAAAGTCTTTTTAGACACAAGCGCCATTTTCGCCCTCATTAACTCTAAAGACCCTGACCACCCCGAAGTGAGCGCCTTTGTGGATTCATTCAAGGGGAAAATGGTTATTACCAACTACATCTTTGACGAAATAATCACCCTTGTCCTTTCTCGCCTCGGTCATAAGCAGGCCGTTAATGTTGGCGATATCCTTAGAAATTCGCCTCAGGTAGAAAACCTTCAAATAAGTCCCAATGATGAGAAGTCAGCCTGGAAGTTCTTTAAAAGCCGTGAGGACAAGGGCTACAGCTTTACAGACTGTACAAGTTTTATTGTAATGGAACGGTCAAAGATCAGGAAATATCTTGCCCTTGATGAGCATTTCAGGCAGGAAGGGTTTGAAGGGGTCTTATGATTGAAGGCGCCTCAAATAGAAAGTTTGCTTACACTCCCTTCTTTCACTAATTTAAACAGGCTAATGTTTAAATATGGTGCCAACAATAAATAAGTATTGTGCCCCCGGATTTTTGTGAATTGAAAAAGAATCCGCTTACCAGACCATGGCCACGGAAAGGAACAATCTAAAAGGTCGCTGACCTTATTTACTCTATATTACTCCCGAAACAAAAAAGCCCCAAGCTAATGCCTGGGGCTTCAATAACAGATAAAATATTCAACTCAATCAAGCAGCCTGGTGTGGGCCTCCTCGTATGCCGTCCTCTTAGCTTCGTCAAACCGCCTGTAGTCCTCCTCCGTCGCCTCCTCGAGGGAGCGGCGTGCGTCGCTCACCTTCTCCTCCGTGTCGAGAAGCCCTTCCCTTTCTTCCATAGGTGGAAGTTTTATAAAGGTCATATCAAATCTCCTTTAGATTGCTTTTATACATAGGGTAGGATATCAGCTTTTCAGCCTTTAATTCACCTTGTATAAACTTTTTAGGTTCGTTAGTCAAGTTTTTTCGGTCATTCAGTATCATAAAGTCCGGGTAATGTATGGAGAGGAATGCCAACGTGTCATGGTGGTTTGCCGTGGCATCAAAAATGATTTCTCCTGCAATTTCACCTTTAGGGTAAAGTTCTTCGTTCGACAGTTCACAAACCCAGATAAACTTGGGCATGTTCATTTCCGAGTATACCAGCGACAGATCAAATGGCAAGTTGTCTCGCCTCCTTTTGAGTTTGAATGACTTCGATGATGTGAGGAAAATCCTTCTGATCACGTTCTCAACTCTGATAAGCTTAGATAATGCATTGATACCGAAATCCGGATGCGAAAGGACAGCATTAACCAAACTGTCAACGTATTCTGCGGAAAAATAAATCTTCTCATAAAGGGGTACGACAAAGCTGTCTATCTCATCAAAGTTGATTGCAGAACAGTAACCATTTTGGGGGAGTCCAGTTTTTAACAGTTTTTGATAGGGAAGGTGATTGTCGTCATTTACAATCCATCCGTCGAGGTAATCAACGCTGTTGTTTGAAGTTGGTTTCTTGCTGAAATCCGATATGTGGCCGAGTAGAGTTATCGCGTGTCTGCGCTTTGTGGAGCCTGCAACAACTGGCAATCCCGATTCGATATAATAATAGAGGAGCTTATCGAAGGCATCCTTATCCTGTCCCCTGAAATATATTTCGGGATAAAACCCGAACTTTGAAAACATCTCTGCAATCTGGGAGATATACAGCCCCTTGGAAGGGACCAGCCGCCCGTAGGAAAGGTTCTCTGTCAACTGTGATATCTCATAAGGCAAGACCTGGGCATATTCCGGGTAGCGTTCACTGAAATATCTGAATACCATCCAGCAGGCGGCATGTGCGCACACGGTAACGTCAGTGTCCTGGCTAATATAAGGGAAGCCTCTTACCGTCAGTTCAGAGCCGAGAAGATGGACCTTATATTCAGTACAGCAGATATGTCCCGTAGCGTTTGATATCTTCCGGGGATCAATGATTGTCCGACCGATGGTATTGATTTTTGTCGGCCTGATTACGGAAAAGCCGATATAAGAGTCACTATGGTTGTCGAGGGTGAAAAGCTCATCAGCGGAAATAGTCGCTGAAAAAAAGTGCAGCCTTATCGTATTGCTTGAGTAGTTTGCAAACTTCTTCGCGTAGAAGTTGTAGTAGGTGTCCCTGAAGTCTTTGTCATTATACTTTTTCTCAACGATAACCGTCTTTACAGCATCCGTAAAGTAAGCAGCTATTTTACTAAAATCCCTCTCCGCTAAGTAACCGTCACAGGCACTTAAAACATGTTTCCAGTCATCCGGATTTTCAATCTGGACAAGTGGATAATCGGTATTTTCAAGTTGTATAGACATAAAACATTTTTAGTATTTACAGATGTTACTGACTTATAATACCACCTAAAAGTCAATAGTCAAGACTGGCGCCATTTCTCTTGCGGCTCAGCCATTTTGTCAAATGCGTAGACACGACCCCTTTAATTTCTTCGGCAGTGAACAAACGTCTATTGTTGTTGATACCAATGATAGATTTCTAAGCTGCCTGTACGGCAGTGAACCAGGTACTCGCTACTACAATGAAACAAATAGATTTCTAAGCTGCCTGTACGGCAGTGAACTGCAAATTCGCCGCCTTTCCTGGTTAATCTTTTTTCTAAGCTGCCTGTACGGCAGTGAACCTCCACAATAAGCCATCTTTCCATCTCCTTGATTTCTAAGCTGCCTGTACGGCAGTGAACATAACTCTAACGTATGACGATGAGCATTTACCTTTCTAAGCTGCCTGTACGGCAGTGAACACAAAATCGTTCACCGAGCACGGTGTTGTGATTTTTCTAAGCTGCCTGTACGGCAGTGAACACAAAATCGTTCACCGAGCACGGTGTTGTGATTTTTCTAAGCTGCCTGTACGGCAGTGAACTCATGATGGAAGGCCCGGAGATTCGTCATGATTTTCTAAGCTGCCTGTACGGCAGTGAACACCTTCTCCGGCTATTGATTCCAGAGCGACCATTTCTAAGCTGCCTGTACGGCAGTGAACCATATACATACGAGGTGGCGGGCTTAAACTGATTTCTAAGCTGCCTGTACGGCAGTGAACATTACGGTATCCAGTGACTTTCTCAAGTTATTTTTCTAAGCTGCCTGTACGGCAGTGAACTAAAAAGGAGGTATGAAAGTGTATAATACAAATTTCTAAGCTGCCTGTACGGCAGTGAACTGTTTCTCCGTTCTTCTCCCTGCTACCCTTCATTTCTAAGCTGCCTGTACGGCAGTGAACACAATCCCATTCCTTGGCATCCGTTGAATCTATTTCTAAGCTGCCTGTACGGCAGTGAACAACACCAACTGCCGCATCCGTTAAACACTATTTTTCTAAGCTGCCTGTACGGCAGTGAACTCTCCTCCCATACTTAAGCTTCGTCCCGTTAATTTCTAAGCTGCCTGTACGGCAGTGAACACCTCCACGAAACACACCCGTCCACAGAACATTTTCTAAGCTGCCTGTACGGCAGTGAACGAGATGGAAATTAAACACAAGGAAAGAGTATTTTTCTAAGCTGCCTGTACGGCAGTGAACGCACAGAGATATTAATATCACACGTCTTAGCTCAAGTAACCAACCACAACGGC
>CBDVDA010000091.1:0-14320 GCA_965372635.1 uncultured bacterium | reverse complement strand
ATATATCTCGATGGTGGCGTCCCGCTGTCCCTCTTCCCACTTGATGTTCTGCTCGATAGTCCCCTGGATCAGGGCGACACTGAGCGTCCGTTCGGGTTCGCTGTAATTCTCCATCTTTACCGAGCCGTAGACGAAAGGCAGGATAAAGCTGAAGATAAGGCAGATCGTCTCGACAAGAGGAAGGGATTTGTCCTTCAGGTATCGATGAAAGGCCGAAGAGAGGGAGGCCGAAAAAAGGACGAGGAAGAAGGAGATGCCGTAAACGCCCGTTATGTCGGCTATCTGTATGACGGCGGTAAAGCTCGATTGCGTATAACCGAGCAACGCCCAAGGAAAACCGGAAAAGAGATAGGTGCGGAGATATTCGAGGGCAACCCAGAGAAAAGAGGCTGCAAAAAGTCGAATTAACACCCCACTCCCTTCCGAGATGCGCTTTACGATCAGGGCGAACAGTGCCCAGTAAAGCGCGAGGTAGGCGGCGAGGGAGAGGAATATAAAGAGGCTTAAAACGAGAGGAATCCCCCCAAAACTCGTCATAGTGTGGATAAGCCAGTAGTAAAGCCCGGCGGAAGCAAAAAAGCCGCCTGTAAGCCCGAGATAAAAAGCCTCTTTAGGGCTCGAACTTTCGTGCACAGCATAAAGAAGAGGGAAAAGGGCAAGCCAACCGAGGGGAAAAAGATCAAAGGGGGAGGAGGCGAAAATGTAAAAAAGCGCTGAAAAAAAAGGGAGGATAAAGAGGCGTTTTTTCATCTATTCTTTAGGCCGGGTCAGAAACAGATTCTTTCGCTGAGTCGGGCTCTATTTGTATTTTCACCTTGGCCACCTTTCTTTCATCGGCCTCTATAATGGTGAAACGAAGGCGGCTAAAGTTGATCGACTCGCCTGTCGCCGGAATCCTGTTGGTGAGATGTACGAGAAAACCGCCGAGCGTATCAAAATCCTCTTTCGGTAACTCTACGTCCAGTTTTTCTGCCAACTCGTCGATATCCATTCGCGCATCGACGAGATACTCTCCCACGCCCGTCTCGACGAATTCCTCTTCTTCAACATCGTATTCGTCCTGGATATCGCCGACGATTTCCTCGATAAGATCTTCGATGGTGACAAGGCCCGAAGTGCCTCCGTATTCATCAACGACGATGGCAATATGTATCCGCTTGGACTTCAATTCCGTGAAGAGTTCGTCTATGCCTTTGGTCTCGGGTATAAAGAGCGGCTTACGCATCAATTCCCTTACGGTGATGTTCTTTCCTTTACTCACCCAGTATTTGAGGAGGTCCTTTGCATAGATAATCCCAATGATCTTGTCGATCGTCTCTTCATAGACAGGCACCCTCGAATGACCCACTTCCACCACCAGCCCCGCCACCTCTTCCATGGTGGAATTAACTTCGAGCGCCTTGATGTCCGTCCTCGGGATCATGACCTCCCTCACGACGATCTCTTTCAGTTCAAAAATGCGGTGGATCATCTCGTTCTTTTCTTCGTCGATAAGCCCCGTCTCCTGGCCGGAATCGATAAGCGTTTCGATCTCCTCCTGTGTGACCGTTTTTCGAAGGCCGAGAGGAATGAGGCGCTGCCAGAATGAGCGGTTATTTTTTGTGCCGTTTTTTTCCAATCCAGTCTCCCCTGTTATACAAATATTTGAAAGATGAGAAGGGTTATCAAAAACCCGAGCAGGCCCCCGGCAGCTACCTCCCACTTGCTGTGAATACCGAGGAGAAGCCTGCTGTGGCTCACCATGAGCGCCAGGATGAAGGTGAGAATCGTGATAAAGGGGTCCATGGTGATGAGCGCCACCGACGTCCAGACGGAAAAGGAGACAGCCGCGTGACCGCTCGGCATACCGCCGTAGAGGGGGGTTCCCTTTTCGAAGTGGGATTTCATCATCACTACGGCAATCACCACGATGATTAACGCTATGATAGTTAGATATTCCGGCGCCTGCTTGACCACCTGGAGGGAACCGGTCATAGCGTCGAACACCGGCTTTGAAAATATCATGTATCCCATAACAACCGCTCCTACGGACGCCACTAAAACCCCGCCTGCGGCGATGTCTTTTGCCCGTTTGGCGAGGGGGTGATATTCTGACTGAACCATATCGACGACTACCTCAAGCGCCGTGTTCATAATTTCGGCAAAGAGAACCAGCGTAATCGAAACCGTGAGGAGAACGAATTCCACCCGGTTTATATCGAGAGTCAGGCTGAGCAGGATAACGACCGCCGAAACAATGAAGTGGACCTTCATGTGCCGCTCAGTCTTGACCGTATAGAGGATGCCCTCGATGGCGCAGTTCAGGCTCTCGAACCAGTTCTTCGGCTTCACCGTCCCTCCCTGCCGAGGGCGTTAGCGATCTCCCGCTCTTTCGCCTCCATCTTCACCTGCTCGGCCTCTCCCCTTTCATGGTCATAGCCGTGGAGGTGGAGGATGCCGTGGATAAGAAGAAATATGACCTCCTCCATCACCGCGTGGCCCCGCTCCTCCGCCTGCATTTTCGCCCGGTCGAGGGAAATCACCACGTCGCCTAAGAGGTTTTCGTTCAGCCCGGCAAAATCGCCTTCATTCATAGCGAAGGCGATCACGTCGGTCGGCCCCGCCTTCCCCCTGTAATCGGCATTGAGCTGTGCAATCTCTTCGTCATCGACGAGGGAGACGCTAAGCTCCGATCCGCTGGAGCGTAAGAGGCTGAGAATTTGCCTGGCTTTCTTTTTGACCTCGCGCCTTCTTACGCCCTTCAGCCTCCTTTGTCCCCCGAGGAGTACTTCCATTGCTCTTTCCCTCTTTCTCCGGCCCGCCGTCGCTGTCCGGATATTCAATCCTGGCGTGATAGATGCCGTTTAGAATGCGGTTGAAACTGTTTGCAATCCTGTTCAAATCCTTCAACGTCAGTTCACATTCATCGAGTTGTCCATCGGCAAATATCTCGCCAATGAGCCGTTTTACAACGGCCTGAATCCTTGCGGGCGTTGGATCGGGGATCGACCTCGAGGCTGCCTCTACGGCGTCGGCGAGCATGACCAGCCCCGCCTCTTTCGTCTGCGGCTTTGGCCCCGGATAACGGAAATCCTTTTCGTTCACCTCGTGCACATCGGGGTCTTCCTGATCCTTCGCCTTCTGGTAGAAAAAGGTGATAAGACGCGTCCCGTGATGCTGGGGGATAATATCTGTGATCTTCTTGCCGAGCTTGTATTCCCTGGCAAGTTCGATGCCGTCCTTCACATGGCCGATGAGAATGAGGCTGCTCAAACTCGGGGCAAGCTTGTCGTGGGGGTTCTTTTCATTTTTCAGGTTTTCGAAAAAATAGGACGGTTTTTTCATTTTACCGATATCGTGATAAAGGGCGCTCACCCGCGCAAGGAGCGGGTTGGCGTTGATCGACTCGGCGGCTGTCTCTACGAGGTTTCCGATGATCCAGCTGTGGTGATAGGTGCCTGGAGACTGGGTAATCAGCTCCTTTAAGAGGGGGTGGTCGAGGCTCGCCAGTTCGAGAAGTTTGAAGTTGGTCGTATAATTGAAAAGCCACTCCGCAGCGGGCGTAAGGCCTGTCACGACAACGCCCGTAATGATGCCGCCGATGAGAGCGAAGAGGAGATTAAAGGGGCTTCCCACGTTGAAGAAATCACCGGAGAAAAGGCCGATAAAGAGGGCCATCGCCACGTTGGCACACCCCACGTAAAAGCCCGCTTTTATGAGCGTAACGCGGTATTTGCAATACCTCACCGACTGCGCCCCCACAAGACACCCCACGAAGGTATAGATGCCGAATACGAGGTTATTCTTCATGGTGAGTGCAGCAAGGATGCTGATGGCAATGGAAAAGGCGAGCGCCGTTTCCGCATTGAGGACGACCATGGTGAGCATAGCGCCGGCGGCGGCTGTGAAAAGATATTGGTAGGCCGTAGGCGGTACGTGCGGAAAGACGCCAGACAGAGCCTCGTAGGCAGGAAGAGTAAAGCTGAAGATGCTGAGCGTGCCGATTAAAAGGAGGGAGAGAAAGAGGAGGTCCTTCACGTCGAGCACTACTCGTCTCACATTCTTTATGGAAAAGTAATAGAGGGCATAAATCATCCCGGCAATCATGAAGAAGAGCCCCGCCACGTTCACGTAGTTCGCCTGGGAGAGGCTGCTTTCGAGGAGATTTTCCAGCTTCGCCACATGCTCTTCGGTGACGCGCTCCCCCTCCCGCACGATCATCTCCCCTTCCTTCACCTGGAAAAACACAGGGCTCGACGCCTCAACCGCTTCCGTTCTTCTCGTTTCCGTTTCATTCTTGTTAAATGTCAGGGTGGGCGTTACGAGCAGATCCATAATGGCGGAAAGCTTCGAAAGCTCCCGCCTTCCGAGCCGTTCCTTCTCCAGCCTGACCAGCAGTTCACTTCGCGCACGTTTTTTCGCTTCCGGCAGGTCGATGAAGCGGGAGAGATCGCCCACCGTCTCCTCTTCCTGGCTTTTAATTTTCCGTACAACGAGCCCCTTCCCTTCCGCATGTTTGAGTTGTTCCCTGCTCTCCGGAATGCCGAGATTCATTACGACTCCGGCAACGGATGCGATCGCCACTTCTATTTCGGAAGAAAAACGTCTTTTTTCAAGAAGGCTGAAAAGGCTCGTTTCGATCTTCACCGCCATTTCGGCCTCGAAGGCATGCAGCCGTTCATTCCGCGACTCTTCCCTGTAAGCAGAGGCGATTTCACTCATTTCCGCGCCCTCCTTCCCGGCATCCGACCCTGCGGAAGAGCCGAGCGGATTGCGGGCGTTCCCTTCGATTTCCATCAAGAGTTGCCGCATGAGGCTAAACCCCTTTGCCACTTTTTCCCGCACGGCAACGGTCGCGCCGTCGTCGAAGTCATAGATATCGAGGGAAGCCGCCGCCACCTCCTCTTTCTTCTTCAGGGTGGACGGCAGATCCTCCACGAGGAAATCGAGGGGGGCCTTCACATTTTTTCTCGCAATGGAGCCCACGCGGTAAACTTCGACGGACGAGGTAAGTTTGGGAGAAATAATAAGCGCCGCCAGCAGACTGACGGCAACGAGCAGCCCGCGTCTTTGCCAGCATGCGGTCTTCCCCTGGGTCACGCCGGAGAGCCGGGCAAAGGAAGCCGCTTCCTTTTGCGCCCCCCCCTCCCCTCTGTTGGAACCGGACGATTTGCTCCTGGCCACCTCTTCTTTAACGGTTTTGATCATTAGTCTCTTTTCACTTTGTCGTAGGCGTTGATAATGTCCTGCACCAGCCTGTGCCTCACCACATCCTTGTCGGAAAAATTAACGAAGGCGATCCCCTCGATCCCCTTCAATATCCGCTCACTCTCCCTAAGACCCGACGTCTTTTCGGCAGGAAGATCGACCTGGGTCAGGTCGCCCGTTATAATCGCTTTGGAATTAGCGCCGAGGCGGGTCAATAGCATCATCATCTGCTGAGAAGTGGTGTTTTGCGCTTCATCGAGGATAACAAAGGAGTCGTTCAGCGTCCTCCCCCGCATGAAGGCGAGAGGCGCCACTTCGATGAGGTCCCTTTCGAGCATCTCCCTCACATTTTCAAATTCCAGCATATCGTGGAGGGCGTCGTAGAGGGGCCTCAGGTAGGGGTTTACCTTTTCAATGAGATCGCCGGGAAGAAAACCGAGTTTCTCCCCCGCCTCCACGGCGGGGCGGGTGAGGATGATCCGCTGCACTTCTTTCCTGAGTAAAGCCGACACCGCCATCGCCATGGCGAGGTAGGTCTTGCCTGTTCCCGCAGGGCCGATAGAGAAAACGATGTCGTGACGCTTGATGGCATCGATGTAGTTCTTCTGGTTCAGGCTTTTCGGCGAAATCGTTTGTTTTTTTGGGGAAACGTATATCTTTTCGAGGAATATGTCTGTCAGGTGGGTGCCGGGGTTTTCCTTCAAGGAGGAGGCGGACCGCTCCACATCGAAGGCATTCAGCGGATACCCGCCTTCATGCAGTTTACGGAGTTCAGAAAAAAGCCGTTTCACGGCATCGACGTGACCGCTCTTTCCAGAGATTGTCAGGCAAGCGCCCGAAGTACTCAGTTCTACGGGAAAGATTTTTTCGATGAGCCTGAGATAGGCGTTATGTTCACCGAACAACGTTTGGGCCAAGTTGTTGTCTTTAAAATCGATTTTCAACTCAGCCGACCCTTTGTCAGCTTCCAATAAGGTTTTACTCCTTCAAAAATCCGGAAAAAAGCACGGACTTATAGCGCCCAATAATATCACTATTGCCGAGGAGGCGCAACTTTTTAAATGTCTGCTGTAGGGGCAGGTCTCGTGCCTGCCCTTCTCTTTCGGGCACCCACAAGGGATGCCCCTACGTATACCGTTTTCGGTTGCCTTTGTAGGGGCGCCCACGTGTGCACCCTTCCTTTGTTCGTTATCATTCGCCCATCAAGGCAGACACATGGGTCTGCCCCTACAAACCCCCTATCATCCGAGGGCAACGTCGAGGGTCATCATCACCGAAAAACCGATCATGGCGCCCACGGTAGCGGCGTCGCTGTGCCTGTCTGATTTTCCTTCGGGGACCAACTCTTCAACGACTACATAGATCATCGCTCCGGCGGCAAAGGCGAGGGCGAAAGGGAGGAGCGGGCGCATCACGATGACGGCGGCGGCCCCGAGCACACCGGCCACCGGTTCGACGGCGCCCGACATCTGTCCGTACCAGAAGGCTTTTGTTCGGCTCATCCCCTCCCGCCTCAAAGGGACGGAGACGGCGGCCCCTTCGGGAAAATTCTGTATGCCGATACCGATAGCAAGGGCGATTGCAGCGGCGAGTGTAGCCGAAGGATAACCGGCGGCGGCGGCTCCGAAGGCGACGCCCACGGCGAGACCTTCGGGAATATTGTGGAGCGTGATGGCGAGGACGAGGAGAGCGCTCCGCTGCCAGCCGGTTTTAATCCCCTCTGCATTTTCAATCTTCATTCCGGGATGAAGATGAGGAAGAAGCTTATCCGTTACCCACAAAAAAGCGCCACCCGTCATGAAGCCCACAAGGGCCGGAACCCAGGGGGTAAAACCGATCTCCTCGGCCATATCGATGGCGGGCGCAAGAAGCGACCAGAAGCTCGCCGCAATCATCACCCCTGCGGCAAATCCGAGCATCCAGTTTAAGATTTTCTTCTTTATCGTTTTGAAGAAAAAGACCAACGCGGCGCCGAGGGCGGTCACGCCCCAGGTGAAACATGTTCCAATTAATGCCTGAACAATCGGGTTGAGTTCTTTAAACCATTCCATTCAATCCCCCTTTAGGATTTACTCGATGAGGCTCTTATTCTAAAACAAAAAAGAGGCATGATCGAGCCTTATTTTAAATATCGAAGCTTGTTTTTGTCCGATCTCGACAATCACATGCTTTTATTCTACACCGTAAAATGCGTGAGCGACATGCCGCCGGCCAGCAACCCGATGAGACCGAAATAGACGACTGATATGAGCACCTTTGTGGTGAAATTGACATTGTAATATTCCTCGTCCCTCACCTCCTTTTTCCGCCATTGAGCTAATGCCTTCCCACCAGAGATAAAAAGGATGAAGAGGAGGATGGGGTTGTAGGATTGTAAAAAGAGCAGAAGGATGCCGATAAAACCGAAGATCCAGATTCTCGGTGATATGGCTGCAACGGTCCTGCCGCCGTCAAGAGGGCTTAGGGGGATTAGGTTAAAGATGTTGATGAAAAAGCCCGTATAGGCGAGGGCGTACCAGAATTTATCCCCCGTATAGAGGGCGACGCCCCAGCAAACCAAAGCCCCCGCAGTTCCGAGCAAAGGCCCGGCGATTCCCGTCCAGGCTTCTATCCTTACATTGTGAGGAAGCTCCTTCATGGCGATAAATGCGCCCACAAAAGGGATAAAAACCGGCACGCCCGATTTAATGCCGAAGTACCTGAGGGCGATGGCGTGACCCATCTCGTGAACGAATATGAGGAGGACAAACCCTGCGGCAAAAGCCCAGCCCCAGTTGAGTGCGTAGGCCCAGATGCAGACGATCATGGAGAGGCCTGTTTTGAGGACGGCCCCGAACTTGAGGAAATTGAGTGCCAGCAGGAGGGTCTTCGCCTTTGTCAGTGCAAAGGCCACCACCCACTTGAACTTGAGCGCCAGCCCGACGATGAGAACGATGAGCGCATAGAGGGTTGATTTTTTGGCTTTTTCACTCTTCACACGGGGGGGCGGCGGCAAGGTACCGCTGTCAGCCTCTTCGAGGCCTTTTGGAGTTCCCGCTCTCGCCAGTTCTTCACCCGTTATTTGCCTCAAGGAGAGCTTGTATCCTTCATAGACGGCAATCCCGTAAAAGACGAGGTCCATGCCGGAAAAGGTATCGATCACTAAAGCGGGAAGTGCTGCAACATTGATTAAGGAGAGAAGCTCCATTATAGTCATGCCCGACTCTTCGGCTCCAAAGTAGATGAGGGTGAAGAGGTTACCGAGGACACACCCAAGGAGTGCCATACCGGCCCCGAGAATGCTGAACCTAGAGGTAAGGCCTTTGCCCGCAATGCGAACCGCTGCGGCAACAATATAACCGACGCCGATAGCCGCGATTCCGATCTGGTATCCCGTTGCTACCGTAATTCCGGCCCATGCGACAGCGCTGACAAGAGCGCCAACCAGCCCGGCAACGACTGCCAGGCCGAAGTTTTCCTCACCCAGGAGCGACTGAAGCGCCATCTTAACCTCGGCCGAGTCCATCTGAGGTACGCCCTTTTCCTCCGGGTTGATTCCTTCCGTCATAACCGCAGCCTCTTGCAATTCAATTTTTCACACACTCTTCAATCTCCCATTAAGGTTTACGTGCTGAGGCCCCTATTCTAAAACAAAAAAGGAACCTCTTCAATGATTTATCTTTCAATGGTATACAACCGGTGCGTTGTGGGCAGGTCTCGTGCCTGCCCTTCTCTTTTGGGCACCCACGAGGGATGCCCCAACGTTTATAGTTTTCGATTACCAGGGTTAACTCCCCTTTTATTCTGAATCCTAAGACAGCTCTCTCGCATCACAAAAACATGAAAAGTAAGCTATAATTAATTAAAAGGAGGTAGACCTTATGCATAGGAAATTTAATAGACCGGGCGTTTTTCTGATCACACTCTTATTGTCTCTGTTTTTTACGGCAACGGTTTATGCGGGACTCAAAGTAGGCTGGCTCGTTAAGATCAATGCCGAAGAGAGCAAGATAACCATCGATGAGGCGCTCGGCTATCCGGAGAAAAAACATGTAACCTACAGCATTACTAAGGATGCCAGGTGGCATATCTGTACGGCAAAGGCCTGCATCCTGAAAGAAGGGGCCGAGGGTTACACCACATTTAAGGAGGTTGTAAAGAAGGAGGCCTATGGCAAGCCATACAAAAGTTTCAGGGTTTTACTCGAAGCGGCTGGAAAGAAGGTGAAAGAACTGGAGATACAGGTGACGGTTAAAATGCATTGACGGGACGGGCACCGCCTTTCTTTTCCTCCCCTTCTGTTTGGGCACCCACGAGGGATGCCTCTACGTTAATCCTGTTCAATTTACCCTGTAGGGGCGGGTTTCAAACCCGCCCTATGTCATTATTCGGCCGGTTATTTTGGGCAGGTTGTAAACCTGCCCCTACATCCGAATCGCCCGGTTGACCTGTAGGGGCATGGCCTGCCATGCCCTCTCCGGGTGCATCGGTTTTTTTCGGGCAAGGCAGGCCTTGCCCCTACGTTTGGCTCTTTTGGCCTTCTTTGTTTATTTTCTTAAACCGTCTATTCTAGCCCTGAAAAGGGGTTTCTAAGGAAAAAAGAGGCCTAATCGAGACCTTTATCCTTTAATGTCAACGGGTTGACTTGGTCCGCCCCCGAACAAGTCGATTTATCATGTAGGGGCGGGTTTCAAACCCGCCCTATGTCATTATTCGGCCGGTTATTTTGGGCAGGTTATAAACCTGCCCCTACATCCGAATCGCCCGGTTGACCTGTAGGGGCATGGCCCGCCATGCCCTCTCCGGGGGCATCGGTTTCTTTTCGGGCAAGGCAGGCCTTGCCCCTACGTTTGGCTCTTTTGGCCTTCCTTGTTTATTTTCTTAAACCGTCTATTCTAGCCCTGCAAAGGGGTTTCTAAGGAAAAAAAGAGGCCTAATCGAGACCTTTATTCTTTAATGTCAACGAGTTGACTTGGTCCGAGCACAGAAGTACCCGCGTTCACCCTACCCGGTTGAGCTTATTGACGCGAAGCAGCGATATTTATCGGTCTTTAGTGATTTGTTATGCATTGACAGGCATAAAATATGAGTGGCACTTCTTCATTGGAGCCTTCGGTTGAAATGCAGGAACGATATAGGTGAAGATATTCATATTGTCAGCTAAGTGTTGAAGTGTATTCTCCAAGCCCTTTTCCTTACCGTCGCATAGGTCTTTATAAATTGATTTTTTATCTTCACTTACAACAAGAATCAAAAAAACAAAACGATATTGAAGTCGGTAAAGGTATCCCTGTCCAATAGCATCTTTTAGCCCTGCATAAGTAATGAATTTAAGTTCAATAGCAATCCCATTTTCATCTAAAGTCATGTCAGGTCGATGTTTTTTACCAAAGCAATATATGCTTTTTACCGTAGTTGTTTTATCAGTTTGCGATATGACTTGGCTATTAAAATCAGTAGTCATCAAGGATGTAGAAAACCCATTTTCAAAATCTCGTTCATTTTTGGCTGTTGTATAAAACGGGTATTTTTTTATTAATCTATCTAATTCCCCTGCATCTTCCCAAAATCGGCCACGCCTTTTTCCTGATTCAAAACTCATAATCAAGTCTCCTTATTAATTTAGTAGGGTTCATCTTTCCTGGATTCCCGATCAAGCCGGGAATGACAAGAAAAAACTTCTTGTTTCTGAGGTAGTCGCATTTTGCGAACCTCTCGATTCACACAAAAAAAGCCCGTCCCCGGCTACGCGGTCATCGGGCGCTAATCTCTCAACCTGTAACATCCTTCCCTTCATCTCTTCCCCCTTCTCAAGCAAAGCTTTGAGGAATATATCTGAGTGATTGAGGCGTGTCAAGGCGGAAAGGAGAACAAGGCTTTAATTGGGACGCAGATTAACGCGGGAAAGGCGGATTAAGAGAAAGGGCTTTTATGGCCGCTGCGCGGAAAGGGCAAAAACATGTTTCTCGCAAAGGCGCGCTATACCCACAGGGTTATAAAAGCACCAACTACCCCTAACACAACAAACACAATTGCTATCTGCGTAGCTAAGCGGACAAGAGTGTTGGCGTGGGTTAATGCTGCCTTCAGCGCACCCACTTTCCCGGTTAATTCTATACTTAGTGCAATCTCTTTATCTTCATCGCTCGTTTCTATATCAAGTTTATCGCCATACCATTTATTTATGACAATCGTATTGTCCGCTTCCTTTATCTTTTTCCCACGCTTTTTGCTATTGTATTTCTTACAAAAATGATGGCCAAACTCGATTGCTTCGCACCAAATCTTCTTATTATTTTCTTTGTTTGTTATAGAAACGATATGTTTACCTTTGAACCCTGCTAATTGAAGCATAACAAAACCGGCATCAGTATGTTCGTCCAGTGCATCCCGAATCTTAAAGTCATTTTCATGATTTTTTTTCATTGAACCCACCTCAGGTAAATATCGTGTATATCCCTGTTAAATGAATTTGAGTCACAGAGGACATGGATAAAATTAGAGCCTCTTTTTCCAGTACTCAGGTTTTCTATGAAGGCAGGCAACAGCAATGATATGTATAGTTTCCTTGTGCAAATGATAGATAATGCCGTATGGGAAACGGTTCATTCTGCAACGGCGCGTAGTTTTGCTGAAAGGGCGCCACGCAGCGGGGTAGTTCTCTATACGTTCGGTACTCTTTATAAACTCCAGCAGGAATTCATCTCCCAGACCGGGAGATTGGGCATTATAATACTCGACGGCATCGTCCAGTTCGGCCTCTGCAGCTTCGAGCAGCCTTACTTCCATTATTTGCGGTACTTGGCAAGAACGTCCTGAAGCGATCGAACCTTGATCTCACCCCTTTTATAGGCCGTCACTCTCTCCTCCGCTTCCTTTTGCCACAGGGCGTCTATCTCTTCATCGGGCTCATCGAGACTGGACAGGAGCGAGGTGACAAGCTCCGCCTTTTCAGCAGGCGAAAGTTCCATCGCCTCTTCAAGAATATGAGTGATATGACTGTTCATGAGCATTCCCCATTTACAAAAATCATTTTTTCAGGCTACATCCACGATCAATGATTGTCAAGTGAAAGCTGAGCACCTGCGCCTAAGGAAGGCGTGAAAAAAGGCTTCAAATACCTGGCATGCCCGTACCCGGACGTGCCTAAGACGGTACGCTAAGAAGCAACCCGAATCTCCTCCACCTGGAAATCAGAGTCTTTCTTGATATCCTTTATCTTCAACTGGATCGAACGCCTGCCCTTCCAGACGTTGAAAGAGGCTGAGAAAACGATGGAAACTCTTTCCCCTGGATTAAGGTGGTCGGTCCTGTTGAAGGCGATGGCGTCGAACTCTCTCCCTTTCTGTCCGAGCCGGAGCTTTAAATGGGCCTCTTTCAGGATTTTGGTGGAAACCACCTCGGCGCTTTTTGTGAGAAAAACCGGCTCTGCATTGGCGAGGCCGAAGGGGGCGAGCCGTTCAAACTCCTCCACGAGGGCATCTTCGATGCTTTCAAAGGGAAGTTCGACGTCTATCTTGAGTGGTGGAATGAGATCATCTGGCGCGATGGTGGCGTTCGCCACCTTTTCAAAGGCAGTTTCAAAGTCCTTTACAGAGTCGGGGTTCATGGAGAGCCCGGCGGCATACTTATGGCCGCCGAACTGGAGAAGATGAGAGGCGCACCGCTTTATCCCGTCGTAGAGATGAAACCCCTCGATGCTCCTGGCCGACCCTTTTGCTACTCCATCTACCACGGCAAGGAGCACCGTAGGGCGGTAGTAGCGTTCCACAATGCGGGAGGCGACGATGCCGATGACGCCGGGATGCCACCGTTTGTCGGCAAGGACGATAGACGATTTCTTTTGGAGCCCCCTCTTCTCCACCTGCTCCACCGCCTCTTCCAGTATCCGTTTTTCGATCTCGCGCCGCTCCTTGTTCTCATCATCGAGCAGACGGGCAAGGCTGACCGCCTCTTTCTTATCCTCGGTCATCAAGAGTTTTACGCCCGAATCGGCCGTCGAAAGCCGCCCGGCGGCGTTCAAGCGTGGCGCAATCTGGAATCCGACGACGCCTACCCCCACCTCCCCCTGGTTCCCGCTCACCTCCTTCAGCGCCGAGATGCCGACCCTTTTGCCGAGTGAGAGTTCCTTCAGGCCATGAGTAACAAAAGTCCTGTTCACACCGACGAGAGGCGCCATGTCGGCCACGGTCCCCAGAGCGACGAGATCGAGGTAACGCTTAATGTTCGGCTCCTCCCCCGCCTTCCAGAACCCCTTTTCCCGAAGGGCCGCCCTAAGCGCCATAATGAGATTAAAGGCGAGACCCACACCGGCCGTCTCTTTCGTCGGATAGCCGCACTCCTCGCGCTGCGGGTTGATAACGGCAAGGGCGGGAGGGATTTTTTCGGGAATCTGGTGATGGTCGGTGACGATCATATCGAGGCCGAGTGAATTGGCATGTTTCACCTCTTCGAAGGCGCTGATTCCGTTATCGACGGTGACGAGCAGTTTCGTCCCCGCAGCGGCAAGGCAGTCAATCGCCTCACGGTTCAGTCCGTAACCTTCTTTCAACCTGTCGGGGATGTAGTAGTCGCACTCTGCGCCGAGGAGACGAAGGAAATGGAGAAGAAGGACAGTGGCCGTCGTACCGTCTACGTCGTAGTCGCCATAGACGGTGATTTTCTCCCCATTTGCAATAGCGTCGGAAAGGCGTGTGACCGCCTTGTCCATATCTTTTAGAAGATGGGGTGAATCGAGAGAATCAAGGGTGGGGTTAAGAAACTTGCGGGCCGCATCTTCAGTTAAGAGCCCCCGATTGATAAGGATGCGGGCAGTGACGTCGCTTACATTAAGCGCTGCTGAAAGAGCCTCGAAGAGGCCGTCCTGGTGGTAGAGAAGCCACCTCTTTTCCAATCAGGCTCCTTTCGACTTGGAAAAGAGAGTGTCGTAATAGATGAGCGCCGGAGAGGCGACGAAAACCGAGGAATAAGTTCCGATGATAATACCCACCATAAGGGCAAAGGCGAAGTTGTGAATCACGCCGCCGCCGTAGAGAAAAAGGGCAACCACAACCATAAGCGTCGTCATGGAGGTCAGTATGGTCCGGCTGAGCGTCTCGTTGATGCTCCGGTTAATGCATTCCACTTCCTTGTCCTTCTTCACCTTTTTAAGGAT
>CBDVDA010000090.1:0-14444 GCA_965372635.1 uncultured bacterium | reverse complement strand
CCGTAGGGGCAGGTCTTGTGCCTGCCCTTTTTCCCAAGGCACCCACGAGGGGTGCCCCTACGTATGATTGACACTGAATTATCTGAGGAGAGACTGACAAAAATATGAAGATTCTCATTGCAGGCAATGAAAGCCTGTCCGTCGAAATTGCGAAGCTGGCCCCTCTGGAGGTGGGCTGCGAAGTGTTCACCTCCCCGAATGGAAGTGAGGCCTTCGAAATAATGGCCAATAAAAGTCCGGACCTCGTTTTTGCCAATCTCGATATGCCTTCGCTGGAAGGGGATGAACTCTGTAAAAAGATTAAAGAGAAGCCCGATTTCAAGGACGTTCCCGTGGTCATCCTGTCGCCTTCCGGCAAGAATGGAGCCGTGAGCCGTTGTCAAGATGCCGGTTGCGACGATATCCTGCCTCTGCCTTACACCAAGGCCGATCTCATCCGACTCGTGGAAAAGTATGTCAACATTATCTGCCGTAGGCATGCGCGGCATCCCGTGAGTCTAAATGTCTCCTATTCCGTCGATGGCAAGACCTCATCGGGCCGTGTGCTCGATGTGAGCGAAGGGGGGATGTTTATGCGGGGCGATAAGTCGCTCCCCATCGGCGCCGATACGCAGTTTACCGTCCTCCCGAATGACGGGTCTGATAAGGTGGGGGTGAAGGGTGAAGTCGTTGCTCACGTGAAGAGCAAAAAGCGCTTTTCCTTCGATAAATCGCACGGCATGGGGGTCCGTTTCCATGCTTTCCCGCCTGAATTGAAAGCTCTTGTTACGGGAGAAAAGGAATAATTTAGCCCAACCTTTGTTCCACCCGCATCATCCCGTAGGGGCACGGCCTGCCGTGCCCTTTATCTTTTGGGCGAGGCAGGCCTCGCCCCTACATTGTTATTTTGTCACCCGTACCGTAGGGGCAGGTCTTGTGCCTGCCCTTTTTTGTGGGCATCCCCGAGGGATGCCCCTACGATTATTGACACTGGATTGCCACCGTTTATTTCTCAAGTCAAATAGGCTCCTCCCCTTCAAGCGTAGGGAGGGGACCGATTATCGCCTTGACACGCCTCAATCACTCAGATATATTCCTTAAAGCTTTACTTGAAAAGGGGGAAGAAATGAAGGGAAGGATTTTATAGCTTGAGAGATTAAAGCCCGATGACCGCGTAGCCGGGGACGGGCTTTTTTGTTATGTATGAGGGATATTGATTTTAAAAATCGATATTGCGAAAGATGGATGAGTGGAACTTAATTCCGTGAAAATGCAGGGAAACTTTATGCTAACTTGTTATAATTTACCATATTACTTTTTAATATCTTTATTAAATATAAAATTCCATTTTTGTTATTGACCCAGATGCAGATTTGAATAAATTTTTTTAAAGGAAGGGTATTATGGGAACGGAAAAAGTAGGAGAAAATAAGGCATCTGTGTCCAAATCAGCACCAGCGCCAGATGCTGAACCTGATTTCCTCCGGGGGCCGTCTATACATCCAACTGTCGCCTGTCAGCACGCTATGAACGCGCCTCTTGAGTTCATCAATCGCGACCACATAATGCTCCTTCAACGAACCATCGGGAATCGAGCAGTCGGACAATTGCTTCAGATGAAAATGGATGAAAACAACGCTTTGCAACGACAGCAGGAACTTGAGGAAGAAGAGGTGCAAGCTAAGTTGGCGTCGGTTGTTCAAAAGAAAACTATTCCAATTTCTCAGAGTGACTATTTACTTCTAGGGCGTATCGAGTCATCTACAGATGGTGCAGCATCTGAATATCAAGACCTTATAAAACTGCACAGTAAACGTGGCCGAACATTCAGTGGTCGTGGCCCAATATACGGCCGCCAATTGCACATAAAGCTAACTGAAGGAAACTTGAAAAGTTATTCCGTAAAGACGAAACTCTTAATAAATAGGTTACAAAGTAAAGAATTACGGAGCGCCCTTATTTCCGGAAGAGGCCTTACCACTCAGGAATTCAGACTTTGGATGTTTATTAAACATCGAGTAATCGATTTTCGCCCAGGCAGGTTTTTGATGATTCTAACCCGTTCCAATGGGTTATGCGATATGGTTGAAAAGGTATTTAATAGTATAGACAATAGGGTGAAAACACCTTAGGGAGGTAAAAAAATTTATCGGGTCAGTAATATCAAGAAGGAATGTTTCAAAGAGATTAAATGTTTTTCATCTAATCATGTAATTCACAGTCGGGTAGGGTGGGCAGGCTTTTTCTGCCCACGCGGAACAACCTGGCCATAAATATTCTTCTTGCAAAGAACCACGAGATTAATTCAGCGTGGGCACAAAAGACGTACTCATCCGATCAGCACCGTAGGGCGGATAAGCCTGCGCCATCCGCCGAATGATTGAAGTATTATACAATGCCGAATTACAGACGACAAAGAATCAACGGGGCCAGCTACTTTTTTACTGTTAATTTGCTTGAAAGAAAAAAATCACTTCTTACGGACCATATTGAGTTGCTTCGGAAATCGGTTCGAGAGGTAAAAAATCGAAAACCTTTTCACATTGATAGCTGGGTTGTATTGCCTGATCATATGCATTGCATATGGACGCTGCCTCTGGAAGATAGTGATTATTCAGGACGTTGGCGGGAGATTAAAAAAAGTTTCTCCAAAGCGTTGCCTAAAACAGAAAGACTGTCCTCGGTGAGAATTCAAAGAAAAGAAAGGGGTGTTTGGCAAAGGCGTTTTTGGGAACATGTGATTCGTGATGATAAGGATTATGCTGCACATATGGATTATCTCCATTTCAATCCCGTCAAGCATGGCTTTGTAGAATATGTTAGGGATTGGCCCCATTCGTCTTTTCATAAATTTGTTGGAAATGGTATTTATCCCGAGAATTGGGCGAGTTGTAGTATTGAAAATATGCAGGTTGGAGAATGAGGGTGATTATTTCATCCGGCGGATGGCGCAGGCTTATCCGCCCTACGGTGCTGATTTGTTATAAATGTGAAATGATATAGTTGAATATGACACAGCTTAAGGAGGTGTTGTTAATCTAATGCCTGTCTCAACTTTTGTAGATGATCCAGAACCTACAGATTCAATGGCATCTATTTGGAGATATATCGAATTCTGGAAGCTGGAGGACCTGCTTAAGACCAGAGAGCTCTATTTACGTCGCTCCGACAAACACCCTGACGAACAGGAGGGATTACCTCCACTTGAGTACGAACGTGTTTTGAATCTAAGTAGATACGATCTCAATGACAAACGAGATCGCGATCACCACATCGGTTCAATTGCCCAGTTTCGTCAATCATTTTACGTGAATTGTTGGCATCTGCACATCGAAGAAACTGCGAAGATGTGGGCACAATATGGGAAGGATGGCGTCGCAATTGTTTCTCGATATGACCTGCTCAAGCAAGTACTCGATCCGTTGTCTGATAAAGTAATGGTCGGACTAATCAGATACGGTTCAAAGCATCTGACAGGCTGGAATGTTGTTCGATTCATTACTACTAAACGTGAGGAGTACAGGCCAGAACGGGAAGTTCGAGCCATGATATGGCTGACTGATACTGACGATGGCATGGGACGTCACATTGACCAGAACAACCAGCCACATGATAGGCCAATCTATGATACACCCCCGACATTACCTGAAGGGATTAGGCGCTGTATCAATGTTGCGGATTTGATCAAGGAAGTTGTCATTAGCCCATTAGCATCTGCTAGCAGATTGATGGAAGTAAAAGAACTTCTTGCTACAACTGGCATCTCAGCAATAGTTCGCAATTCATCGTTGACTGACTATTCATCTTTTATACCGACTGAAGATGAACTGAGACGGTTTAGTTTATGACGTAAAGCCGGGTAGGGTGGGCAGTTTTTTATGCCCACGCGGAACACTTTGGCCCTAAATATTCTTCTTGCAAAGAACCACGAGATTAAATCAGCGTGGGCACAGAAGACGTGCCCACCCTACAGGCTAGATATCACCCCCACCTTAATCCTCCCCCCTCAAGGGGGAGGAGATCGTATTAGAAAATCCGATGCCCCGTCTTGCAGATGAGGAGCTTTACTCCTTAAGCCCTATCCCTTTCCTGATAAGAAAAAGGTTCGAAGTAAATAAGATCACAATAAAACTAATCGAGATCGCAAGGCCGAGAAAGACGTTTACGTCGGAGATGCCGAGGAAGCCGAAGCGGAAGCCGTTGATCATGTATAGGATGGGGTTCAGCTGCGACAGCGCTTTCCAGAAGGGGGGGAGGAGGTCGATGGAGTAGAAGACGCCGCCGAGATAGGTGAGCGGCGTTAGGATGAAGGTGGGGATGATGGTGATGTCGTCGAATTTCTTCGCGAAGATGCTGTTCATGAAACCGGCGAGGGAGAAGAGGATGGCTGTGAGCAGGATGTAGAGGATGACGATGGAGAGGTGGCGGATCTGGAGCGGTTCGAAGATGAGGGAGGTGAGGGTGACCACCATGCCTACGATGACCCCACGGGCGACGCCTCCGAAGACGTAACCCATGATGATGATATGGGGCGGGGTGGGCGAGACGAGCAGTTCCTCCACCGATTTTTGAAACTTGGTGCTGAAGAAGGAAGAGGTGACGTTGGAGTAGGAATTTGTAATCACCGCCATCATGACGAGTCCCGGAACGATGAACTGCATATAGGTGACTCCCTTTATGTCGTCAATCTGGGAGCCTATGAATTTCCCGAAAATAACGAAATAGAGGATCATCATCATGCTTGAGGGGATGATGGTTTGCGGCCAGATGCGCGTAAAGCGGACCACCTCTTTCCTGACGATGGTCATGAGGGCGATGCGCTTTTCCTTTCCCCTCATGTTCCGGCTCCGGCGTTCGTACTTTTCCCGACGAGCGTGAGAAAGAGCTCCTCCAGCTTGTTCGATTTATTCCTAACACTCATTACCTTGATTCCCTGATCGTTTAATTTGATCACCAGATCAGTCATCTCCTGGCCTCTTGCCAGTTCCACCTTGAGCGACGACCGGTCCATCTCGGCTACTTCGTAGCCCTCTATTTGTTTCATCTCACCTTCAGGTCTGGAAACAAATAGGATAAAGGTTTCGCTTTCGAGTTTCATGAGCAGCTTTTTTGTGGAACTGTTTTCGATGATTTTTCCCTCGTCTATAATGGCGATATGCTTGCAGAGCCGTTCCGCCTCTTCCAGGTAGTGGGTGGTGAGGATGATCGTCGTTCCGCTTGCATTGAGTTCCTTCATGAAATCCCACATCTCCCGCCGTGTTTCCACATCGACGCCCGCCGTCGGTTCGTCCAGGATGAGGAGTTTTGGTTGGTGGATGAGAGCGCGGGTGATCATGAGCTTTCTCTTCATGCCGCCGGATAAGGCGCGCGACACGGAATTTCGTTTATGCCAGAGATCGAGGCGTTTGAGCTGTTTCTCAGCCCTCTCTAAGGCAATCTTTCTCGGGATGCCGTAATATCCCGCCTGGTTGACCACGATGTCGATTACCTTCTCGAAAACGCTGAAGTTGAATTCCTGGGGGACGAGTCCCACAAAGGTTTTGCTGATATGACTCTCGCCGTCGATGGAGTGATCGAATATCTCTACCGAGCCACTCGTCTTGGTCACCAGGCAGGTGATGATTCCTATTGCCGTCGATTTGCCCGCCCCGTTTGGACCGAGAAGGGCGAAGAAATCCCCCGCTTTTACATCGAAGCTGACCCCTTTCAGCGCCGTCACACTGTTGCCGTAGGTTTTCTTTAAGTTTTTGATGGAGAGGGCGTTCATAATTTTGAAAAGTGTAATTTAACAGGGATTAACAGGATAGACAGGATTGAAATCTTTTTTTACCACAGAGCCACGGAGGCACAGAGAAATGATAAAAGTCTTTAATTTGTGCAAATCTGTGTCATCTGTGGATGATGGGTTGTGTTCTGCCTCTGTGCTCTCTGGATCTCTGTGGTGAAATTTCTTTGCTCTTTGTCCGTTTTTAGTCAGATTTTAGTCCGTGGCTAAATCTTGGTTTCCGTAGGGGAGCACCCATGTGTGCTCCCTTTTTTTACGTTTTAATTCGGGCAGACACGCGGGTCTGCCCCTACGATTGATTGGTGTTGTTTTGTAGGGGAACGGCCTGCCGTGCCCTCACAAACAGCTACTAAATTTGTTTGGGCGAGGCAGGCCTCACCCCTACATTTAATATCTGTACAAATCTGCGGTTAAATATCTTTGCCACCTGTTACTCGTCCGCCTGCGTGTCGTAGATTTCCTCGAACCGCTTGTCAATTTTCTTGAAGACTTCTAATATGCTGGGGTCAAAATCGTCGGGAGAGGTCCGTCCATCCCCCTCGGTGATGATCTGGAGTACCTCGTGGTGAGGAAATCCCTCCTTGTAGGGGCGTTTGCTTCTGAGTGCATCATACTGGTCGGCAATGTTGGTGATGCGGCCCGGAAGCGGAATCTCTTCCCCCTTAAGCGCCCTCGGGTAGCCGCTGCCGCTCCATCTTTCGTGATGAGTGAGTGCGATCTCTTCGGCCATTTCCAGGAAGGTGGAGTTTGATTCGCCGAGGATCTTTGCACCGATGGTGGTGTGGGTCTTCATGACGGCCCACTCCTCTGGGGAGAGGGCCTGATTTTTGAGAAGGATCATGTCCGGTATGCCCACCTTGCCGATGTCGTGCATGGGCGAGGCGTAGTAGATGGTTTCGATGAAATCGAAATCCATGCCGAGAGCGCCTGCCAGTTCTTTTGTATAAAGGCTTATCCTCCGGATGTGGGCGCCCGTTTCTTCGTCCTTGTATTCGGCCGCCATGTTCAGCCGCTGGATGGTTTCGATATAACTGGACTGGACCTTTTTGTAGGCCTGATCCACCTCTTCGTAGGCTTTTTTCAACTCCTCCGTTCTTTTCGAGACTTCTTCTTCCAGTTTGACGTTGTGGTCTATGAGGAGATCGTGGTAATCCTTGATCTCCAGATTGTTCCTGATGCGAAGAGAGAGTTCTTCCGTATCGATCGGTTTGCTCAGAAAATCGTTGGCGCCGATCGATATCCCTTTCAGTTTGTCCTTCTTCTGGTCGAGGGCCGTTACGATAATGATCGGTATTTGCTTCGTTCCTTCGACCGCCTTTATCCTTTCCGTCGCCTCGAAACCGTCCATGCCGGGCATCATTACGTCCATGAGGATCAAGTCGGGCATTTCGGCAGTTGTCTTTTCAATCGCTTCACTGCCGCTCCCTGCCGTGAGAACCGAATAGCCGAGGTTTTGACAGAGATGGGTGAGGAGCTTTATGTTTCTCTCCTCATCGTCTACGATCAATATCCTTTTGCTGCGCCCTTTTGAACTCTCTTCCATTTCTTCTGCTCCACTTAATTTGGTAATTTGTCAGCCTTCGTTTTTCGGGATTAGATGATTATCGGAAATCTTCGGTTCACTTTTGTCGTCTCTCTCTCGAAGGGACTCACAAGGAACGGTGAATATGAACCGGCTCCCTTTCTCCGATTCGCTTTCAAGCCAGATCTCCCCGCTGTGGAGAAGTACGATTTTTTTACTTAAGGCGAGGCCGAGGCCCGTACCCTGATGTTTTTTTGTGTAGGTGGCGTCGAGTTGCTGGAATGGCTGGAAGAGCTTCGTCATATCTTCTTTGCTGATGCCGTGGCCCGTATCCTGAACGGTTATTTTGATCAACTCACCTTCGTCCTCTTCGGGCGAGGCGATCTTTTCAGCCAATACGGTTATCCTCCCCCCCTCGGGTGTAAACTTGACGGCATTGCCGAGCAGGTTGATAAGAACCTGTTTGATTCTCCGTTCATCGGCGTAAAAGGAGGTTACATCACCGTTTATTTTGGAGTCAAGTTTGAGTCCTTTTGTGTGGGCCTGTTCCTTCACGAAGAGGAGGCTCCTGTCTATCAGTTCTTTTACATCGATCTGCTTGAAATCGAAGTCGAGGTTGGCGGCTTCGATTTTGCTGAGATCGAGTATGTCGTTTATGATGGAAAGGAGATGCTCGCCGCTTTCGTAAATATCTCCCGTATATTCGAGTTGCTGTTCTGTCATCTCGCCTGTAAGCCCCATCTTCATCATCTCCGAAAATCCGAGGATGGCGTTTAGCGGCGTTCTCAGTTCATGGCTCATGTTGGCGAGAAATTCCGACTTCGCCTTGTTGGCGCTTTCTGCCACTTCCTTTGCAATAACGAGTTCCTTTCCCGTTTTTTTCGATGCGTCCGCTTCCAGGGTGAGGGTGACGATCTGGGCGATGTTCATGAGGAAGTCCTCCTCGTCTTCATTCCAGCTTCTCTTCTCGCCCGTATGCTCGCAGCAGAGGACGCCGATGGCCTCCCCCTTTCTCCAGATGGGGACGTCCAGCATGGAGGCGATGCCTAACGGCTTGAGGTAGGTTTCAGTGAATGCTGCCGTATATTCGTTTGTTTGGGCGTCGCTGGCGATGATCGGTTCGTTGGAGGAGAGTGCATCGAAATATTTGGGGAAATCGGTTTTGAGGAGAATCTGGCCCCGCTCGTGCTCTTTTTTCTCGGCGAGGAAAAGGTCTATGCAGTGGATGGCCGATTTGTCCTTTCCGTAAAGCCAGATACTGAGGCGCGCCGCCCCAAGCGCTTTCGCGCCTCTTTCCGTTGTCTGGTGAAAGTTGAAGTTCACGTCCTTAAATTCCATCCTGGCAAGGTCGAGCAGGACTTCCTTGAACCTAAGGGCACGCTCGGTTTTCAGGCGTATCGTCTCTTCCATTTCCTTCCGCTGGCTGATGTCCTGGTAGGTGCCGAGGATGCCCGTTGTTTGTCCTTCACTGTTCGTGAGGGGAACCTTGTTTTTTTCGAGACAGATTTTCATCCCGCCGGACATGACCTGCATCTGCTCGTATTGAAGTTTCGACCGCCCTTTTTGGATCACTTCAATGTCCACGTCCCGGTACTGTTCGGCTTCTTTCCCCCAAGGAAGGTCGAAATCACTTTTCCCAACCACCTCCTCCGGTGTGTCGCATCCGGCATCTTTGGCGAAGAGTCTGTTGCATCCGAGATAGATAAGGTTTTCGTCCTTCCAGAATACCCGTGCCGGAATGGTGTCGAGCACCGCTTTTAGCATAGAGGACGATTTTTTCAATTCCTCTTCCGCCTTTTTCCTGTCGGAAATCAATTCGGCTACCTTGACATAGTTGGTTGTTTTGCCGTTGCTGTCAAAGATGGGGGAGATAGAGGCGAGTTCCCAGAAATAGGCGCCGTTCTTTTTGCGGTTGCATATTTCCCCCTGCCAGGTGTTTCCTTCCTTGACGGCCGTCCATATCTGCCGGTGCGTTTCTTCCGGTGTAAGGTCGGATTTTAGAATGCGTGGGTTTTGCCCCTTCACCTCTTCGAAGGAATACCCGGTCACTTTGGTGAATGTGGGGTTGGCATATTCGATGTCCCCATTGAGGTCGGTAATAACCACGGTGCTCGGACTCTGCTCTACGGCGCGGGAGAGTTTCCTTAGCTCTCTATTGAATTCCTGTATTTCTCCAAAGGCTTTACGGTTTGTCCGGTAAAAGCTGGCAATAAAGTAGAGTACCAGGAAAGGGGTCGTAAGAAGACCTATTACTGTCAAAATCCACCGGCTCTGTAACCCCGAAAGCCTTTTTGTCAGAAGGTCTGCAAGTTTTGTAGACGCTTCTCTGTGTAAAATGTCTCCTTTTTCAATAACGAGAGTCCCCATTTTAAAGAGTTCGGCAGGGGTCATCTTTTCGTTGGGTTCATTGAGGACAGTATCGACATGAGTGATAAATTTCTCGATTTCAGAAATGAATTCCTCGGTAGAGGCATCGAGCTCGTTGTCGTATGACGCAATTTCCACCCAGAGGTCGGAAGATTTTTCAACGAGAATGAGTTCCGTCTTTTCCAGGTTTTCAAGTTCATATTTCATGATGCTCAGGTGCTTGCGCAAGACCATGAACTCTTCATCGCTCGGCATCAATGCGTAAATCCCGGCAGCAATGCCTCGCACCCTGCCGATTGATTCGATGATGATGGGGAGGCTGTTGACGATCACTACGGCGACGTGGTAGGAGTCAACCTCGGGATCGAGGATAAGGTTTGAATTGCTTGCAATCGTCCGATTGACGAGCATTAAGTTGGATATAAGGTCTGTATATCTATTGAAAAGGGTTTCATCCGTCGATTCGCCCTCCTCTATGGAAGAGATTGTTTCCATATCGGAAAGCAGTTTTTTCATTGGCTGGATTGGTGCGAATCGAACTCTCTGTTTATGGGAGGCAAATTCAGTGAGGGCCTTTTTAATCTCCTGCTGTAGGTTTTTTAACCGGTCTTCAGACGGCGTTCCCCCATGCCTCTTCATATGGGTGAGGCCGCGCAGCTTCTGAAGGGATAATATCGTCTTGTGGATCCGACGGATTTCACCTATCCCGGCGATCTCTTTTTTTGTGAAATTTATCTCCTTTCTCAGTGCAATGACGCCAAAAGAGAGCGAGCCGATGAGCAGAAGCAGGGGGAGGAGGGTCGCTACGACATAGCGCCATTTATTGACTCTAAGATTATCGATGTCGGTCATTGTCTGATGATTGCTTTTCCCTGGTTTTGAAGAAAAATCGGCAACTTGGAATTTTAGTGGCAATTCAGCGTTAAGTCAAATGATTATTAGCGTTTTTACTCCGGGCACAAGCCGCAGGAGATGGTGGGAGATGGGGGGGCTTGCCTTTAGACTTTGGCGATGCCGTACTTTTCCATTCGGTAGAGGAGGGTGTTTCGGGTAATGCCGAGGTAGCGTGCCGTTTTGCTCTGATTTTTGTTACACTTTTCGAGTGCTTTCGTGATGAGGGTTTTTTCCAGTTCGTCCAGTTTAATCCCCGATTCGGGAAGGTCGCCGAGAAGGTCGCCACTTGCCGCCGGTGAGGAAGCGATCCTGACGGGGATGTCGTCTGTGGTGATCCGGCCCGTTTGGGTCATGACCACCATCCGTTCAACATGGTTCTCAAGTTCCCGCACGTTGCCGGGCCAGTGATACTCCATAAGCGCCTTTAGCGCCCCTTTTTCTATCTTCGGTTTACTCGACCCCGTTTTTTTAGAATATTTTGTCAAAAAGTAGTCGGCCAGGAGAGGGATGTCGTCTTTCCGTTCCCTCAAAGGGGGAAGATTGATTGGGACGACGCAGAGCCTGTAGTAGAGGTCTTCCCTGAAATTTCCGTCATTCACCTCCTTTTCCAGGTCCCTGTTCGTGGCGGCGATGACTCGCACGTCTACCGTTAGGGGGGCGGTACTCCCTACCTTGTCGATAGAGCCGTCCTGGAGCGCCCTTAAAAGCCTCACCTGGAGGTGCGACTGTAGCTCCCCGATTTCATCGAGGAGAAGCGTCCCGCCGTCGGCCATCTCGAATTTCCCCGCTCTGTCGCTTATGGCCCCTGTGAAAGCGCCTTTTTTGTGCCCGAAGAGTTCCGATTCGATCAGGTTTTCCGGGAGGGCCCCGCAGTTGATGGTGACGAAAGGCTGGTCTTTTCGGGGGGAGTTGACGTGAATCGCCCGGGCGAGAAGTTCCTTGCCTGTGCCGCTTTCACCGAGGAGTAGTACCGTGGCGTCTGATTTGGCTACTTGGGACGCAAGCCGGTAGATCTCTTCCATGCCGGGGGAGGAGCCGATGATATTTTCGAAGCTGTACTTGTCTTTCACCATCTCTTTGAGATAGCGGTTTTCGAGCATGAGGTCGCCCATTTCGAGCGCTTTTTTGGCGACCATCTTCAATTCTTCGCGGTTGAAGGGTTTTGTGATGTAGTCGAAGGCGCCGAGCTTCATCGCCTCCACCGCCGTATCGACGGTTCCGAAGGCGGTAATGACCATAACCATGGCGTTCGGCGAGAGGGCGCGGATGCGGCGGATGAAGTCGATGCCGCCAAGTTCGGGCATTTGCAGGTCGGTGATGATGAGGTCTGGCCCTTCATCCCGGAAGATTTCAAGCCCTTTTTTGCCATTTTCGGCAGAGAGGACCTGGTAACCCTCTTCCGTCATGTTGTATTCGAGTACCCTTCTCAAACTCTCATCGTCATCGACGATGAGGATTTTCTTAGGCTTCATCTTTCACCTCATTCATGGGTAGTTTTATAATGAACTCTGCCCCTCCTTCCGTTATTTTTCCTGCCTCAAGCGTCCCGCCGTGTGCTTTAATGATCTGGAAGGCGATAGAGAGACCGAGTCCTGTTCCCTTGTCTTTTGTAGTATAGAAGGGGTCGAAGAGCCTGTTTTTCTCCTCTTCGGAAATCCCCGGCCCCGTATCGCTCACGGAAAGGATGACCATTTCTTCCTCGACTCCGCTTTTTATGGTGACGCTTCCGCCTCCCGGCATGGCTTGAAGGCCGTTTAGCAGTATGTTGAGGAGGGCCTGTTTGATCTGTTCGCTGTCCATCATGATGTGGGGGAATTCGGTAAGGTCGAGGGTGATCTTGACTTTCTGCCGGTGGGCTTCTTTTTGTATAAGTGTGACGACGGAATGGACCACGTCGTTGATGCTGTTTTCACTTTTGTGCGGCGGTTTCGGGCGGGCATAGGTGAGAAATTCGGAAATGAGAGCGTCCAGCCGGGCGATCTCTTTTTTGATGATCTGGATAAATTCATATTTCTTGCTATCTTTTTCTATTCCTTCTTCAATGATGTCGATTCCCCCTTTGATCGATCCGAGGGGGTTTCGGATTTCGTGGGCCATCCCGGCCGAGAGTTCGCCGAGGGCGGAGAGGCGATCTGCCATCCTCACCTGCTCGAAGGAGTCCCGCAACTGTTGATAGGCCTCTTTCAGCTCGGAAGCGGTCTCTTCATATTTCTTTCGCTGGCGTGTTTCCAGGTCGGAGAGGATGCCTGTGACGACGGCAATGAGGTTGAACATGAGCATCTCGGCATACTGGTTCATGGTATAGAAGGGCTGGTCAGGCCAGTGGTAGTGGCCGTGATGGGGGTAGGAGAGGGTGGATATGAGTGAGGTGATGATCGCCCCCCTGAGGCCGAACCAGTAGGCGGCAAGCACGATGGGGATATAGTAGAGGCGCTGGTAAATGTTGAGAAATAGAGGTCCCTCCATGCTGCTCATGTTATGGAGCAGGGTGGTTAATAGAATGAAGACGGCCAGGATGGCTATGCGAAACTTGGGGCTCATAATTCAATTCCTATGGCGGCGGTAATTAGCTGTTGCATATCCAGCAATAATAACAGCCTGCTCTGTGCCGTGTCAAAAAAAGAAAAGGGCTGATTGTCGATTCAGCCACTTTCTGTTAAGTCATTTTTGGGGTATTCCCATCAAAAGCGGTAAGCAGCGTTTATGATGTACCAGTCATCCGTCACCTGCTGGATGCCCTTTACGTCCTGTTCTACGGGGAATCTTGCCTTGGCGTTTAAGGACCAGGCCGACCCTGCCGACGGCTTGAACTCTATGCCGGGTGTGATGAAGTAGGAGGTGAGTCCCGTATTTTGAACGTTATCGATCATGCTCATGGCGTTTTGGTAGTTGCCGGAACCATCTGTTTTGTCCTGCTTTGCATTTACATAATTTAAGGCGAGTGTGGCATTGAAGAGGTCCGAAAGGCGTTGTTTCACGGTGACGTCGATATTCAGCTTGTCGCCGATTTCATAGCCGAGATCGTTTTCCGTCGTTATCTGGTAGGTAACCGTTCCGAGGAGGTAGGTCTTGCCGAAGGCCTTCATGCCGTTTATGAGGACGATTGGGTCCCAGGAACCGCTTCCGGGCTGCATCATCACATGAACGAGCTCTCCGTTCGATTTCCGCTCGTCGTCTTTTCCCGTGGGGGTCTTGATGCCGAGTCCGGCTGTTACTCTTGCCGTGGGCGCCACGTTTCTGTCGGTGTAAAGCTTGTAGAAACCCATGAGTGTGATGTCACCGATGCCATCTGTTTTATCCATTGACATGGGCATAGCCATCACCATGGGCGGCACCATCATGTTCATCATCATATCCATATCATTCCTCACATAGGGGATGCTGGCAAGGAGAGAGACTTTTGAATTTATTCCGTAGGCTATGTTGGTGGTGAGTTTCTGCATGACCATCTCCGTCGGAACTATCTTGTAACGTTTGAGTGCGTCGTTAACACTTCGTTCGGAGGTGCCCTCCAGAATAGTCCCCATCTTCATATATTCATATTGCACGTTCAGATAGAGACCGCTTCCTCCCGCCCCGATTCCTTCAGCTGCTCCCGCAATGCAGCAACTGAGGCCGCATTCCGATGCCGACAGATTGGCGGGAAAAATGAGAAGCGTCGATAACGCCAGAAGGTGGAGTTTCTTTTTTATTGGCATAGTAAATTCTCCTTTGATTGTATATAAGAGTGAGTAGCAAAGCAAAGGTCGTGCCAAAACTGAAAGCCTTTTAATGGTGATAGCTTAGGTTGCTATAGGCTGGCTTCTGTAGTGAGGGTTGTTGCAATTCAAACAGGCTTGTGCTTGATTTGAAGCAGCTGTGTGGCCTTGCTTCTATGCTGGGTGGAAATCAGGAGTG
>CBDVDA010000089.1:0-14573 GCA_965372635.1 uncultured bacterium | reverse complement strand
GCAATAATGTGTGTGCTTTTCAGATAAGATTACGGAAAGAGAGTGAGTCATTTAAAAGGCTGCTATGAGTATGGTCCAATTGTTTTAAGGATTGCTCCTCACTTGTTATTCTCATATAACTCTTTAAATTTATAATGATTATCTTTGAAGACTTCCAAAATTTTTGGGTCGAAGTGCTCAGGCATCGTTCTTCCATCCCCTTCTGTAATTATATTAAAGGTTTTCTCATGACTGAATCCTTCTTTATAGGGTCTTGAACTTCTTAATGCATCATATTGATCAATTAGATTCACAATTCTCCCCTCAATAGGTATTCTGTCACCTTTGAGTCCATTAGGATAACCTGTTCCGTCCCATCTTTCATGATGTGATAAAGCAATCTCTTCTCCTTTTCGCAGGAAATTTGAAGTCGAACCACTCATTATCTTTGCTCCGATATTTGAGTGAGTTTTCATCAACGAGAATTCTTCTTCCCTAAGTTGTCCTGTCTTTAGTAATATTTCTGACGGGATGCCGACTTTACCGATGTCATGAAGTGGGCTTGCATAGGTAATCATCTCTTTATCTTGTGCTGTCCATCCCAACTCTTCTGCCACTAAAGAAGCATAATGGCTGATCCTTCTGATGTGACACGTGGTTTCCTGATCCTTGTATTCAGAAATTATTGTTAACCTCTGTATGGTTTCCAGGCAGCTACTTTTTATCTCCTCTGATGACATGTTCAACATTTCATTTGAACCTCGAAGTTGTTCGAGTGTTTCATTAAGTTCTATGGTTCTTTCTTTAACTCTTTCCTCGAGATTCCTGTTGAGTGTAATAAGTTTAGCATTTTGTTCTTTTACAATTTCAATGAGTTTATTATTTTCAAAGATAAGCTCATATCTTTCTATGCCGCCCTTAACAATCATTTGAAGCTCGTCAGGCTTCCAAGGCTTTGTTATGTATCTTGAAACTTCTCCCTTGTTTATTGCTTCCGTTGCTGATCTAACATCTATGCAACCAGTAAGCATGAACCTAACAGTATCAGGTGAAATATCTTTTACTCTTGAGAGGAATTCCACGCCATTCATTCCAGGCATTAGATTATCTGCGATGACAAGTGAAATGACATTTTCCCCTAACAACTCCAGACCTTCCTTACCGTTCTCAGCAAAAAGTAGATTGTAACCCTTCCCCCGAAATTCTCTTTTGAGTGCATTCAAAACCCCTTCGTCATCGTCAACAAACAGCAGTGTATGTTCTGATTTATTCATGTTGCCCTTCGGGTATTACTTATATGCTGTATCCACCTGATTAAAGTATATATGAAAAAGAAAGTAATTGTGCGATATATGGTGTTTTTTGTCGTTTTTTGCAATTAGGGCAGGAAAGGATGTTAATGACTGCATGAAATATGCTAATTTAAGAGGAAGGTTAATCCGTGACGGGTGCAATTCCCCGTAGCTTGAATTATCCGGTTCATACCCCGCCAGCTTGCTGCGGGGTGGTTGATTTTTGTTTAGAGGAAGGAAATATTAAATGTTGAGGACTACCAAGAGAAAGTGGAGACATTGTTACTAACTTTTACCTGCCTGGAAATTTCATCTTAGGAGAGAGATGCAGATCAATCTTGATGCTTTTCGTATATCTCCTCGAATTTTTTGTGTGATTTCTTGAAGACATCCAATATGGCGGGGTCAAAGTGCTCCGGCATGGTTCTTCCATCTCCTTCGGTAATAATCTTAAATGCCTTTTCATGGCTAAAGCAAGCTTTGTAGGGTCTCAAACTCCTTAGCGCATCATACTGATCAGCTATAATCATCATCCTTCCCTCAAGAAGGATATCTTCCCCTTTAAGGCCTCGGGGATAGCCCGAGCCGTCCCACCTTTCATGGTGCGTAGCTGCCATACTTTCTGCTAAATTAATAAAATTTGACCCTGAATCTCTAAGTATCGTTTCCCCCTGAGTCGTGTGCGTCTTCATGAGTGTAAACTCCTCGGTGTTGAGTTTGCTGGTTTTTAAAAGTATTTCCGAGGGGATCGCGACCTTGCCTATATCATGCATCGGGGCTGCGTAGGTTATAGTTTCTACCTTCTTATCGGATAGGCCGAGTTCTGTGGCCATATGAGCACAGTATATCCCCACCCTTTTAATGTGTGCGCTAGTCTCTTCATCCTTGAATTCTGAAACGACGGTAAGCCTGAAGATGGTGTCAAGATAGGCGACCTTTAACTCTTCCGTCCTTTCTCTGACCTTTTTTTCAAGGATTATATTTTGGTCAGCCAGTTCCTTTCTTGCCAGAGAGAGGGATAGATGGGTCTTAATCCTTGCCTTTACTTCAGAAATCTCGAATGGCTTTGTTATATAGTCTTCCGCTCCAAGCTCAAAACCTAATGTCTTGCCCTTTACTTCATCTAGTCCCGTAATAAAAATTACAGGTATCTCTCTTGTGGCAGGGTCTTTTTTCAAGAGGCGGCATACTTGATAACCGTCCATCCCAGGCATAATAATGTCGAGCAGTATCAGGTCAGGAGAATTCAGTCTGACAATCTCCAGGGCGCTTTTGCCGTCCGTGGCGATACTTACGTCATAATCAGCATCGAGGGATTCAACCAATGTAAGGAGTATGGCCTCATTATCATCTACTATCAGCACCTCGCAATCAGAAAAATCAATCATCGTTTATACCTCCTTCTTCAAATCGTTTTAAGGTTTTTTCCATAAGAGCCTGCGCTTCAATAAACTTAAATTTCCCCGCCAGTCTTACTAACTCCCTGATATCTTTATCGAGATCGTCGGGCCAGGATATTTTTTGAATCTCCTCGATAAGAGGAGTACATATCTTAGGTTTGAACGTCTTGAGCGCAGTGTCCAGCTTCATTAGAAGTTCCTGTAGGGATTCTACCGTGGAGAAGCCGTGAACTTTTCCTTTGCCTGTTTCTTCATCTGGACCCTCTATCCCTTTAATGGAGTCGAGTACCAGCCGAAGTTGCTTTGAGTAAGCTTCCAGATCAGCATCATATTCGTTTTCATCACCCTCTTTCAGGCTGCTCTCCAACTTTGCTGCAGCCTTCTGGAGTTCTTTTGCGCCTATAATTCCCGCAACACCCTTTATGGAATGAGGCATTCTCACGGCTCTTTCTGCATCACCCGAATCAATTGCTTTTTTGATATCACCGACTGAATCTGTATAATCGTTTCTGAATTTCCTTATAAGTCTTTTATAGAGATTGACATTTCCATCCAAGTATCTTAGTCCGATTTTTGCATCGATTCCTGTCAGTCCCTGCAATTCATCCTCAAGCGTTTCATCATCGCTACTTTCGGGTGCATCCTTTGACTGCTCTGGAGCGAAAGATATCCCATGTCTCTCTTTTCCTATCCATTTTGACAATACAGAGTAGAGTTCTTTAGGCTCAATCGGTTTAGCAATGTAATCGTCCATCCCTGCATCGAGACATTTTTCACGGTCACCGCTCATAGCTTGGGCCGTCATGGCGACTATAGGCAGTTCCTTGTAAAGCTCATCCTCTCGAATAAGCCTTGTAGCTCCGTATCCATCCATCTCGGGCATCTGTATATCCATGAAAACGAGGTTATAATCGGAAGATTTCACCATTTGAATAGCCTCTCCGCCGTTATTGGCAATTTCGACTGCAACGCCTGCCTTCTCCAGCAATTCCCGGGCTACCTGCTGGTTGAACTCGTTATCCTCCACCAGAAGGACCCTCGCTCCGGCAATATGATCAAACCTCTTGGGTTCTAATGTTTTACTGTAGAGTCTTTGGGGTCTCAAGGAGACCTGTTTTCCGAAGACACTTATGGTGGTGTCGAAGAGGATCGACGGGCTTACGGGCTTTATAAGAAAGCCCTTGATTCCAACGCTTTCAGCCTGTTGTATTATCTCTTCCCGTCCATAGTCCGAGACCATTATGATGGTAAGCGTACTGCTGAGATCGGGGGAGGAATTTATCCTTTTTGCCAGATCGATACCATCCATGCCAGGCATCTTCCAATCAAGGATGACAAGTTCATAGGGTTCGGAATCCTTGTGGGCCTCGTGAAGCACTTTAAGGGCCTCTTTGCCGGAGTCAACGGTAGTTACATCGAAAGTAAAAGACTTGAGTTTTTCTTTCAGGATACGTTGCGAGAGTTGAGAGTCGTCCACAACAAGGACCTTCATTCCCCTCAAATCCACGGGAGGCAGAAAGACTCTCTCATCTTTTTTCTGAACGCCTAACAAGACGGTAAAAATAAAGGAAGTACCCTCTCCGTACTCGCTCTCAACTTTAATTTCCCCCTCCATGAGTTCCACCAGCCTTTTGCTTACGGCAAGGCCAAGGCCGGTCCCGCCGTATTTTCTGGTAATTGTGTCATCTGCCTGGGTAAAGGATTCAAAAAGCCCGTCCACCTGTTCTTTAGTCATCCCAATGCCCGTATCCTTTATCATGAAGCTCAGAAGAACCCTGCCGTTTTCAGATTCTGCAAGGTCGATGGAAACCAGGATTTCGCCCTGTTCAGTGAACTTGATCGCATTATTTACTAAATTTATAAGGACCTGACCAAGTCTAAGGGGGTCTCCCACAAGGAAAAGCGGTACTTCGTCGGAGACGGAAAATACGAACTCAAGCCCCTTTTCATCCGCCTTAAGCGTTACGATGGTGGCAAGGTTGTTAAGAACATCTTCGAGTTCAAAGCTTATGTCCTCTACTCCGAGCTTCCCGGCTTCTATCTTTGAGAAGTCGAGTATATCGTTTATGATGCCCAGCAGCGAGCGTGACGAAATGTTGATCTTTTTCAGGTAGTCTCGCTGCTTGGGTGAAAGATCCGTCATAAGAGCCAGATTCCCCAGCCCGATTATGGCGTTCATAGGGGTTCTGATCTCGTGGCTCATTCTGGCAAGGAAGTCACTCTTTGCATGGTTCGCTTCTTCGGCCTCAAATTTGGCTGCCTTGAGTTCCTCTTCGGCCTGTTTGCGTTCTGTTATGTCTCTTACGAGGGCGCGCCTTGAGCGGAAGAGAACGAGCATGAAGAAAAGCGCGAATGTGAAGAAAATAATACCCACAATGATATGTCTCATTTCGTAATAATAGTCCATCACCTCGGATTCGTCTGCTTCAACGGTAACTCCCATTTTCAACTCATCATCCCAGAGCCAGGCCCCGAGCACCGGGACGCCCCTGTAATCGCGATAGCTCTTTGAACTCGCCCCGGAATTGCCTTTAAGCGCGTCTATGGCCATTAACGTTAGAGGCATTGCCTCTCTTTCAAGGGTGGGGCGAAAACCTTCAAGAAGGTTCCCGCCGGGATCACGGAGAACAATCGAGAGTGCGCTGGTTTCATTTTGTTCAAGTAAACCTACTTCCCTCAGGTGGTCGTTGAAGCGACTCTCGGTAAGGAGCCTTCCCTCACCATCGAAGAGATAGCTGTCTCCTGTCTCTCCCACCCTCCCGCTGAGGGCTAGGTGATTAAAGGCATAAAAAGGGTTGATGCGTATCGTGAAAGCGGCGATCACGCCACCGTATTCATCGATGATCGGTGTCGCCACGAACATGGTCGGATAATCGGCTACCATCTTGCCGTCTTCATCCGGCAGCGGCACATCCGACCTCACAGGCGGAACGATAATAGTCTGTCCATTAAAAACTCTCGACAGGAGACCGTTTCGCTGCATGGCTATGAGGTTCCTCTCTCCCATATTGGCGTCTCTGGTTGAGGCTATATTTATGAGATCGGGGGAGATGATAAAGATTCCGTGATAGCCGTGCGGTTTTGGGGTCTCCCTGTAGTACCTTCTGATTGCCGAAAGTGCGGGAGACGTTAAGAGAGCGTTGCGGTCTCCCGATACGGTCAGTAAGGTCTTTGTATTATCGGTAATAACCGGGAGCGAGGCCCACCTTTTGGCATCCGTAATATGGCCGTCGGCCCAGATATCTTTAATCGTGTGGTGCAGTGTCTTCAGTTCCGCTTCAAGGGAAGAGGCTGTCTTTTTTCGTACACGGTCTTCTATCCTTTCGAGTACAAGCCATGCTGCGATTACAACCAACATCAAAAGGAGGGGAATCAGGTAAACAGGCAGACTCTTCGGGCCTGTACCATATGCGTCGGAGGCGTTCCGGCTGATTTTATTTTTATTGGTCTCCGGATGCACCATCTGACCGGCACTCAAACGAGGTTGAGACTCTTTTTCGGAGTTGGCGCTAACTTTTTCGATTAGTTTGTCCCCCTTAATGTTCAATACCCCTTTTAGGTAATCAGAGAATTATTGTGGTCTGCATTAGTTGGGAATATGTAACTTAATATGTCTATAAAGAAGTTAAGCAGATAAAAGTGCAGATGTCAAACAGTTGTAGTCTATTTTTACTGAACTATTCCGATATTGCTTTAAGTGTAAAAGTCGAGCACTTGCATTAAATTTCTCAAATGGCCACTGGTGGTGATTTATCCCTAGAAGATCTTAACTTTTATATAGTAACCAAAACAAGCAGGTGGTCTTTTAATATAGTTTAGCAGAGATTTTTTAAACCAATAAGCAGGCGACTCTTATTATTGGAAGTTTTTATCCTGTCAGGACCTCCCTTGAATAACACTTTTATTTCTTTCTCGTCGGTTCAACAAAACTTTTCTTCCTGTCGGTCATTGTCTTACCTTGATTAAATCGCTTGGGTTGAATTCTCCGCAGTTTGCTGTGGGGATTTATAGTCTACTGAACACCTGCCCACCTGACCAAATCGCGGGCCGACTGCTGGTCGAATTTCAACCTGAACCGGATGTAGGGACCCTGGGCTGTATAATTCGCTGCCGAGAAATCCTTGTCCCTGAAGCCGACGAAGTTATACCCGAGACTTACCCAGATGTTTTCCGCAAAGTTATAGCCTGCCGAAACTCCCGACCCATAGTCCATTTTATCGCTGTTCCAGGAATGAAGCATACTTCCTCTTAGGCCAAGATCGACTTTCTTCGTTATGTCATATCTCCCTTCGAATCCCATGAGGTCTGTATAGCCTCGGTAGGAGTCACCGTCAATGTTGTCTTTCACGTACTTGCCGCCGTACTGGAGAGCGATCTGCATTTTGTGGGTTAGTTTATAGTTGGCGTTCAGGTTGTTGACGATCTTCCGGCTGTCGAGCTTTGATCCGCTTGTTTGGTCTTCATCGTAGATGAGGTCGAGCCTGTCGAGGAGAATCCACTTGCTCTGCTTGGGGCGGGAGGCGACGCTGAATCGGAGATCGCCTTTTTGCTTCATGTCGCCGTTTGCATAGTCCGTCCTGAATCCTTTCATACCGACCGCCATCCCGAGTCCCTCACGGAGTTCGCCATTTACGCCGGTAAAGAAACTCCATTTGTCGTGGGAATCGGCAATCCTGCTTTCGGCACGGGCAGCCCAGGACCATTTCTTTTCTTTAAAGGCGAGGCCGAGGGAGAGGGCGGTAAAGTCATCGTTGGAACCTGCCGCCGCAGGCGTGTTCAGGTTCAATTGCTTGTTGCCGGGATGCTTCAGTGTGTCCGCCCGGTCAAGTCCGCCGTCAACGCTCCACTTTTTGTTGATTTGCCAGGTCTGTTTCAGTCCCATGGAGGAAAAAACGCGAGCGCCGTTTTCCGTGGTTTCCTGTTCCAGCTTGGAATTGATTTCGCCGCCCGACCAGGGACTCGCCTTGAACTTAAGACCCAGGCGAGTCGATTCAGTATCCTCATTGGCGCCTTCTGTGTATTCCTGATCGGCATAGAGAGAAAGGCTTTGAGTCAGTTTGTAGTCTGTACCGAGGACCGTACGCGTCGGGAAATCGGCGTTTTCATCGTTCCCGAGAAGGGACCGCTCATGTTTCGCTCTCAGTTGCAGGCGGCTGCTGAAGGCCGATCTCGTGGCGCCGAGAGTGAGTTGTCTCGAATCGTTCCTCGTTCCGTCGGTAAAATGATCGACGGCGCTTCTGAGCCCTGCCGAGAGGGAGTATTTCCTTTCGCGATAGATAGATTTAATCTCGGCGAGATCCCGGAATGCGTCGGTAGAGAGGTTGGTCTGGCGGTAGAAGTTTCCTGTTAATATCGATTTTTCCGTTGTTTTCAACTGCCCGTCAGCACCGATTTTCCGCATCCCCGTTTCACTCCCCCGTTGCTGTCCGAGACCGAAGCCGTTTTCCATCTCTCGAAGATAAACCTTCCCTTTCAGGTTTTTCGTCATGTGGCTCACCTCCGCAATGTAGGCGTTCCCTTCGCTGGTGACCCCGGCCTTTTCGGAATCGGTTGTTGCCGCTTCGATCCTCAGCTTTGTTTTGTCGGTCAGTTTCACCTTCGCATCCATACCGAAGAGGTCGCTTTCTGCACCGAGCGTCCCCTCATGGATATGGGAGGCCCCTATTTGGACCTTGTCATCCATGAGTTTGACGGCTCCCCGTCCACCGTAGTTTAACTCCATATCGGAAGAGTTGTTCGTTTCGTAATCGATAACGATGTAGACGGGGTTGAAGTCCTCGTCTCTGCTGTAAATCGGCTCTCTGAAGTAGATCGTCGATTCATCGTAATCGATGGTGTAGTCGAGATGCCTCGCCAGCTTTCGGGAACTGAGAACGACGTCGCTGCTGAACCGGTCCCGCACCTCGATCTCCACCGATTCGGAATTGATGACCACATTGTTCCTTGAAAGATGGTAAAGGCCCGAGGTGCCGTCGCCGAGGAGTTCGTCTTTGACGAAGGCATTGGACGTTTCTGCAACATAAACGTTATAGTCAAACCGTTTCCCCTTCATCTCCGATTTGAAGCCGTTCATATTGCGGTTGTATCGGGAAAGCTCCGTTAGCGACATTCCTGTGGAGAAATCGCCGAAGAGGGCATAGAATTTACCCCGCTCGATCTTAAGGTAGAGTTTCCTTACGCTCGCTGCGTCGTGCTGCTGCTCCGAGCCATCGCCATAAAGGGTGTAGTAGCTGTTAGGATCGATGGTCTGGTGCAGTTTTTCTCTTTCCGAGGCGCTCATTTTTTTATTATCGTAGGCCATGGTCATGAGCCATTTTCCCTTAATTCTCCCCTTGGCGTAGAAGGCGATTCTTTCGTCTTCGTAAAGGTTGTCTTCTCTGCCGCTGTTACCGAGGCTTTCCATGTTTCCGTTAGCCGTGTTGTACCCGACCGTTCCTTCGGCAAGACCGACGAGGATCCAGTCTCTCGCTTCGGGTTCGATCCATCCTCTTACCTGCTTTTCTCCCTCGGCAAGTCTCATCCGCACCACAAATTCACCCGTTTTAGTTGTGGGCGCGAGTTTTATCAGGGCGATCCCCTCTTCGCCTACCCGGTACCGCGCGTCGTTCTTCTTAAGACCGCTTATTGGGTCTTCCTTTAGTTTCTCTAGTGTCGTGTTTGGCAGATGGGGCGGGTCGACGGAGAAATTCCCGACGAGACCTTTTCTTACCGGTTTTCCGTCTGCGTCGAAGAGACGGACGGCAACGAGGGGAGGATTTTTACCATCCGCCACCAGGACCGACTTTTCTTCTACCAACTCGGCAGAGACCGGCTTCCCGCTGTAATGAACGTTCCTGGGAATGACCTTTGTTTCATTCCCCCCGGAATCGAAGATGACCGCTTCAACCAGGTTGTCTCCCTCGTTTAAGAGGAGACCCCGCCAGATGCTTTTTGCGATATTCGCCTCCTTGTTGCGCACGACCCCTTCGAAAGCGATGGGGTGAAGAGCTTCTCCTTCGTGAAAGAGTTTTACCGTTTCCCCGATTTCATGCTTGACGATGACTCGCAGGTAATAGTTGGGTGGAACGTAGTCTTCCTTCGGCCAGATCATTTCTGTTCCGGGACTGACATCTTTCAACGCCTTGTCGTACTCACTGAGCGCTTCCGTCTTTTCTTCTTTCGGTTTGGGTGTTTCTTCGCCCGGACGGTTACCCTTTGTTTCGACGTTTTTTAGCCCGCTCGATGTCTTTTCTTCCCGCACATGGAACCACTCTATAACTTCGTCGGCAACGATGTGCAGTTCGACGCGGCGGTTTAAGGCACGGCTCTCCTTGGTGAAGTTGAGAGCAATCGGTTCATAGGGGCCTTCTCCTTCGATGGTGATCTTCTCGGGCGGCAGTTCCAAATGTCCACTGACATAATCGGCCACGCTCTTTGCGCGCGCATGGGAGAGGGCGAAGTTGTCGGCAAAGATGTGCCGGCTTCTCGGTGCGATCCTCTTGTTGTCCGTATGGCCGGTAAAGAAGATATGCTTTATTTTCAGATGTTTCAGGCTGTTCACCACATCGTCCAGCTCCTTCTTGTCTTCATCGGTCAGTGTAGCGCCGAGGGAATCGAAGTGGGGTCGAAGGGTGATGTCCGGCCTTTTGACGACCTTCTTCTCGTACTCCCTGATGAGACTATTTTCCAGAAGCGGAGTCCGCATGTTTGTGGCATTGGGTGTGTTGAAAGTGAGGAGCGCTCTCGTAATGATTTCACCCGCCTTGCCTTTTTTCGGTATTTCAGCCTTCAGGCGGATATCGTTTTGCCATCCATCTTCTCCGTCACCAATGCGATAGTTCAACGAATTCCCGAGGACGGCGGGATCATCAATTTTCTCTTCACCCTTCGAACTGCTTCCGGGGAGATAGGTGACCCCTTCCGGAAGAATGACGGTGAGGCGCATATTTTTCAATGGCACCGTCCCTATTTCGATGGGGATAATGTAATCGATAATATCCTTGGCGGACTTTTCTTCTTTTGGCGGAAGAGGTTGCATCTCTTTCGGTTCACCATTTTCAGCAGGCGCTTCCTCTCTCAAAACACCCACCTTCATCACCGGCTTATTCGGCAGCGAACTTTTCAACTCGATGGTTACTTCCCCTTTCATCTTCGGTTTCAGGCCGAGATGGAAATCGGTCCGCCAGAGCGTTCCGCCCTGGAGATCGACAAACTGGGAATAGGCCCGGCCTGCAAAGCGGCTGTTTTCCTCGCAGGGGGTGATTTCATACACGGGGGGGATGGTGTCGAGGTCGAGTTGGACCACGTGGACGCCCGGCTCGACCCCCTTGAAGTGAAAACGGCCTTCCTTGTCGGTAATAATGAAGGTGCCGTCTTCCATATAGACGCGGATGCCGCCGAGTCCCATGGTTTCGATTTGCTCTTTTTCACCGCATTCCCCCACAAAGACACGCCCCATCAGGATGTTCTTGCTTCTAAAGAGATCTTCCCTGATTTTGACCGTTGCCTTCGAAATGTTGGAGGTAACGCCGCCGTCGCCTGTTGCCGAGGCGGTATTGACGGCCTCTCCTTTCCGGGCTCCGGCGGCTACTTCAACCACATAAGTGAGGTCGGTCGAAGTCAATGCGCCGAGAGTGCCTATGTTAAATGTAAGCGTTCGACCGTCATCCGATATGGTTGGATCAGCGAACTTTTTGCCCTTTAGTCTCGCTGAGCTTTTCTGGTAGGTAAAACCGAGTGGCATCTTGTCGGTGATGGTAGTGTTCGTTACAGGTGCCGCCGTTGTATTTTCGACCTCGATTTTATAACGCAGGAAATCGCCTATTGCGACGACACTCTTTGCCGCCGTCTTCCTGATATAGAGGCCGGTCAGGACGGGGTCGAGGGGGTAGTCGATATGCAAGGCCGGGCCGGGGTTGACAACGAAAGCCTCCCCCCGGGAGCCGGGATTGACGATGGCGAAGGGTGCTCCGGGAAGCGTTTGCAGGACGGCGGTAGGAACCTGCGAAGGAGCTCTAAAGCCGGCAGGAGGCGTCACCTGGAGACGGTAGTTCCCCGGTGCTACGAAGGGGAAGCGGTAGTAGCCAGGCGGGAAGGTATAACTCTTCTTCTTTCCTGCGCTGTCCGTTGTTGTTCCACCGGAGATGACGGCGGCGGGGAAGGTGCTGACCCCGTCATCGCCAAAAACGGTGGCCGGGAGTCCCGTATTGTCGTCGATGAGAGTCACCGTGGCGCCGTCCACGGGGCCGCCTGTTTTACTGTTGAAGATCACCCCGTAGGGATCGACGAGGGCGGTAGCGGCCGTTACGTCCGTATTGTCGTTGCTGTCCGTATAGGTCGCTTCGATAACGGCATCAGCGAAGACGGTGAGTTCGCCGTTGAAGGTGGCAAGGGCCGCCGTGGTTGTCTTCATGTAGGCAACGAAAACACCCGTGTTGAGGCCTGTTTCCGTCAGTTCTATTTCTTCAGTTTCGGCTGTTCCCTGTACACGGACGGTAACCGTTAGCGTCTCCCTTGCCGCGCCGTCTTGATTCTGGTCCAGATCTGTAACGCGGATGAAGACGTTTTGTCCTGTGTGGTAAAGGGTTGCCGGGGTGAGCGGTACGGGGGCGGCAAGGTTGATGCTCGTGGATGTGCCGAAAGGGGCCGGCGCCGCCATCGACGTGAGGGCGCCGCCGCCACCGCTGCTCCCTCCCGCATAATAAGACGCACTGCTCACATCGACCAGTTCGGCTGTCCCGAGTGCAGGCGCATACTTGAGGAATTCTATGGTGGAGGGCGTGCTGGAAACTGTTGTTGTAAGAGTCACCGTGTTGGACGTTACCGTATAGGGCCCGGCGGCGTTGACTAAGAAATTCATGGAGGCCGTATTGTTGATTACCGACCCCGGCGGTGTGGCGGCGTTGACAGGCGCAGTCGCTATCACGGTCAACAAGAGGGAGATGAGCACCTCTCTCAGCCCGTGAGGTATTGATAAATTTCTCCTCACAGGCTGAGAGAGACGGACCGGCAGTGTTGATGCACCGGTCTGTCTCCCTTGACTCATAGAAAAAAGCGATGAAAGGGCGGAATAAAGGCGAACCAGTGCGCTACGTTTGCCGCATGCGGCAAAGGTTGAACGCAAAATCCATCCTGTTATGTCGAAAAGCTGTTTCATATAAAAACTTTTCTAGACTCTCCCTTTCATCATTTGATAAAGGTCCTGAAGCCGACCTTTCCCTTTTTACCCGGCGCAACCGCCTGTCCAAAGGTCCATCGGATATGGGTATAGTCTTTCGGCATGGCCGGGACCACTTTCCCCTCCATGTCGATAACGGTCAGCTTTTCGGGCCGGTCGTAGGTCTTCCCCTTGTCGATGGAAAAGGTGATTTTCGTTCCCTTCCCCTCGGCGCTGAATCCCTTGTAGCGCATTTCTTCAGGGATCGGATAATTGATTACCACGCCATCGGTCTTCTCTTTTCCTACGTTTTTATAGGAAAGGGTGAGAATGACCTCATCTCCCGGAATGGCATTCACTTTGGTAAGATCGACCCGTTTGAGCTTCTTTTTCCCCTTCTCATCCTCTACGACGATTTCTTTTTCCGTCGTTATTTTGAGAGTGAGTTTCCCTTTACCATCTGCCAGGACCAGTCCTGCCGACAGGAGCAGGCAAAGAACAACGGCTTGCACCATAAAGAAGGGTTTCTTAAAGAGAAAAGCGGCGCTGCCGCCTCTCCCCCAACGGGGGAGAGAGGCAATGCCATTAATTAAGGTTATATGCATGATTGCACCTCGTTTAGTCGATGACTACATTGAAGTAGACGTCTCTCGTCCAGACGGCGCTGAAGTTCCCGAAGATGACGGTAACTTCACCTGCGTTGCTGACGTTGTAATCCCCATAGTCATCACCACCACCATCTGTTTGCGTAACACCCTGAACAGTGATGCTGTTCGATGAATAATGGGTGAATGTTGGGATTGCATCCCTCAAGGTGACCGTAGTGGCGTATCCTCCTCCTGATCCGGTCACATTCAGGTGATACCTGACCGTCGCTCCGGGAATCGCCAGGTCATCGCCAAGGGTGGCGTGGAAGGCGGAGTAGGTTTTGAATATGGCGAGTGTTGCAGCAGCCAACTCGTATATACCGGAAACGGTTAAAACCTGACCTGTCGTCGTTCCGAGAACGGCATCGAAGCCGACACCGCCGTCACCCGCATCGGCAGATACATTCCCGGCCACATATCCGCCGAAACCTGTCGTGGCTGTGGCTACCTCGAGGAAGGCATTGATGGTATCCCCATCTGTCCCTGCCGCACCGAAGGTACTTACGATGAAGACGTTGATGGAACTGGTGTTCCCGAGAACGCCTGTATTCCACTGATTCGTATCTGATCCGCTGTTGAAGACGCCATCTCCGTCGCTGTCTATCCAGACCTCGGCGGCTGCCAGGGTAAAGGCGCCGGGACCGTTATTGGTGAAGGAGGTACTCAGGTTGAATGTCTCCCGGCCGTTCCCCGTATTGGTAACAGTGAACTCGAGGACTTGGTTCGTAGCGCTCAGTACGCCGGTGATATTTGAACCATCGTCCCAGGTTTCCGTCACATCGATCAGTTCATCGACATTGATGACGGCCGTGTTGGAATTTACGGGAACGCCGTTGCCGTCCCAGTCTATGTTAGCCGTGTTGCTGATCGTCGTGCTTGCAATGGCCGAATATGCCATAGCCGATGCCGGAAAGAGCATGGCTGCCAGCACGGCCAGCGTTATCACTTTGAATGTTTTCATTTTTTCCTCCTGATTTATTTTTCGTTTAGTTTTAGTTTCTTTTTGAGGCCCCTTTTTTATGGGGCCCTGTTGCTTATCGTCCCGTCTCGCGATCGGGGAAGATCCGTCCCGTCTCGCGATCGGGGAAGATCCGTCCCGTCTCGCGATCGGGGAAGATCC
>CBDVDA010000088.1:0-14638 GCA_965372635.1 uncultured bacterium | reverse complement strand
CGTCATCAATGGCTAAACTGCCCCAGATCAGCGGCAAAAAACTCTGCAAAGCCCTCGAAAAGGAGGGCTTTGTTTTTATGCGGCAAACGGGGAGTCACCGCATTTACCAGAAAAAATCCGGGATTACCGCCGAGAAGCTGGTCTTTCTCCTCGCCCTGCTCATGCACTGACAAGCCATTTACCCCTCTCCCTTTTTCTTTGACACCTTGCCCCAAAGAAAAAACTGCCGTCCACTAAACAGCAGCGAAACAACCGCCGCCAGTTTCAAAAGATAGAGGAGCGGAACCATTTCCCCGGCGTGATAGGCAGCCATGAAGAGACCCCCCGCCATTCCTTGCACCTCGGGGTCATATTGGATAATCTCTGCATCGACGATGATTGCATCTTGAGAAAAACGGTAACTTTCGAGCAGCTTAAGTGAGGGCGCGATAAGGAGAAGAAAAGCGGCCATCAAAAAAAAGAGCGCCTTCCCGAGAGGGTTCACCCCACTGCCTGCCGTCATCTTTCCTCTCTTATTTTCAACCATTTGCTTGAAGCTTATCAAAATGATTTAAAAAGTCAAAACGAAATAGAGCGGCAACCATCTAAAAAATAAAACAGGGGCAGGGGCAGGCCAACTCTGGTATTATCCTAGCTGAAAGTGTTTGTAAGGAAGGTGATTTTTTATGCATAATCACGATCACACCCATCACAACCACAACCACGATTACCGATCGGTGGAGAAACGTAGGCTCGTCCTCGCCATCGGCGTGACGGCGGTCATGTTTGTGGCGGAAGTGGCGGGCGGCCTTATCTCCAACTCGCTGGCCCTCCTCTCCGATGCCGGGCATATGTTCACCCATATCGTCGCCCTCGGCATCAGCCTGCTCGCCATCCGGTTCGCCTCGCGGGAAGCAACAGACCGGATGACCTTCGGCTTTTACCGCGCCGAGATTATGGCGGCGTTCATTAACGGCATCACCCTCTTTCTGCTCACTCTCTGGATCGTCTACGAAGCGTGGGAGCGTTTCCTAACGCCACCCGAGGTAAACAGCGTCCAGATGTTCTGGATCGCCCTGCTCGGCCTCATCGTCAACATCGTAACGGCCCTTATCCTGAAAGACGCCAGCAAGGACGACATCAATGTACGCTCGGCCTTCCTTCACCTGCTGGGCGATACCCTCTCCTCCGTAGGGGTCATCATCGGCGCGGTAGTGATCTACTTCAAGGGGTGGGTATTGATCGACCCGCTTCTCAGTATCCTGCTTTGTATCCCCATCGTTCTCTGGTCCGTCAAACTCATCAGGGAGTCTGTCGATGTCCTCCTCGAATCAGCGCCCCGCGATGTCGATATGGAGGCGCTGAAGGCGGCCGTTCTCACCATCGAGGGCGTCAAAGATATACACGATATCCACATCTGGACGATCACATCGGGGAGACGCGCCATGAGCGCCCATGTGGAAGTAATCAACCTTTACGTGAGCGAAACGGCGTCCATACTGGAAGAGATAAGTAAATTACTGAAAGACCGGTTTACCATCGACCACACCACCATACAACTGGAATGCACAGGGCGGTGCATCGCCGCCTGCCGGTAATTTCAGCAGCAGCGTTTCAGAGCGGATACGTTTTTCTCGGGGGAGGGGTTGTAAAGAGATTTAGGCGCCTGGAATTCGATGAGCGGGAGGTCGTCCGTATTCAGGGCAGCGCCATCGCTGAACATATGCGTCTTTTGGGTACCGAAGAGGTAGCCTTTTAGTATGTCTCTCGGCTCCCTGATGCCGATGGACCAGAAGTCCCGATAGATGTCGGGGATGGCAAAGGCCTGCTCCATGCCGCTGAAATCGCTCAGGTTATTATCGACCGATCCGAGCATAATCATATCACTCGGAGAAAACATCCAGACGCTCACATGAGGGAACGCCTTCTGGAATGTGTGCATGAGCACCTTCAGTTCTCGGGTGTCGAGACTGTAAAGCTGCACCCACTGAGCCATAATGCCGTTCTTATTCAACCGCTCTCGTGCTATCTTGAAAAAGTCGAGTGTAAAAAGGTTTGATACGCCGGTGATCCAGGGGTTCGATGGCTCACTTATGATGACGTCGTATTTCTTTTCTGTGTAGGTAAAGAAATTCCTGCCGTCTGCAAGTATCATATTCAGCTTGGGGCTATTCAATGCACGGTGGTTAACCTTATCGAAAAAATGGCTCGCCTCGATCACGTCCGGTGAAATCTCGATGCAGTCTATTTTTTTGATGGGAAAACGTTCGGCCACGCCGAGAGAAACGCCGGTGCCGAGACCGATCATAGCCACATTCTTGGCATGGTTTCCGTGCATCAGAGGAAGCGCGGCAACCATGATCTGCGTCCTCATGTCGGCCGGCCCCGTGCCCCCTTCCGTTTTACCGTTTACCTGGAGCGCCCGGTATTTCCCATCCCGCACGGCCACGGTCCCGAACTTTCCCTCCTTGTAGTATACGAGCTTAAAAGCGCCATCGAGTACATTCTCAAGCTCACTTTCTTTGATATTTTGCTTATAAAGGCTCGCATAAACGTAAACGCCGGAGTTGAGGAAGTTCTTGTTCCACTCCGGCAGGAGGTTGGTGTAGAGAGTGAAGAGGACTCCCATTGCGAGAATGGAACCCATCTTGTAGGCCGGTTGCAGGCTCTCCGCCTTGATGAAAAGGGCCGCACCCGCAAAGAGGTTAAAAGAGATTATCATTATCATCGTTTTTTCTACACCGAGAGCCGGGATAAAATAAAAACCGGCCAGGATGGCGCCGAAAATCCCGCCGATGGTGTTGACCGAATAGGAGGTGCCTATATCGCTTCCAAGGGAGAGGAAGCGCGATGAGATAATCCGGTTGACCACAGGGAAAATAGCGCCCATGAGGAGCGTAGGCACGAAGATCATAACTGCAACGATGAAAAAGGTAATCAGTTCGATGGAGAAGAAGTCGGTAAACCACCGGTTGTAGAGATATTGAAAAAGGAGCGGAAGACGGTCTGCAAAAGGAAGAGAGACGGCAATATAAAGGGAGATGAATATCTCGAGGAGAGCGAAGCAAAGAAAAAGGTCTTTAATGCGGTCTACGTAGCGGGCAATAAGAAGGCTGCCGAGCGCAAGGCCGAGGAGGAAGACGACAAGGATGGAGGAAAAAGCATAAACGGAATTCCCGATGATCATGATGAGCAGTTTCGTCCATGTTACCTCGTAGGCCATGGCGGCAAAGCCGGAAAGCAGGAAGGCGGCAAGAACGAGCGCCCTGTCGGCACTGAGTGCAGGTGTTATATGCCGCATCGTTTTCTGCGTCACCTCTTTAATGCTGATCACTTTTCGCCGCCGGTCTAGCCGAGCGAGGGAGTATGCACTGATGCCGAGGAGAAAATTGATCAGTACGGCAAAGAGGTTCGTCTTCCAGATACCGAGGTAAGGGATGAGAATAAAACCGCAGAAAAGAGTACCCATAACGGCGCCGAAGGTATTTATCCCGTAAAGCATGCCGATGCCGAGGCCTATCGATTTGTTGCTCCGAATGTAATGCTTGCAAATAAGCGGGAGAGTGGCGCCCATGAGCGTGGTGGGGATGGCAATGATGATAAAATTCAGCAGGTAGATAGTCAGTGTAAAGAGAAGCCCCTCGCTTCCTGCTTCGTGGGGGTGAAAAAATTTGATAAAAACGGGGATGTTTGTGATTAAAAAGTAGAGAGCAAGACCCGAGAGACCGATAAAAAACTCGGTAATTGCGTAGGCGGTGAGATGCCTTCGTATGAAATCGGCATGCCTGCCCGCAAAATAGCTGCCGAGAGCGAGCCCGAACATGAAGGCGGTAATGACGGCGCTGATCGCTTCGATGGAGGTGCCGAAAACGAAGGTGAGCATTCGGGCCCAGATGATCTCGTAAATGAGCGCCGAGAACCCGGAAAAGAAGAAAAGAAAAAGCGCCGCCAGCTTTTGCCGGTTTTCCATCAAACTACCTCAATATTGAAAGCGTGAAAGGTGATGGACTTGATTGGATAAATCGCTTGCTTAATGGTTCAATTCAATAGCTGATTAGAGTCTCCAAAGATGAATTGCGGATATGCATATCCTCTTTATAGAGTACGATTAATGTATACAATATACAAGAGTTTTGTTCCCGGCCAATTAACGAATGGTGAATTAATATCACGAACTAAACATTTTTGCGCGCCATATATTGCTCTTTTCACATTCTTTGTGCATGAATTATTTTCCCAAAGAGAAGAAGAAAGAGACATTTTCAGTGAAAGCAGGACACGCCGGGAGAGGCGTTAAAAAAGAATTGCCCGGTTCCGCGAAGAGGGAACCGGGCAAAAAAAATCGTGATGGCCGCCAATCGGCGGATTCCGGTTGGAGTCAACCACCTAGACGCAAGCTGACAGGGGTATGAACCGGAGCAAGTTATTTTGTATCGTAGCCGGCTAGGGGGAATTGCGCCTGCCAGGGATTAAAATTATTTCTTTCTGCCGAGTGCGGCGAGTTTTGCCTCAATCGTTTCGCTTTGCCTGAGATTCAGGAGTTTGGTCAGTTTCCTGACCAGGTAGTCTTCGTGCTTGTCCAGTTTCCCGTCGGCGTAGACCACCTTCCAGACCAGTTCCATGAGGCGGATCTTCTCTTCGGGGGTATACTCTGCATTGATGAGGCTCGTAAACTGCCAGAGATCGACGCTCCCCTTAAGTTCCGTCTTCGCAAGGTCGATCAGTTCCCCAGCCGTTTCATCGGTGAGGGCGAATTCCTTTTTCAGGAGTGAGAGAATTCGTTCGCCCTCCTCCTCGCTGAATTCGTCGTCGATGGAGGCCATCTCGATCAAAAGGGCACTGGCGGCAACCTGTATCCTCTTTTCATTGACTTCGTCCGTCGCATCCTTTTCCGCCGAGAGGCGATTGTTGAAAAAATCCTTTATTTTACCGATCATTTTATCTCCTTTAGTCTTCTGTAATCTCTGTTTTTTTACCGGCAGGGAGTTCCTGTACGTTTTTGAGCTTTCGTTCGATGGTTCTCGATTTCCTCGCCGCATCCTCGATGGTGTTGCTCGCTTCGTTCAGCTTCTTCTGTGTTTTGTCGAGGATATCGCCGAACTTGCCGAACTCGGTCTTGACGGCGCCTAGAAGCGTCCAGACCTCACTGGAACGTTTTTCGATGGCAATCGTCCTGAACCCCATTTGCAAGCTGTTCAGCAAGGCGGCAAGCGTGGTCGGTCCCGTCACGATGATGCGATACTCTCGCTGGAGCCGGTCGCAGAGACCGGGTCGCCTTAAGACCTCGGCATAGAGCCCTTCGATGGGAAGGAACATGATTCCGAAATCGGTTGTGCCCGGCGGATCGAGGTATTTTTCCATGATGCTCTTCGCCTCTTTCCTTATGCGCACCTCGATCTGTTTAGCCATCTCATCGGCGAGCGGCTTGTCGCCTTTCTCTTCTGCCTCGATGAGCCGCTGGTAATCCTCCTGCGGGAATTTGGCATCGATGGGAAGAAAGACCTCGCCGACCGCCTCGTCCCGCCCCGGCAAGCGAATGGCGAACTCGACCCGCTCGTTGCTCCCCTTTTTTGTCGCTACATTCGTTGCAAACTGCTCTTTCGTCAGAAGCTGCTCTAAAAGCGTGCCGAGCTGAACTTCGCCCCAGGTTCCGCGTGTCTTCACGTTGGTGAGCACCTTTTTCAGGTCGCCCACGCTGGAGGCGAGGGACTGCATCTCCCCCAGCCCCTTGTGAACCAGTTCGAGGCGCTCACTCACCAATTGGAAAGATTCGCCAAGCCTCTTTTCCAGCGTGGCGTGGAGTTTTTCATCAACAGTGGCCCGCATCTGCTCGAGCTTTTTGCTGTTGTCTTCCTGCAAAAGTTGGAGCTTTTCTTCGATTGTGCCCCTCATCTTTTCGAGCCGCTCCTCGTTGCTGCCCGTCAGCCTCGAAAGCTGGGTGGAAAAGGTATCGAGTTGGTTTTTTTGCATGGTGGAGATATCAGTGAGCCGTGTTGAAAGAGAATCACCGAAATTCTTAAGCGCATTCGACGTCTCCTCGCGCCCCCGTTTTGCCTCGTCGCTTATGGTCCGTTCGAGTCGCTCCTGCCCCTTTTCCAGGGCGGTGAGCGGCGCTTCCAACCGGGCCGGGTCATTGCCGGGCTTCCGCATCAACAGAAGAATCTGCAAAATCAGGACGATAAGGAGAAGAACGATCCCTATTATGGGCAATGCTTCGATCATGGTGGACAACTATATCATTTAATTGAAGGAGAAATAATAAGAAAAGATTACTTTTTTTCGATCTTCAACTCTTTCATCCGCCGCCAGAGCGTGGTCCTGCTGATTTTTAGACGTTTGGCGCAGGCTGTAAGCTTCCAGCTCGCTTCGTTCAGCGCCCGGATAATGGTCTCCCGTTCCAGTTCTTTCAGCGGCGTTTCACTCTCCAATGCACTGTCGATAATATCAATGGACTGGAGATCCTTCGGCAGGTGCTCGGGGTGGATCGTCTTCTCTCTGCAACGGACGAAGGCGTGTTCGAGGATATGCTCCAGTTCCCGGATATTCCCCGGATAATTGTACTCCATGAGGAGTTCCATCGCCCGGGGGGAGAGATTGGTCACCTCCATGGCCATCTCTTTGTTGAATTTCTCGATAAAATGCCGTACCAGATGAGGGATGTCGTCCTTTCGCTCTCTTAAAGGGGGGAGTCCGAGAGGAACAACTTTCAGCCGGTAGTAGAGATCCTCGCGGAAACTTCCCTCTTCGACGGCCGCCTTCAGGTCTTTGTTGGTGGCGGCCACGAGCCGTATATCCACCTTGACAGGCCGGGTGCCGCCAACGCGCTCAAATTCTCCCTCCTGTAGCACCCTCAGAAGCTTGACTTGAGTCTGGAGGGAAATTTCGCTGATTTCGTCGAGGAAAAGCGTCCCGCCGTCGGCCAGTTCGAAGCGGCCCGGCTTGTCCGCAATGGCGCCGGTGAAGGCCCCCTTCACATGGCCAAAGAGTTCGCTTTCCAGCACCCCTTCCGCAAGGGCGGCGCAGTTCAGTTTGATAAAGGCCTTTTCGCTCCTCGGCGAATTGTGGTGGATGGCGTTGGCGATCAACTCCTTTCCCGTGCCCGATTCCCCCTCGATAAGGACGGTCGAGCGGGTGGGCGCCACCTCGTGAAGCAGTTCATAGACTTCGTGCATCTTGTAATTTTTACCGATGATATTCTTAAAGGAGTACTTCCCTTTCAACTCGCTTTCGAGCGCCTTGATCTGGGTCACGTCTCTAAGCATTATGCGCCCCGCGATGGTCTTACCCTCTTTATCCCTCACAACAGCCGTGCTTATGTTGAGAGTCATTTTCTTGTCGTCGCATCGGATGACCACCTCGTAGTTGTAGATATGGTCTCCCGTTTTGATTGTATTCATAATGAGACAGCCGAGGTAACGGGGCGACTCACGCACTTCGGGCCTGCACTCTGCTCTGCAATCGTCACACATGACCATCGTGCTGCCCGCCTTGCCGAGCAGTTCTTTCGCCGCCACGTTCATAAAGAGGATCTTCTTGTTTACACCGACAACGATGAGTCCGTCTGCAATGCCGTTTAAAATGGCGTCAGCGTTCAGGCTGACGAGTTCTTCATCCTTTTCCATGGAGACCGCTCCTTTGACAGGTTAAAAAACAGGGATTTTCACCCCTTCTATTATAATGAATGGCGCTTTCTTTTTCAACAAAACGTTTCAGGAAGAAACATTCGTCCAAAAAACCATGGGCGCACAAAAAGGCGATATCAGAGGGTTTTTGATTGGGTACTACAGGAGCGTTTCAAAATAGAAACAATAATTTTGAGGAAAAGAGGATTTATTGCCTTGTCATGGCGAGGCTTAGAGAAATGGGAATTCTTTTGTATGTCTCCACCTTTCGGATGGGCCAGGCGTGGAAAAGAGGTGAAGGCTTTCGACCCGGAAAGAGGCGGCAAAATCGCTTAAATGTGCATCGGCAATGACCGCTGCCTTCCGGGCAGGCGTAAAGTCACCGTACATGAGGCTGAGATGAGGCATAAAGGCGCTCGCCTCTTCTTTGTGAAACAGGGCCCTCGCTTTTTCATTAGTCTCCATAAGGACTCGGTCTTTGGCCGCCTTAAGAAAGAGGCACCGGAAGAATGCCTCCTCCGTACCAACTCCTTTCAGTGTTATGTCGAAGGGGGTTAACTCCGATGCGAGAAGGGAGGTTTTTTCAATGATTTCCTTTTCCGGCCCCGTGACCGTTCCGAGGAGAGTAAGGTGGGGTAAAAAGGGAGGCGCGCCGTGTTCTTCTGCGAGGCGGTCGATGAGCTCTTTCAGTTCTTCGTAAAGGTCGCCTGTCGGCATAAACCAGAGAGAGAAGCCTTCGGTTTCATTTTTTTTCATATCCGTGGGGGCCTTTTTAACAACTGCAAAGTTTTTTCTCCTTCAGCGCCTCCCTCCCCTCGCGGAAGAGGAAAACAACGATAATAAAGCCGACCACCGGGTCGGCCTGCCAGAATCCGAATAGGCTGTTTAAAAGCAACCCCACAAGGAGCGCAAGGGAGAGAAAAGTGCAGGCGAGGGTTTGCTTCGAGTCGGCCATCAGGCTTCTGCTGCCTATCGATTTCCCCGTCGATGATTTGAAATAGTAGAGAACCGGCATGACGATGAGGGAGGCGACGGCAATGGCGATGCCGAACAGGCTCGGCTTGGCCGCCTCCGCCAGGGTGAGTGATTTGAGAGACTCGAAAAGAATGTAACTGCCGAGGATAAAAAAAGTATAACCGACTAGTTTTACAGCCTTCTCCTCCCGCCTCTCCTCTTCATCTTCCGTGAGACCGGGATGGGCGCTGAAACGCCAGATCATGACGCCGCCCGAGAGCGATTCGATAAAACTGTCGAGCCCGAAACCGGTAAGAGCGATGCTCTCTGCGCGGGCGCCTGCAAAAAGCGAGGCGATTCCCTCGAGAACGTTGTAGCCTACCGTAAAATAGGAGAGAAGAAGCGCCCGGCTCCGCCTCTTTTCACTCGTGGGAACAAAGTCTTCAGCGGCAGCCGGTTCTTTTCCCCTATTCACCCCGGCTGGTTCCCGGTTTTCATCAGGATGTGGTTCCCCTGCGTGGCGTCGCTCACGGCAACGAGATTTCCTGTCTCATCTTCGAGATAAAGAGTGGAATTGAGAATGTTCTCACCTTCAGGTTTTACAATCTCGATAAGACCGGCTTCAATCCTGATCTTGGAGAAATTGGTATTCATGATGGCGAGGGTTTTTAGCTGCTGCTCTTCCGTCAAGTTGTTCCAGTGAGACTTAACCGGTCTCGTGGCTATACCGGCGATCAGTTCGCCTGCGGTGAATTTCTTCGTAAAGGGGTCGAGCTTCATGAGCAGGCCGGGATCGGCCGTCTTTTCCAGATCGCCCACCCACTTTTTGATCTCAACGCCCGTATGCGGCCCTATTTGCGGGGGCGTGGCCTCTGCTTCCGTCGCCTTTTCTTCCTTCACCTTTTCCAGTTCAACCTCTTCCTGTTTTTCCGTGCAGGCGGAAAAAGAGAAAAGGATAAAAACAAGCGGCAGTAAAAATCTTCCTTTCATTGTAACCCTCGGCATCTAAAATCTGTTTTTGCCCGCTTTAAGCAGGGGGTTTAATTATACTGAAGGGGGGATTGATTTTAAAGGATAAACTGCGGGGCGGAACAAAAGGCATTACCTGATTTTGTCATTCTCAGCTTGACTGGGAATCCAGGGGTTTTGCCTTTCCGTAGGGGCGGCTCTTGTGTCCGCCCGAAAAGGGGGGAAGAAAAAGAAGGGCACCCACGAGGGGCGCCCCTACTTGTCATTTTTTGAGGTCTGCCAGCCAGCCTCTTCCCTTTTCAACGGTTGGCGAACCGATGTGCTCAAAAAGTTTAAGCGCCTTCTTCCACATCTCTTCGGCACCGTCGAGGTCGCCGCACGACTCAAACACTAGCCCGAGGTTACAATATTCACTCGCCATTCCCTCCTTCCGGCCAAGCGCCTCTTCGATTGCCAACGACTTCCTGTGCATCTCTTCAGCCCTTTCGCGGTCACCACGTGCCTGATACAGAAGCCCGAGGTTGCCGTAATCACTCGCCATACCCTCCTTACGGTCAAGCGCCTCTTCTATTGCTAACGATTTCCTGAACATCTCTTCGGCGTTGTCGAGGTCGTCCCGCCTCAGATACACTATCCCGAGGTTGCCGTATTGATTTGCCATACCCTCTTTCCGGTCAAGCGCCTCTTCTATTGCTAACGACTTCCTGAACATCTCTTCGGCCCCGTCAAAGTCGTCCCGCGCCTTGCACACTATCCCGAGATTACCATAAGCCGCTGCGGTATCAGAGGTTTCTGCTTCAGGGCCGCTGGCGGCAAGCCATCGTTGCAACATCTCCTCTGCGGCATCGAGGTCGCCCGTGCGATAATAAAATTCGTAGGCAAGGAAAAGAATACGGATGTTTGTGGTTCCCTCAACCACCTTTGCAAATTTTTGCCGGGCATACTCCAACCGACCATCGAGCGCAGCGACCGCCGCCTCTTCTGCCGCTTCGAGGGCCAACTCCTCCGCTTTTGCAATGGCCGCTTCCGCTTTTTCGTTGGCCTCGGTAGCACGTTTCGCATGAAGCGCCGCTTCTTCCCTCGCTTTTTTAACTTCTTCAAGCGCCTTAAGGGGGAAGACAACCGCATCGCGGGACGAATCGACAGGGCTCAGTTCGCCTTTCACATAGGCGCGCAGATGCCTGTCCACTTCGTCGAGAAAAGATTTCTCATTGTCATAAGTTCGATAAAGCACCTCTCTTGTATCTTCAAGGTGCCTGCGAAAATCGAGCACTCTTTGAAGCTGCGGTCCGGCATCAGCCTCCGATGCGGCATCGACACGCTTAAAAAAACAAATATCTCCGGTTTTTTCTCTTCCTGCCATCGCTCCAGCGCCCGGTGAAACTCCTCCTCCGTATAGGACGAGTATGGCCCGGCATCAGGTGCCGCCTGCCCCCAGCGCCGGTGCATTGTGAGGATGAATACATCGCACAGGTCAATGTCCTTATTAATAACGCTCTGGCTCCGTCGTCCGGTAGAGGCGAGCGTGTCTTCCCAACCGAGCGCTTCGAAACTAACATTCGCACCGTCTGCAAAACCTGCATTAAGCTGTTCGATGGCGTCGCGGAACGCTCGCCGCTCGACGGCAAGGTCTCCCGGTGATGCTATAAAGACTGCTATGTTTCTTGGTTCCGGTTTGTCAGGCAAATTTTCCTCCCATCAAAAAGATTGATATGCTTCGTCACTTAACTCCGAAGAAATCAAAAATCCCTCTAAATCCCCCTTTATTAAAGTGGGACTTCAATGTTTCCCCCCTTTGGCAAAGGGGGGGGCAGGGAGAATTTTATTAATGTCACCCCACTTTCGGAGTAAAGTGCATAAGCATAAAGATTGATTCCGCACCTGAAAAGGCCGCCGCCTTTCATCCATCTTTCAATAGCTGATTTTAATACTCATTCACGTCAATGCCAACGAAAAACGACAAAAGAGCAATATGTGTCGCAAAAAGAGCAATATCTGTCGCGTAAATTCACTTTCAATATGGTAAAATGTGTTTCCTTATTAAACGGTCTAACTTTCAGCGTTGTTTCAGGAGAAGGAGAAAAAAATGATTTCAAAGGTTTTGAGCAGCGCCGTTTTAGGCGTGGACGCCTATGTGGTGGAGGTGGAGGCGGACATTGCCCTCGGCCTCCCCGCCTTTGCCACGGTTGGGCTGCCCGAGGGGGCCGTCAAGGAGAGCCGGGACCGTGTCCGGGCGGCGATAAAAAACTCGGGCTATGAATTCCCGGCGCGAAAAATCACCGTCAACCTCGCCCCTGCCGATATAAAAAAAGAGGGTGCCGCCTTCGACCTTCCCATCTCCGTCGCCATCCTCTCGGCCCTCCATATTGTAAAAAAAGACCGCATAAACGATTACCTCGTCATGGGTGAACTCTCCCTCGACGGACAGGTAAAACCGATCAAGGGAGCGCTCCCCATCGCCATCGAGGCGAAAAGGAAGGGGTTTAAGGGAGTAATCCTCCCCGTTGAAAACTCGCGCGAGGCGGCCATCGTAGCGGGGATCGATATCCTCGGCGTAAAGACCTTATCCGGCGTGGTGCAGTTTTTAAACGGCGAAGTGGAAATAGAACCTGCCGAAAGCGACATCGAGGGGCTTTTCGATCAATGCTCCGTGAGCCCTATCGATTTTTCCGACGTGCGGGGGCAGGAAAATGCCAAGCGGGCCATCGAGGTGGGCGCTGCCGGGGGGCATAATATTCTCATGGTCGGGCCGCCGGGATCGGGAAAGACGATGCTCTCCAAACGGATGCCGACCATCCTGCCGCCGCTCGCCTTCGAAGAGGCGATCGAGACAACGAAAATCCACAGCATCATGGGCTTTCTATCCAACGAGACGTCGCTCATCGCCGTCCGTCCTTTCCGCTCGCCCCACCACACCATCTCAGATGCGGGGCTTATCGGCGGCGGGCAGATACCGAAACCGGGCGAGGTCTCCATGGCCCACAACGGCGTCCTCTTCCTCGACGAACTCCCGGAATTCAAGAAAAACGTCCTCGAAGTGATGCGCCAGCCACTGGAAGACGGAAAGGTGACCATCTCACGAGCGGTCACCTCCATCACCTACCCCTCCGATTTCATGCTCATCGCGGCGATGAACCCCTGCGCCTGCGGCTTTCTCGGCGACCCCATTCACGACTGTTCCTGCACCCCCCTCCACATTCAGCGTTACAAAAACAAGGTTTCAGGGCCGCTCATGGACAGGATCGACATCCAGGTGGAGGTGCCTGCCGTAAAGTATGGCGAACTCTCCTCCGAAAGAGACGGTGAACCCTCCGTCTCGATTAGGGACAGGGTCTGCAGCGCCCGCAAGGTTCAACGGGAGCGTTTCAACAAAAAGAAAGGGGTTTATTGCAACGCCCAGATGTCGTCACGAGATGTAAGGAACTTTTGTAAGCCTACCGAGGAAGGAGGAAAACTTCTCAAAACCGCCATCGACAAACTCGGTTTCTCCGCCCGCTCCTACACCCGCATCTTAAAGGTGGCGAGAACCATTGCCGACCTCGGCGACTCGGAACAAATTATGCCCGAACATATCTCCGAGGCAATCCAGCACCGGAGCCTGGACAGGAGTTATTAGGCGCACGAAAGTTTGTCTCATGTGGGCCTGCACGTATTCCCGCTTGATTTTCTGCTTAAAAACGTGGATTATGGGGCAGGTATGAGCCTTTTCTTCCCCCCAACAAAGAGACTGTTTCCGGGCCAGCGCTGGGTCAAGATTGCACTCCGTACAGTTCACCTCATCGGAATGGCAGGAATAGGCGGCAATCTCTTCTTTTCTTCCACCCTCCCCTTTTGGACATCCTCCATGACTCTCCTCGTTTCAACAGGAATCGTCATGATTGCCGTTGAACTCTGGTCAAACGGCGTCTGGCTCATCCAGGTGAGGGGGCTTGCAATTATGCTGAAAATCGTCCTGTTGACGCTGCTCCTAGTGACGGAAGAGTGGGCGCAGCCTATTATTATCTGCATAATCATTCTCTCAGGTGTTGTTTCCCACGCGCCGGGCGATGTAAGGTACTATTCCCCCTTTCACGGAAGACGGATCGACAGCTTGAGCTAACTTAATCCTTAATCTCCATCATTACTTGGATCTCCCCCTTTATAAAAGGGGGATTAAGGGGGATTTTCTTAGTGTCTTCCGTCAACTTGGGGAGAAGATTCCAGCTTTCAGATAGCATCTAGAAATGCCTTAACACGCCTGTAGTGTGTTCCCTTCCAGTAGAGTTGTTTGCAGTTCTCACATTCGAAAATTTCCTTTTTGTCGCGCCGAATCCCCTCCGGCAGCCGATGTTCGACTCTCTTTTTCGGGATCAGCCCGACAGAGCCGTTACAACTAACGCAGCGGCTGAAGGGGTCAAAAAGTTTCTTTAGTCCGTAATAGTTAACCACTTCTTTGAACTGTTCACGGGAGTCTCTGTTTCTCAGCCAATGGCCGAAGCGCACGACTGAGCGTTTCAGGAGCCCCACGTCTCTCGTCAGCAAAATCCTCTCCTCGGCGGCGGAAATTTCCGCTATTTTTTTGTCGCCCATATCCTCATTTTCATAGAGGACGTCAAAACCTGCAACGCGAAGAAAACGGGCAAGACGGCCCAAGTGGACATCGAGGACAAAGCGGGGTTCTTCTTCGGGACGGAAAGGGACGACCCGGCTCGCCAAGTGAGAAGGCGCGCCGTACAGCGGGTAAACCTCTACAAATTCTCCGTCTTTACCCTGATGGGTAAAATCCACCGGGTTCCCGTTAACAACGATGAGCCCCACTTCGGGGTGGGGAATGCCGATTGCTTCCATGGCATCCTTGACAGAGGGGTTCCCGTCGATGGCGTATTCAATCTTCCCGTTTCTCTCAGTCACGTCGAGAAAGTCGTTCAGTTCACCGAAAAAACGGAATAAAATTAAATTTCCCAAAAATTACCGCCCTGATTAATATTGTTCTGCCGAATAAAAAGAATAGCATTTTTGAAAAAACGAGCGCCAGTGCTTTATAAAAATTCAGCTTAAAGGGGGAGAAAACCCGCCTGCTTTTATAGGCAAATAGAGTTATTCAGGGAATAAAAGGTAAAATCTTTTATTTGACG
>CBDVDA010000087.1:0-14828 GCA_965372635.1 uncultured bacterium | reverse complement strand
TTTAAATATACAATGTTAGATGGTTTCAATTAAAAGTTAACCGGACAGTAGTGAGTTGTTATAAAAAAATCATTTCAGTACTTCTTTCAGAAGGAGTCCAATATAAATAAAAATTTTATTGATTGTAAACAAAGAAATTGCAACAAATATTGCACTTAATAATGATTTTGCCAGCCAATGTAATCCTTCACTATCTTTAAAGGTAACGTTTGGGAAGAAATAATTTAGTAAATTTAAAATTTGCTGATTAAGATATGTCCATACGTTAGAAAAAATAAGAAATGCTAATATAAAACTGACTATGAAAGCGTACTGTATTGATAAAAGTGGTGAAATTCTTAGTGCAGCCCACAAACTGAGAGAACAACCAGCTAAAACACCAAAAATCTGCACGAGAAATGGTGTACATGCATTCCTTATTTAAAAGTGTTTATTTTTATATTTGTTTAGTTCTTCGTCAATTTTACAAAATGCAGCATCAACCCAGTTACTGTCGTCGTCTTGTACAGAAAGATAGCAATTGTTTATATCATTAGCATCAAATCTTAGTTCAGCTTTCTTTCCAAATTGTGCGTTTGAAAGATGGCTTTCAGGAGAATCAAGCATAAATATTATTCGGTCTGTTTTTCTTGATCCCTGCAAGTATTTTAAAACTTTATCAAGACTGTAAAGCATAAATCCTTTATTATCAAAACGAATTACATACTTAAGAAGTAAAAACTTTTTAGTGTCGTCACCACTATCAGTCAAACCTTTGTTGTTCATATCAGCCAACTCAACAAAAACATCATTAATTTTTCTCAGCCGATCTTTATTTAAGCTAACATTTTTAATAAATGTATCTCTTAGAAATTCACTCATTTGTAATAAATCCTTTCATATAGCTAAATAGTTAGATCTAAACTTTGGCCTAACGCCAAACCCTATAGGTATATTAACTTATTTAAAGCGTATTTGAAAATAGAATGCAAATTTCTATTTGAAATGATCTATGTCTGGCGAGATTCTAAAACCACACTTTCAGGAAGGAAGTGTTGACTTCACCTACAAGTCCTCAAAATTTGGAACAGAAAAAGTTAACGATTACGGAGAGAAAGAGATAATATTACCTTAAGTTGTTTATTTAATTTCTGTTGAATCCTTAGAGTATTCACAAATTATCTCTAGAAGCTTTTTCTTCTTTATCGGTTTACTTATATGATCCGTACAACCGGCATCAATACTTTTTTGATGATGTTCTTCAAAAGCATGGGCGGTGAGGGCAAGAATCGGTGTAGCCTCTTTTTTCTCCTCCTTTTCCCACTTTCTTATTTCTTTGGTGGCTGTGTAACCATCCATTACCGGCATCTCCATATCCATCAGAACTAGATGATAATCACCTGCTGTAAACTTTTCGAGAGCTACCTTTCCATTTTCGGCAATGTCAATCTCGTAGGCTGTCTTTTTAAGTAAGGTCTGAATTAACATGCAATTGTCTTCCGAATCATCCACGAGGAGAATAGAGAGTGAACGAGCATCTACAGGCATTTCGGTTGCTTGGATAGCGTCAGGGATCGAGGCCTTCTTTGTCTTCTGAAATCCCAGACTCACTGTAAAGTAAAAGGTGCTGCCTTTGCCGACCTCACTTTCAGCCCATATGCGGCCACCCATCTTTTCCACAAGCCCCCTTGAAATGGTAACACCAAGGCCTGTTCCACCATAAATCCTTGTGCTGCTTGTGTCGGCCTGACTGAATCGCTCAAATATGGTTTCCAGCTTGTCTGGCGGTATGCCAATACCAGTATCGTTGACTGAAAAGATTAAGGTGCAGGATTCTTTGTTATCCGTATCAGATCCAGGATCACCCTTTACTGCTATTTTTACTGCACCTTCTTCAGTAAATTTTATTGCGTTACCGACAATATTAATAAGTATCTGCTGCAAATAGACTTTGTCACCTATAAGGTATTCCGGTGTTCCCTTTTCAATATTGTATGTCAGGTCAATGCCCTTCTCCCCAGCTTGATAAGAACAAATTTTAGTGGTTATCTCAAGGATTATAGAAAGATCAAAATCCGTATTTTCGACCTCTACATGACCTGCCTCTATTCTGGAAATATCAAGTATATTGTTAATGATTTCAAGGAGGTTGTTGCTTGCCTTCTGCATAAGCTTAACAGATTCCAGTTGTTCAGCAGTGAGTTCCGTATCATGTAGGACGTCTGCCGTTCCTATAATGGCCTGCATCGGCGTTCTGATTTCATGACTCATATTTGCCAGAAATTCGCTTTTGGCTTCGTTAGCCTTATCAGCAATAATTTTAGCTTCTTTCAACTCAACTTCTGACTGCTTGTGCTCTATGACCTCTTTTTCTAAGCTCTTTTGTGACTCTTGAACATTAGTCAATAGCATTTCTATTTCAGGAAATAATCTTCTTATCATGTATGTTATCCCTGCCACAATCAATCCGACCCCAACTAGTGTTACAACCCATTGGTAATTAAGGTGGAGGTCTTTCATGATAGCCATTGCCTCATTCATGGGCATGAATGTAGGCAACAAAAACATTGTTGCAAGATCTACAAGATAAAATGCTGATATTAAAATAAGACCACAGAGAGTTATAAAAAACCCATGAATAAGATTTAAATTGCTTAAAGTTTTTCTATTGTTTATAAATGCCCATAATGCAAAAGTACTCATGCCAATAATGCACAAATCTATAATTGTCATTATTATGATAGAGCCCCAGATCATATTCTTTCTACCTCTTCTTTACCATTTAATCAATTCCATCTATTGTTAACTATATTATACCTTAATAAGATGCCTTATTAGTTGATAAGGTTCGATAAAGTTAAACATCGAAACACAATATAAGCAAATTGTGAGTGATGAAGCCAATTAAACTTTACTATTGATTAGCGGTAGAAATCTACTGTTTTTCAAATGAGAACTTTATTGAGCATTACAGGAAGGAAGAAACAAACAGTTTAGAAATGAGCTAGCCCGGCTAGCCCTTGTTATTTAGCTCTTTTTGAAGTTTATCGGTTGCCTGTTTCGCCTCATTCATACTCGCTTTATCGACGGCGAGGGTGACGAAAATCTTGTCGCCATCGATGTTGTTCTCTTTGGCGGCGTCGATCATCCCCTGGATAATCGATGTGGCTGCCACGGCCGTGGTGATTGAACCCTTTTCTCTGGGCGGGATGGCGATGGCAAAATTTTCCACCCCTATTTTGACTACCTGCCTTAAAATCTCTGCCGAGGTTCCTTCGAGCAAATTGCCGTTGAAGTCATTCGAGTCTCCAAGGCCGACCATGAGGATTTTCTCCCCCTTGATCCGCTTCCTCGGGAGAATGAGGATAGACTCCCCTCTTTTCCCCGAGATTTTCCCTTCCATCAAGAGCCTGGAGACGCTACCGTTCATTCGCCAGTCGATGAGCCCATTCGCCCCTTTCAGGGGCTTTTCATCGGAGAAGAAGGGAAGGACGATGGCTTCGGCCTCCAGTTTGTCGATCTCTTTTGATGATAGTCTTGATTTCATAAGCCTAAAAAAAGCAATTGGACACGGATATTCACTGATTTATTATGATTTCTCATAGCCATTAATCAAAAGAAGATTTAACCCTTCTGGCTGACGATTTTATGAAGATTTTTCCGTAAAAATCATATGTTATCTGTGTTGATCAGTGTCTGATTGATGTTTTTGGGATAACAGGTTCCACCAGTGGCCAGGCTTACTTTTTACCTGAAATCTTCTCTTTATATATTTTATCCAAAATTCCGTTTATGAAGGAGCCTGAGTCGTCCGTACCGTACCGTTTTCCCAGTTCAATCGCCTCGTTGATGGTCACCTTTGCGGGGATGTCTTTCCTGTGCAGCAATTCATACACGGCCATTCTTAAGATATTCCTGTCGGTAAGCGGCATCCTGCTCAGCTTCCAGTGCTCCGACTCCCCTTCTATGAGACTGTCGATCTCCGGGAGATGACTACAAACGCCTCTTGCCAATTCCTCGCCGAAGTCCCACGCTTCCTGCTTGACGTTGAAATTCTTCTTAAAAACGCTTAGCGCTTCTTCCGGTGGCATGGCGGTTGTGTCGATCTTGTATAGAATCTGAAGGGAGATTTCCCGTCCCCGCCGTCGTATGCCCATTCGTTATGTCAGATGTCTTTAATGAGATTGGCCATCTCGATGGCGCTCATGGCGGCGTCGAACCCTTTGTTGCCCCCCTTGGAGCCCGCTCGTTCGATCGCCTGTTCCAGGTTGTCCGTGGTGACGACGCCGAAGGTGACGGGGGTTTCCGTCTCTAACGTAACGGTGGCTATCCCCTTGGAAACCTCGGCAGCTACATAATCGAAGTGGGGCGTGTCCCCACGGATGACGGCGCCGAGACAGATGACGGCGTCCACCCCTTTTTTGCCTGCCAGTCGTTTCGCCGCAAGCGGTATCTCGAAAGCCCCCGGAACCCTGACCACGGTGAGCGATTTTTCATCTCCCCCGTGGCGCTTGATTGCATCGAGTGCGCCGTCGAGCAGTTTTTCGCCGATAAAGCTGTTGAACCTGCTAAGTACGATGGCAAAGGTCAGCCCCTTTGCGTCCAGTTTTCCTTCAATCGTTTTTGTCATTTTATCCCTCCTTATTGATACCCGGCACTAAAGGTTGAGCAGGTGGCCCATCTTTTTTTTCTTCGTTTCCAGGTATTTCAGATTGTTCTTCGTCGGCTTCATCTGTATGGGGACCTGCTCCACGATTTCGAGGCCGTACCCTTCGAGGCCGACGATCTTTTTCGGGTTGTTCGTCATAAGCCTGATTTTCTTTACCCCTACATCGACGAGGATCTGTGCGCCGAGGCCGTAATCCCTGAGGTCCGACTCAAATCCGAGCGCCTCGTTCGCCTCTACCGTATCCTTTCCTCCGTCCTGAAGGGCGTAGGCTTTCAGCTTATTTGCCAGTCCGATGCCGCGTCCTTCCTGGTGCATATAGACGATGACTCCTTTCCCCTCTGCCTGAATCATCTTCATGGCTGTCTGGAGCTGGGGGCCGCAGTCGCATCGGAGTGACCCGAAAACGTCGCCCGTCAGGCATTCCGAATGGACCCGCACCAGAACCGGTTCTTCGGGGTCGATCTCTCCTTTGACGAGGGCAAGATGTTCATGAATGTCCACCTGGTTTTCGTAGGCGATGGCGGTGAACTCGCCGCCGAAGTGGGTGGGGATGACTGTCTCTGCCGCCCGGAAGACGAGGCTCTCTTTCACCATTCGGTATTTAATGACGTCCGCCGTGGTGACGATCTTTATCCCATGTTCTTCGGAAAAACGCTCCAGATCGGGCAATCTTGCCATCGTCCCGTCGTCGTTCATAATCTCGCAGATGACCCCCGCTGATTTAAGCCCCGCCAGCCTCGAAAGATCGACAGACCCTTCTGTCTGCCCGGCCCGGACGAGAACACCCCCTTCTCTCGCCCTCAAAGGGAAGATATGCCCAGGACGGGTGAGGTCATCCGGTCGGGCGTCGTCGGCAATGGCCGCAAGGACGGTGGTCGCCCGGTCTGCGGCGGAGATACCTGTCGTTACGCCTCGTTTCGCTTCGATAGAAACGGTGAAGGCGGTATTGAAGTTGGAACTGTTATCGCTTACCATAAGCGGGAGGTCGAGTTCATTTGCCTTCTTCTCCGTTAGTGCCAGGCAGATGAGTCCCCGGCCATATTTCGCCATGAAATTAATGGTCTCGGGCGTCGCCTTTTCGGCGGCCACTACGAGATCCCCTTCGTTCTCTCTATCCGCCTCGTCCATCAGTATGAGCATCTTCCCCTGGCGGAGGTCTTCCAGCGCTTCTTCTATCCTGCTTATTGCGGGCATCGTTTCTCCTTGCTGTTTGTTGATTTAAGCAAAACCGTACTCTTTCAGAAGGGTCATGTCAACTCCTTTTATCCCTTGAGTCCCCCCCATGAGCCGCTCCACATATTTGCCGATAATGTCCATTTCCAGATTGATCTTATCACCCCTTTTAATTGCGCCGAGGGTGGTCACTTCCAGTGTATGGGGAATGATGTTCAGAGAAAAGGATCGCTCGCCCACCTCGTTTATGGTGAGGCTCACGCCGTTAACGGTGACGGACCCCTTTTCGACAGCGTAGCGGAGGAGCGTCTTTTCCGCCTCTATTTCAAGCCGGATCGATTCCCCGGCAGGCTCCTTTTTTGCGAGTGTTCCAATGCCGTCGATATGCCCCGTTACGAGATGCCCTCCCATCCGGTCGCCGAGTTTGAGCGCCCGCTCCAGATTTACAGGTTCCCCTTTTTTTAGCGCCCCAAGGGTGGTTCTCGAAAGGCTCTCTTCCGATACGTCGGCACGGAATCTATTCCCTTTGATCCCCGTTACGGTAAGGCATGCGCCGTTTATTGCGATGCTGTCGCCCACATGGTCGGTGGAAAGGTCGAAGGGAACCTCGACTGTGATCTCCCTCCCCTTATTCCGGGGGAGGAGGTTTTTTACGATCCCTTTTCCTTCAACGATGCCTGTAAACATCAGTTCCTCTTGAGATAGCCTTCGACGAGTATGTCCTCTCCGACGCTTCTCGTTGTCATCTCTTCGATTTCAATTGCTTCGGAAAGTGCATTGGCTCCCGCTCCCCCAACAATACCGACTGCTTCTCTTCCGCCGATGATCTTTGGTGCATAGAAGAGAGCCAGCTTGTCCGCAATCCCTTCATTCAGGGCCGAGGCGTGCACCTCGCTTCCCCCTTCGACAAGGAGGGAGGTTACTTCCCGACTGCCAAGCTCCATCATGAGAGGACGCAAAGGAACACGCCCTTTTATACTCTTAAATGAAAGAACTTCCACCCCCCGCTTTTCCAGTTCCTTGGCCTTTCTTTTGTCCGCTTTTTCCGTCGTTGCCACCAGAAGAGGAGCGCTCGAATCGGAATTAATTGCCTTTGCCGTGAGTGGTATCCTTAACTCACTATCGAGAACGACTCTAAGCGGGTCTTTCCCTTTCCCGCGAGGCAGCCTCGCCGTGAGCGAAGGATTGTCCTTTTCCACCGTCCCGATGCCGACGAGGATGGCGTCTGTCCGGTCCCTCATGCGGTGAACATGGCGTCTTGCCGCTTCGCCGGTAATCCATTTCGAGTCCCCCGATCGGGTGGCTATCCGTCCGTCCAGGCTCGCCGCCGCTTTAAGTGTCACGAAGGGTGTGCCTGTGGTGATCCACTTGACGAAGGCCTCGTTCAGGCGTCTTGCCTCTTCTTCCAGCAGGCCGGTTTCCACTTTGATCCCTGCCGCCTTTAGCCGCTTTATGCCGCTCCCCGCCACCTGTGGGTTCGGGTCTTCCATGGCTACGAAGACTTGTCGAATGCCCGCCTTTATGAGGGCGTCTGCACAGGGAGGCGTTCTGCCAACGTGGCTGCAAGGTTCGAGGTTGATATAGAGGTCGGCCCCTTTTGACTTGGCCCCTGCCGCCGTAAGTGCATTGATCTCGGCGTGGGGCTCGCCCGCTTTCTTATGATACCCCTTGCCGGCGATGACGCCATTTTTTACAATTACAGCGCCTACCATCGGGTTGGGAGAGGTTCTCCCCCGTCTTTTTGCTGCCAGCCTTAAGACCAGCTTCATGAACCTTTCGGCAGAGCCTCTCTCGTCCATCCTTTTAAAACCCTTAAAATTTAATGAATATTACACCAAAACGGCTAAAATAACAAGGGGTTTGCCCTTTTAAGAGCAGCGGGTTGCTTGACTTGACATTAGTGGAATAAGCCGATAGCCTTAAGATAAAAGGGTTGCACCAAAAGGCGACTTGAACGAGAGGAGGGACGAAAGAATGAAGAGGGATGAGATGACAGACCGCCTCGGAAGCGATGATTTCGAGGTGCTGGTCATCGGCGGCGGGGCGACGGGGCTCGGCATCGCCATCGATGCGGCGAGCCGGGGGTACCGCACGGCACTTCTCGAAGCGTACGACTTTTCGAAGGGGACCTCCAGCCGGAGCACCAAGCTGATCCATGGCGGGGTGCGCTACCTGGAGCAGATGAACTTCTCCCTCGTCATGGAAGCGCTCCGCGAACGGGGAATCCTCTACAAAAACGCTCCCCACCTCGTATCCGATCTCTCCTTCGTCGTTCCCCGCTACCACTGGTGGGAGGGACCCTTTTACGGTATCGGCATGAAGCTCTACGATACCTTGGCCGGTCGTCTCAACCTCGCACCGAGCGAACTGCTCGACAAAGATGCGACTATCGAGATGATTCCCAACGTGGAACAAAAGGAACTGTTGGGCGGCATTAAATACCACGACGGCCAGTTTGATGATTCGCGCATGGCCCTTACCATGGCGCTCACGGCGGCTGAAGAGGGGGCGGCCATAGCGAACTACGTGGAGGTGAAGGGGCTGATTAAAGAAGGGGGGGCCGTGGCCGGCGTGGAGGCTCTCGACAAGGAGAGCGGGAAGTCGCTCAAAATAAAATCGAAAGTAGTGGTGAACGCCACAGGGATTTTCGCAGACGCCATCTGCCGGATGGATCGCCCAAAAGCGCCTCTTCTCATCGAACCGGCGCAGGGGATTCACCTCGTCTTCGACGGCAGCTTCCAACCGAGCAATACGGCGATCATGGTTCCCCATACCGACGACGGGCGCGTGCTTTTCGCCATCCCCTGGCATAACCGGCTTCTCGTGGGAACGACCGACACGGCGCTGGAAGAAGTGAGTATCGAGCCGAAGGCGCTTGACGAAGAGGTCGATTTCATTTTGAGAAACGCCGGGCGCTACCTCGCCCGTGAACCGGGACGGGAGGATGTAAAAAGTGTCTTCGCCGGAATCCGCCCTCTCGTTCATCCGCCGGGGAAGGGGCTGGCGAGCAAGGAGATATCAAGGAGCCACGAGGTTTTTACCAGCAAATCGGGCCTCGTCACCATTGTGGGTGGCAAATGGACCACCTACCGGAAGATGGCCGAAGATACCATGGAGCATGTCATTCTCGTGGGGGATCTCGAAAGCCGACGCTGTGAAACGGAAGCGTTGCGGCTCTACGGCGCACTCGACCGGGACGACCCGGCGCTTCCGAAAGAAGACCGCCTCCGCGTCTATGGCAGCGATGCCACTATCCTGTCAGAACTGGAGCGCGAACAGCCGAGTCTGGCTGAAAAACTTAACCCCGGCCTTCCCTACACCGCCGCGCAGGTGGTCTTTGCCGCGCGGCACGAGATGGCCCGCACCGTGGAGGACGTCCTCTCCCGTCGCACCCGCGCCCTCATCCTCGACGCGGCGATCTCTATCGAGATGGCGCCGAAAGTGGCAAAGCTTCTCGCAGGAGAGTTGGGGCAGGATGAGGAATGGGAAAAAGGGGAGGTTGAGGCCTACGGGTCGCTTGCAAAAGGCTATTTGCTTAGTTAACCTGGCGGATTTTTGCTTCACTCTACGTCCTCCCTTTTTTCGATCTTACCGCTATTTAGATTAATCCTACTTTGTCAGATTACGAAGATGTCCTTCGACAAGCTCAGGATGAACGGTAGATTGCAAACTTTCCTCGTTCGTGGTGAGCTTGTCGAACCATAAATGAGGGGGAAAGCCAAAAAAAACCTAATGTGACAAAGTAGAATTAAACACCCTTCTCTGAAACCTCCCGTCTCATCGCTCATCCTAATAACAAGAGCCGGTTATAAAAACCGGCCCCGTTGAAGGAGGGCGCTGAAATGAAATTATTTTATTACGCCATATTGACAGGTTTGCTGATTGCGGTGAGCTTGCTCCCGCTTCTGCGGCACGAAGAGGAGGTAATGCCCATGGATGAAAAAACTGAAACGAGGGAGACTGCAACGGCCACCTTTTCGGGCGGCTGTTTCTGGTGCATGGAACCGCCCTTCGAGAAACTGGAGGGTGTCATCGGTGTCGTATCGGGCTACACGGGGGGCGATAAACAGGCCCCCACCTACGAGGAGGTCTCTTCGGGAGTAACGGGACACGCAGAGGCGGTTCGCATCGTTTATGACCCTGAAAAGGTGAGTTTTGAAAAACTGCTGGAAACCTTCTGGCGACAAATCAACCCCACAGACGACGGCGGTTCCTTCGTGGACCGGGGAACACAGTACCGCTCCGCCATCTTCTATCACGACGATGCCCAGAAAAAGGCTGCCGAGGTTTCGAAGGCAGCGCTCGGGAAATCGGGCCGATTCGACAAACCGATCATGACGGAAATCCTCCCCGCCGGTGAATTTTATCCCGCCGAGGATTATCACCAGGACTATTACAAGAGGAACCCGATCAGGTACAAATTCTATCGTTCCGGGTCGGGCCGCGACGACTACATCGAAAAGGTATGGGAAAAGGAGTTCAAAAAAAAGAGCGGCTTTCTGAAACCCTCCGGCGAAGAACTTAAAAAAAGGCTCACGCCGCTCCAGTATAAAGTAACGCAGGAGGAGGGGACGGAACGCCCCTTCAGCAATGAATACTGGGACAACAAAGAGCCGGGGATTTACGTGGATATCGTCTCAAAGGAGCCGCTCTTCAGTTCTACGGACAAGTTCAAATCCGGCACCGGCTGGCCGAGTTTTACGAAGCCTCTCGAAGCAGAGAATATGGTAGAGAAAACAGACCGGCGGCTCTTCATGACAAGGACAGAGGTGCGAAGTAAAGGGGCTGACTCTCACCTCGGTCATATCTTTAGTGACGGTCCGTCTCCCACGGGACTCCGCTACTGCATCAACTCGGCGGCGCTCCGCTTTGTCCCGAAGGACGATCTCGAAAAGGAGGGCCTTGCAGAATTTCTGGGCCTCTTCCGATGAGATAAAGAGGTGGGACGAACGTTCCTCCCTTTGACATTTCGGGAATTTGAGCTAAACTTTCTTTTAATATAGATTAGAGGTGTGACGATGGAAAGCAAAGGCCCCTTCGGGGCAATAAGCAAACTAAAAACCGGGTCAGGAAATATTACTTATTATGCCCTTTCGGCCCTTGAAAAAGAGGGGGAACTTTCGAGACTTCCCTTCTCTCTCCGGGTATTGCTGGAGGCACTCCTCAGAAAATGTGACGGGAAGATTGTAACGCGTGATGACGTACTCGCACTTGTGCGCTGGCGGGGGAAAGAAAGGAATCGGCGGGAAGTCCCTTTCATGCCGGCCCGGGTCATCTTGCAGGATTTTACAGGCGTCCCCGCCGTCGTCGATCTCGCCGCCATGCGTTCTGCACTCGCCCGCCTCGGCGGCGATCCGAAGCGGATAAACCCGCTTATTCCCGTAGACCTCGTTATCGACCATTCCGTGCAGGTGGATCGTTTCGGCACAACCGGCGCCTTTAAATTCAATGCCGAGATGGAGTTGACCCGGAACCGGGAACGCTATGCCTTTCTCCACTGGGGGGAGAAGACCTTCGATAACTTCCGTATCGTCCCTCCCTCCACTGGGATCGTCCACCAGGTGAATCTCGAATACCTCGCCCCTCTCGTCACGCGGAGGGACGAGGGCGGGGAGGCGGTGGCCTATCCCGATACGCTTATCGGAACCGACAGCCATACGACAATGATCAACGGTCTCGGCGTGCTCGGTTGGGGTGTGGGCGGCATCGAGGCGGAGGCGGTCATGCTTGGTCAGCCTTATAATCTCATTATCCCCGATGTGGTGGGAGTTCGTCTCACGGGTGAACTCCGCGAGGGGGTTACGGCGACGGACCTCGTTCTTTCTGTGACGGAACTTCTGAGGAAGCAGGGCGTGGTGGGAAAATTTGTCGAGTTTTTCGGCGCGGGACTCAGTCATCTCCCGCTGGCGGACCGCGCCACCATCGCCAACATGGCGCCCGAATACGGGGCGACCATGGGCTACTTCCCTGTGGATAGCGAGACGCTCGACTATCTCACCATGACGGGGCGGGAAAAGGAACATGTCGATTTCGTGGAGTGCTACATGAAGGAGCAGGGGCTCTTCCGGACCGACGAGACACCCGACCCGGAGTACACCACCGTTATTGATTTCGACCTCGTTTCCGTCGAGTCTTCCCTTGCCGGACCGAAAAGGCCGCAGGACCGGGTGAAACTCGGAAATATGGCAGAGACCTTCCGCGAGGACTTGACTACAGGTTTTGGCATTCTCCAAAAGCGGACCGTCGATGTTGTCATAAAAGGCGTTTCGACGCCCCTTTCTGACGGATCGGTGGTGATCGCTGCCATTACGAGTTGCACCAATACGAGCAACCCCACGGTGATGATCGGGGCGGGGCTCATGGCGAAGCGGGCTGTTGAAAAGGGGCTCAAGGTGAAGCCCTACGTCAAGACGAGCCTGGCGCCGGGCTCGCGTGCCGTTACGGAATATCTCAAAAAAGCGGGACTTCTCGCCCCGCTGGAAAAGATCGGCTTCAACGTCGTCGGCTACGGCTGTACCACCTGCATCGGGAACAGCGGACCCCTCCCGGACGAAGTGGCGAAGGTTGTGAACGAGAAGGACCTCGTCGTCGCCTCCGTCTTAAGCGGCAACCGGAATTTCGAGGGGCGAATCAACCCCCTCGTAAAGGCGAACTACCTCGCCTCTCCCATGCTGGTCGTTGCCTTTGCACTCGCCGGACGGGCCGACATCGATCTCTTCAGCAAACCGCTCGGGAAAGATTACGCAGGGAATGACGTATTCTTAAAGGACCTCTGGCCCGATAATAAGGAGATTGCCCGCACCATCGGCGAGACGATCACACCCGACGTTTTTAAGAGCCAATACGCCCATGTCTTCGACGGGAACAGCGATTGGAACCGGATAGAGGTCGATGAAAGCGAACTCTACCGTTTCGACGATGCCTCCACCTACATCCGGGAGCCGGACTTCTTCGAAAAGATGACGGTCGATATCCCCGAACCTATGCCTATTGAGGGGGCGCGGGTACTGGCGCTCCTTGGCGATTCGGTAACGACGGACCATATCTCGCCCGCCGGAGCGATCCCGACGGAGAGCCCGGCGGGACGTTATTTACAGGCGAAGAGGATCGTTCCGGTGGATTTCAATTCTTACGGGTCGAGGCGAGGGAACCACGAGGTAATGATCCGGGGGACTTTTGGCAACATCCGGCTGAAAAACCTGCTCCTCGACGGGAAGGAGGGGGGCTATACGCGCTACCTTCTCGACGGGCCGTATGGGGAAGAGACGACTATCTTCGAGGCGGCCGAACGTTACCGGGAAGACGGCGTACCGCTCATCGTCATTGCCGGGAAGGAGTATGGCACAGGCTCAAGCCGCGACTGGGCCGCCAAAGGGACATTCCTCCTCGGTGTACGCGCAGTCATTGCGGAGAGTTACGAGCGGATTCACCGGAGCAACCTCGTCGGCATGGGGGTGCTGCCACTGCAATTCAAGGCGGGCGAATCGAGACAGACCCTCGGCCTCACGGGACGAGAGGTTTATACGATAGAGGTGCCGAAAGAAATTACTCCCGGCGCGTCAGTTAAAGTGAGAGCAGTTTCAGAAGAGGGCGAAAGCCCCTTCGAGGTTTTGGTGCGGCTCGATTCCCAAACGGACATCGAGGTTTATCGCCACGGCGGGATACTTCAGCGGGTTTTAAGGGAGATGCTGTAAGGGAATTATTGATGAGTGAAAAAGTATGATAATATTTTAACCGTTACCTCAAAATCCCCCTCAATCCCCCTTTTTCAAAGGGGGAGGCGCATATTCCCCTCTTTAGTAAAGAGGGGGCAGGGGAGATTTGGTAAAACACCTCTCTTTTTAAAGATAAACTAATTAGTCCTCACCAGATCAAACGCTCGCCTTCGCCGCTTCCAGCGTATTATAGAGAAGCATGGTGATCGTCATGGGCCCCACACCGCCGGGTACGGGGGTGATGGCCGAGGCGACTTTTGATGCGGCATCGAATTCCACGTCCCCCACCAGCTTTCCGCTCTCCAGCCGGTTCATCCCCACGTCTATGACGACGGCCCCCTCCTTGATCCAGTCCCCCTTCACCATTTCGGGGACGCCGACAGCAGCGATGACCACGTCGGCTGCTTTTACCTTCCCCTTCAGATCCTTCGTGCGGGAGTGGCAGATGGTGACGGTGGCGTTTTTCTGTAGGAGCATGAGCGCTACCGGCTTGCCGACGATGTTGCTCCGGCCTACGACGACGGCCTCCTTCCCTTCGAGAGAGACGCCGGTTTGCTCCAGCAATTTTATTATGCCGTAGGGGGTGCAGGATTGGAATGTCGGTTTGCCTGTGAGCAGCCGCCCCACATTGTAAGGATGAAATCCATCCACGTCTTTCGATGGAGAGATCGCATCGAGCACTTTCGACTCGTTGATCTGTTTCGGCAGCGGAAGCTGGACGAGGATGCCGTGCACCTTGTCGTCACTGTTTAGCTCATCAATGAGGGTGAGAAGCTCCTCCTCGGAGGTTTCGACGGCAAGCTTATGCTCGACGGAATAAAACCCCGCTTCCGCACAGGCCTTCTTCTTCATCCCTACGTAGACCTTCGATGCGGGGTCCTCCCCCACAAGCACCACGGCAAGCCCCGGCGTCACCCCTTTTTCATTTTTCAGCGCCTCCGCTTCCTTCGCAATATCGGCTCGCATCTTTGCGGCAATCTCTTTTCCGTTGATAAGTTCAGCCATCGTTTCTGTCCTTTTAGGTGATTTTTAAGGGGCAAATCCCGCCCCGGATTTGTACCGGGTGACAAGTATAATGGATGCCTTTTTTTATGTAAAGTTGTAGTTGGGGGAAGGGTGTGTTTTTACCACTAGCAGATCGGTTCCAATTTAATCCCTGGCGGGTGCAATTCCCCGTAGCTTGCTACGATTTAAAATAGATCATACCCCGTCAGCTTGCTGCGGGGGGGTTGATTATTGAAGGGAATCTCTATTAATCTGTCATGCCGGACTTGATCCGGTATCCAGGGGTC
>CBDVDA010000086.1:0-14916 GCA_965372635.1 uncultured bacterium | reverse complement strand
ATATAATAGCACAACTTCTCAAAATGGTCATGTTATTAATTTACAGTTCCTAAGCTCAATTTTGAAGCTAGCTTCATTTACGTTATCACTTACCTTCTGAAGTTCATTCGTTAGAAGTTCTTCCTTTTGTTGCTTTAGCAAATCTCTTTTATCATAGAGTTTTTTTAATTCTTCTTCATTCTCATGTTTCTCTTTTTTATTCTCTCTGATTTCTTTATTACACAGCTTTATTTTCTCTGAGAGTTCTACCACATTTGGGAAATATTTTCCTTCAAGATACAATCCCTTCCTGTTCTCTAGGTCGAGGATTCTTCTGAAATTATCAACTGAAAATGATTGATCTAACATATTGTCCTATTTTGTACTCTAAGGAATGAAGGGACACTTCCCCCTATTTTATCGCTTAAACCCTATTTTCCTCTTCGGATTAATTGGTAAATCAAAAGAGCCCTTAAGGCGTCGAAGACGACCCTGAACTGCTCGTCATACTTGCGCTCCATTTTTTCAAGCTTCTTAGCCAACTCCTTGTTCGAAGCAAGCATATCCCGCAGCTTAACAAAAGCCCGCATGATAGCGATATTGACCTCAATGGCTCTTTTGCTATAAAGTACGCCGGAAAGCATTGCAACACCTTGTTCGGTGAATACATGAGGATACTTCCTGGTCCCACCCCAACTTGATGTCGCAAATTGCGACTTCAAGTTTGCAAACTCTTCTTTAGTTAGCTGAAACATGAAGTCCTCAGGGAAGCGGTCCTTATTACGACGGACCTGCTCATTAAGACGTTTAGTCTCAACTCCGTATAGCTCCGCCAAGTCAGAATCCAGCATTACTTTCTGCCCCCGGATAAGGAGTATCTTCTTCTCTATTACTTCTACAGACAGATTAGTTATCATATATGTCCAATCCTTAAAAAGAAAAAGCCCGCTACCGTTTTGCCGGTGCGGGCTTTGATATTGGTTCAATGATGTTTAGCAGTGCCCACCCCGTCAGTTGGGCTTTATTCTATACCCCGGAATCGGTCGTTGTAAACATTTTTTAAAACCTTATCTCTCGCAAAGGCGAAGGAAACGCAAAGGAAAGAACCCATCGGCCCCCTCACCCTCGCCCTCTCCCACCGGAGGAGAGGGGATCAAATTTTCGCGGCTTTCGCGTATTTCGCGGGTTAAGATCAGGGGGTGCTCTCACAGGAGAGATATTGGCTCAGCTTCTTGTCTTCTTTCACACTGAAATCTTCGTCGCACCACTTAATGAATGTCACATTAACTCGCCTTTAATATTTGCCTTAGCAGCTTGCCCGAATATACTGCCGTTTAAAATCTAACACCTTCTCTACCTCATACTCATCACGACTGACGGGCTTTATCCCTAATACACTGGCATCCGTCCTGCCGGGACATTTTCCGCCACCTTCGAGAATTTCATGCAGGTGTTCTACACTCTTTGCTTCATAATAAAGGCTGAAGACCTCCTTTTCCTCATCACACCTGCCCGCCATTACCTGAAGCCACACCCTGTAAAATCTCACCGCTTCAGATTCCTGCATACTCTTACTCCACCCTTTAATATTTTTATTTTATTTCAGATAAGACAGGCTTCTTGTTTTAAGGCCTGTATGTCGGAGAGAAACTTAATTAATGGCGGCATTGACACGCTCAACCAGATTCTTGGTTGTAAACGGTTTTTCCAGGTAATCAAAAGCACCGAGTGAAAAGGCGTGGTCTTTATGCATATTTGACGGCGCGGCGCTAAGGAATATTACAGGTATATTCTTATAATCGGGATCTTTTTTAATCCTTTCACATAACTCAAGGCCACTCATTTCCGGCATATTAAGATCGAGGATGATTGCATGGGGCTCAAATTTTTCCAACCTATGCAGGGCATCCTTTCCACTTTCTGCACACTGGACAATAAACCCTTTTGCCTGAAATAGGAAAGAGAGCATTTTATTAATGCCTGTATCATCGTCAACGATCAATAGTGATTTTTTTGAGTTAACCATAGCCCACCTCCAAATTATCCTAAATTGTCCTATTTAACTTATAGTAGCAGCATTTGTTTTTTTTACAATAAACAAATCCGGGTTATTACTTAAGAATTCCGTGAAGGCTTCAGGCCTATAAAAAAAGGATAAGACGTGACTGCTTATACAAAAATTAATCGCCAGGTATCAGATAAAAACTCTACACCTTACTAAAAGGGCTGTCTATAGGACAAAGCTCCTTTTATTTGTAGGATTCATCCTACAGAGTTAATAAAAATGCCCCGCAGCACGCTGCGGGGCATCATCTTCATCGGTTGATAACTTTTTAAACTACGACAATTTAAAACTCTTTAAACTCGTCATCGTCCATAGGGATCACCTCGTTCGGCTTTACAACCTTGGCCGTCGGTCTCTTTGCAGGCGCCGCCTTGGGTGCTGCCTTGTGAAGCAGACCCTGCACAGCATGGCCTGCCTGTCCTGCGGCCTTCCTTGCTGCCGGGCCTTTATGTACCACAGACGATACCCGTGTAGCGCCCGCTCCGTTGATCACCTCCGTCAACTGGTCGACGATGTCCTTCAACCCTTCCGCCTGTGAAGAAAGTTCTTCGCTTGCCGAAGAGGACTCTTCCGAGAGAGCGGAGTTCTGCTGTGTCACCTGGTCCATCTGGGTGATCGCCTGCGTCACCTGCCTGATGCCGTCGGCCTGTTCCTTCGATGCACCGGCGATTTCGGCAACAAGGTCGGAGACCTTGGTGGAATTCAGGACGATTTCGTCGAGCACTTCGCCCGCGTCAGTGGCAAGTTTGCTCCCTTCCTGCGCCTTGGAAGTACTCCCCTCGATGAGCGCAGAGGTACTCTTCGCCGCCTCGGCCGACCTCCCGGCGAGGTTCCTCACCTCTTCCGCCACCACGGCAAACCCCTTGCCGTGCTCCCCGGCCCTCGCCGCTTCAACGGCGGCATTGAGCGCAAGCAGGTTCGTCTGGAAGGCGATCTCGTCGATTACCTTGATGATTTTGGAGACCTCTACGCTGCTTTTGTTGATCTCATCCACCGACTGGACCATCTTCTGAACGGAGAAGGCCCCTTTTTCCGCCGTCTCCTTGGCCACAATGGAAAGCTGGTTTGCCTCGCCCGCGTTGTCGGCGTTTTGCTGAATCGTGGAGGCAATCTCCTCAAGGGAGGAGGATGTCTCTTCCAGCGAGGCCGCCTGCTCCGTTGAGCCTTCTGCAAGCGCCTGGCTCGATGATGAGAGTTGCCCCGAAGCAGAAGCGACCTGGTCCGCCCCCTCGGCGATATCAGCCGTAATCCGCGTCAACTCCAAGTTGATGCTCCGCGAAATCATAACGGCCGCCCCGATGCCGAACAAGATGCCTATAGCGGCCGCCACGAGGTTAATAAACTTGGTTGAATCGGCGTTCCCCACGGTCTCTTTCACCTGGGCACTGAAGTCTTCGTTAACTTTATCGACGAGCTTGTTCACACTGCCCGCCATGGCGATTGCCGTAGCATCGAAATCCTCCATGAGGACGTTACCCGCTTCCTGTCCCTCGCGAATGTAGGTCTTCGCCATTTTGAGTCCCGTAGCATGATAATCATCAAAGCGTCGGTTCATCTCACTCAATTCCGCTTTGTGTTTCGGATCGAGGCGGTTCAATTCATCCATAGTTTTTTTGAAAGTAGCCGCCCACTCTGCCGCTTCATCAATCACCTCGGCATCTCCTGTGGCACTGGCGTCGGTAAGAAACTGCTGCACCTGGATGGCCGAAAACTTGGTAGTCGCATAAAGGTCGGTCACATGCTTGGAATCCTCTATAATCCTGAGGTCTGCGGCGATCTCCCTGAAAATAAGCGTCGAGTAAGTCGTCAATCCTGCAAGGATGACGATAATCGCACCGAACCCGAGAACAATCCTTTTCCCAACTGTCATATCCTGAAACATAATTCCCTCCTTATAATTCTTAAACTCTATAAATTATTGTCTAATTTTCTCTCTGTCTTACTTCTCGTTACCTTTCTCTTCCTGTTTCTTTCCCAGTTCCCCGACAAGGACCAGGTCCTCCGATGTGAGCACACTGCTGATATCGAGGAGTATCTTCACCTTCCCCTCCACCTTCCCCATGCCGAGAATATAATCGGTGTTCAGCTTCGTCCCGAAGGATGGCGTCTCTTCGATATCCGCCGTCTCGATATCCATCACCTCGGAGACCGTATCGACGACAATCCCCATCATGACGCCATCCACGTCCACCACGATGATGCATGTTCGCTTGTCATACTCCCCTTCTTCGAGGCCGAATTTCAGCCTGAGATCGATGACCGGTATCACCTGCCCCCGCAGGTTCACAACACCTTTCACATACCCCGGTGTCTGAGGCACTGTGGTGATATCCATGAGTCCCAGTATCTCCCGGACTTTCAGGATTTCAAGACCGTACTCCTCATTTTTGAGTTGAAAGGTGAGAAACTTGCCCCCCTCGGCCTCTCTTCTCTCTTCATTTTTCTTAACCATATCTCCTCCTCATCCTTCAGGTGAAATTTCCCGGTTTACAGGGAAAAGTTACTTATATTTTGATAATAGCGTTGAAAAGAATCAGGCGGGAGGTGCTCGGCTGGAAAGGTTTAAAGCTTCATCGAATGAATGTGAAGAATCTTCACCCGGCACCAAAACCGGCAGGGTAATAAATAAGGCGACTACCTTCTCCGGGGCTTTACTCGTGTGGAGGCTTTTCGGGATCCCCGGATCGAGCATCGTGCCTTCTGCATGGATGTGACCCTCACCAGCGGACCCATCGAGATGCAGACAAACAACTGCCCCCAATGATACAAGAGAGGTCAGAAGAATGGAGGTTATGAAAACATTTTTAAACAGGCTCATTAAATTTCTGAAATGTCCGTTAGTATTGATCGACCCGCATAAGATGCTAATCGAGGCAAGTAGCGCGTATTTAACTTAAAAGCATAGCACAGTTTTTTTTATACGCAAGGGGCATTCCTCTCTTTTTTTTGTAAGGCTTTGTCCTACAGTTTTTCCAAACCTTATCCTACAGGGTTGCAGATTTATCCTACAGAGTTGAATATGAGAGCCTTTTAAAAGGCGGCGCCGGACCGTCGGGATAGCGCTGAAACTGGGCAGCAACGACACTATCCATCAAATCCGGGTGCCGCAACCTGGCGGCTCTGGTGGAAATTTAATTCAACATTCTTGCACGTAAACTTCTAGCAAAGAGACCAGACCTTTGCCAGCAATTCATTCGGTCTGAATGGTTTTAATATAAAATCGCTTGCACCGTTTTCAATACATTTGGCCTTTTTGTCCTGCCTGAAGTCGGTGCTCATAACGAGGATGGGGGTGAATTTGTGCCTCGCACTGTACCTCGCCATCTGGAGCAAACCCATACCGTCCGTATTCGGCATATTGAGATCGGTGATAACGAGGTGGAAGCAGTGCGTACTCATATTCAGCTTCATGAGCCCATCATTTCCATCAGTAGCCGACTCGACGTAATAGCCCGCGTCACCCAATATCCTGCAAACCAAATTCCTGGTGGGTAATGAATCGTCTATGACGAGGATATGTTTCACTATCATTCAAAATCTCCAAAGCCTTCAATCATCCTGCAAAAAAACGGGGCCTTTCGGCCCCCAATAAACCGAACGAGGAGGTTCAGGTTAAAACAAACTATTTCCTTCGTTTTACAAATCAACGAGCAATGCAACCCCATCTCCCTCTCAATCTCCCCCTTGAAGGGGGAGAAGTTAATAACCCGTCATTTAAATAGAAAAGCTTTGCAATGTATCATAACCCCTCTCAACCTCCCCTTATCTTAAGAGGAGGGGCCTGCTTGGATCCCCCCTCTTAGAGTAAGAGGGGGTTAGGGGGCGTTAGAATAACAATGGGGGCCTATTTAAGAATAGTTCTAAATATTGTATCCCCTTTCGTCGTGGAGGCTTAAATCGAGACCGTTCACCTCTTCTTCCTCTGAGACCCTGAGACCGATTACAGCATCAACTGCCTTGAGAATGACGAAACTCAATATTCCCGTGTAGGCGATGGTGGCAACGATACTGACGAACTGCGCAATCAACTGACTCATCATAGTCTCGTTGCCGTCACCGAAACCCGCCCCGCCAAGGAAGGGAGAGGCAAAGACGCCTGTCAGCATGGCGCCGATTATCCCGCCCACACCGTGAACAGCGAAGGCGTCGAGAGAATCATCGAATCCGAGAGCGCGTTTTACTTTAACAGCAGAGATGAAGCAGGCCACGCCGGAGATGAGCCCGATGGCAAGCGCCCCCATGGGGCCAACGGAACCGGAGGCGGGCGTAATGGCGACGAGCCCCGCCACGGCGCCCGTGGCGATACCGAGTACACTCGGCTTCCCGTGGTCAATCCATTCGGCGAACATCCAGGCGAGCGCACCGGAGGCCGTTGCAATCTGCGTAACCGCCATTGCCATCCCTGCCACGCCGTCGGCGGCGAGTTCACTCCCGGCATTGAATCCAAACCACCCCACCCAGAGCATCCCTGCACCGACGACGGTGAGGACGAGATTGTTCGGCGTCATCAGCGTAGTCGGATAACCCTTACGCTTGCCGAGAACGAGGCAGGCGACGAGCCCCGCAACCCCTGCATTTATGTGAACTACCGTACCCCCTGCAAAATCGAGTACGCCCCAGCTGCTGAGCCATCCACCGCCCCAGACCCAGTGGCAAACCGGTCCATAGACGAAGGTCGCCCAGAGCGCCATGAAGGCGAGCATGGCGGAGAATTTCATCCTTTCCGCAAAGGCCCCGACGATAAGCGCAGGCGTTATGATGATGAAAGTCATCTGGAAGGTCATGAAGACCGTCTCCGGGATGGTACCCCACAAGCTATCGACGGTGACCCCTTTAAGAAATGCCTTGCTGAGGCCGCCCCAGAAGGCCCCTTCCCCACCAAAAGCGACGGAGTAGCCGTAAACAACCCATATAATCGTCATGAGAGAGGTAATGGCAAAACACTGCATCATGACGGAGAGGACGTTCTTGGAACGAACCAGCCCTGAATAAAAGAGCGAGAGTCCCGGGATGGTCATAAAGAGCACGAGCGCCGTCGCCGTCAGCATCCAGGCGGTGTCGCCCGAATCGAGCGTGGGAACCTCTTCGGCAAAGGCCAGAGATGGTATCCACAAAGCACTGAGTAATGGCAGCAATTTAATAATTATTTTTCTCATTTTTCAAGTTCCTCCATTTTTTACAGGGATAGACATGATGTTCAGGATTTTTCCTTTTCGGTCTTGGTGCTTTATCCTTTTAATCCTGTCTATCCTTGTCGATTAATGTTTCTCTATAGGGCCTCTTTGCCCTTCTCTCCCGTCCGGATCCTCACCACTTCTTCAATGTTGCTGATGAAGATTTTGCCGTCGCCGATCTTCCCCGTATAGGCCGCCTCCTTGATAGCCTCCACCACCTGACCGGCGAGGTCCGCATCCACCACCGCCTCTATCTTCATCTTGGGGAGAAAGTCGATGGTATACTCAGCCCCCCGGTAGAGTTCTGTATGGCCCTTCTGCCTGCCGAAACCTTTAACTTCCGTCACGGTCATTCCTTGCACACCGATGCTGTTCATCGCTTCCCGGACCTCATCGAGTTTAAAGGGTTTTATTATTACCTCGATCTTTTTCATGATTATCCTCCCTGTTTTTTAAAATGCGTAGGTAAACTCGACGGCGAAACTGGCTTCATCGTCTTCACCTGAGAAAACGGTCTTGTCCGACTTGTCGATACGGTACTCGGCCAGAACGCCTGCCCCCTCGCCGAGGGAATGGAGCGCCGCGATTGTGTAGGATTCCCTCTCCTCTGCGATGCCGCTCGGCAGTCTTATGCCATCTTCGTCATCGAAGCTGTCGTACCGGAGCGTGAGACTGCATGTGTCCGTCAGTGCGTAGTTGGCCATAAGCATATAGGCCGTCCACTCCGCATCGGCGCCCCCTGCGCCCAGCTTCTCCTCTTCACCCATGTTGTACTCTCCGCCGAGGGTCAGTTTATCCACAGCAGTAATGGTGAAGTCGAGATCGAATACGGTCCTTGTATTGTCCGTTGCTGCATCCTCTTTGCCTGAGATCCCTGAAAGACCGACGTTGATCCCTTCCGCAGGGGTAATGCCGAACCTGCCGCCAATCGTCTTGCCGTTGTTGTCATCCCTGTTATTATCCCAACCATTGACCAGATAAAAACTAAGGTCGAAGACCTCGGAAAAAGCGGTGGACGCCATCAGCCCTGTTACGTTTGTCGGGATGCCGTAGTCGAAGATGAGCGTATGGGAGTACTGGTACATATCGACGGGATCTAGGAGTTCGAAGCCCATGGGAATATTGAATTTCCCGAAGCTGAAGTCAACCGACTGGCCGCCGAGGTCGGCTGCGTATGTCACATACCCCTGCTCCACGAGATCATCGAATTCCTGTTTGCTTTCGTCCACGATAGGTGTAGATGTATCGTCATCCTTGGGGAGATAATTAATGTCCACTCTCGCCGAGAGCCTGTCGTCGATCTTCTTCTCTATATCTATCTCTATCTGGTCGAGACCGAAGCCGCCGTTGTTATTGTGCTCCTGGTCAAAATAGCTCACATCGACGAAGCCGCTGATTTTCAAATCCTCCCCGGCCTTAACATCCGCTACCGATCCTGCTGCCAGCAGTGTCACGCCCCCTATGAGTGCCGCCATCCTTTTCTTCATACAAACTTTCATTCCTACTCCCTCCTATAAATTGAATTTTATAAAACTACCGCCCTATATAGCATTAGCCGTGCCAAAACTGTAACCGCTTAACTTTATTGTCTTTTTTTGATATTACCTTTTTTTAGGGTGAAATCTCTTCCAGCTTTTGCCTATTTTTTCAGCAAAAAAAGACCGCGCTGACTCTTTTTTGTGCATCAGACTGTCGCCCTTTTCCTACCGATTCTCTCTTTCCACGGATCAGAGGCGACAGCAAGGGCGATTTCAATCCGCTTTACCAAGGCACTCCGCAACTCCTCATCCTTTACGACAACGCTCTTGATCTGCTCAAGACTTAGGCGTTCCAGGAATGAGTGGGTCCGCTCCGCGTAGTCGGCCTCCTCCCTGTAGTACTGTAGGAAGGCAGCCACTATCGCTATCAGCTCTTCCTCCTTCTCAACGGTGCAGAGAAGGTCGCCACCCCGGAGGTGTATCCCTCCGGCCCCGCCCACGTAGACCTCCCAGCCGCCCGAGACGCCGATAATCCCCACGTCCTTAATGGGCGACTCGGCGCAGTTTCTCGGGCACCCGTTGATGCCGATCTTCACCTTTGCCGGCATCCAGAGCCCTTCGAACCGCTTTTCCAGCCTGACGCCCACATTGAGGGAGTCCTGCGTACCGTAACGGCAATAGGCGGAGCCGACACAGGTCTTGACCGTCCTAAGCGCCTTGCCATAGGCAAAGCCGGAAGGCATATCGAGTTCCTTCCAGATGCCGGGAAGGCTCTCCTTCTCCAGGCCAAGCAGGTCGATCCGCTGACCACCCGTCATCTTGACGAGAGGCGCCTTATATTTCTCCGCTACTTTGGCTATCTTCATCAACTCCTTCGGCGTCGTTACACCGCCGTACATCCTCGGCACAACGGAGAAGGTGCCGTCTTTCTGGATGTTTGCATGCATCCTTTCATTGACGAGCCGGGAGGTGGGATCGTCCCGGCAATCCTCAGGCCAGATCATCGATATATAATAGTTGAGGGCGGGACGGCACTTCTCGCACCCCACCGTCTCCCAGCCGAGTGTCTCCATCACCTCGGCCACCGATTTGAGCTCTCTTTCTTTAATATTTTTGACCACATCGTCACGACTGTATTTAGTACATTCGCAGATGCTCTTATCCTGTTTACTCTGGAAGCTTGCACCGAGGACCGATTCGAGAATCTGCTCCACCATGCCGCTGCAACCGCCGCAGGAGTTGGATGCCTTGGTGGCGTCCTTCACATCTGCCAGCGTGAAGAGGCCTTGAGTTTTTATTGCATTAACGATAGTCCCCTTGGTCACCCCGTTGCAGCCGCAGACGATCGTCTCATCCGGCAGGGCCTCTATAGATGTAGCCCCACCGCTCCGTCCAGCGGGGACGTCTCCGAAAAGGATATGCTGCCTCTTTTTCGAGATGTCCTCACCGTCAATGAGGGACTGAAACAAGCGTTGGCCATCGGCCACATCGCCGTACATGACAATCCCCTCGATCCTGTTCTCCTTGATAAAAATTCTTTTATAGGACCTGCTCCCCCTGTCCAGGTATTCGATAGTCTCCGTCGCATCATCTTCGGCCAGAGTACCTGCGGAGTAGAGTTTCACCTCCGGTATCTTCAACCTCAAGGAAGTGGGCTGGTTTTTGAATGTGAGCCGCGCATCGCCTGCGAGGTGATTCGCCAGGATGCGGCCATGCTCGAAAACCTGGGCCACGAGGCCGAAGGTCATCCCCCGGTGCTGTACACACTCGCCTATGGCATAAACGGCGGGATCAAAAGTCTGCATGATGTCGCTCACCACGACCCCCCGTTCACAGTAAATCCCCGCTTCCTTTGCAATCGTCATATTCGGCTTGATGCCTGCCCCCATGACGACCATGTCCGCCTCGATAGAACTGCCGTCCTTGAATTTCAGCCCCGAGACACGTTTTTTGCCCGTAAGCTCGGTAGTCTCTTTACCGAGCAATACCTTTATCCCAATACTTTCGAGGTCTTCCTTCAGATATTCGGCTGCAAGAGAATCGAGGTTTCTCTCCATCAACCTCTCCATAAGGTGGACGATGGTGACGTCAAAACCGAGGCCGAGCATACCGTAGGCCGCCTCCAGGCCGAGTACTCCGCCACCGATGACGACCGCCTTCTTGTGCGTCTTCGACGCCTCTTTGATCCTATCGCAGTCCCTCACGTTCCTGAAGGCTACCACCCCCTCCTTCTCCACGCCGGGGATGGGGGGAACGAAAGGGAGAGAGCCTGTCGCCAGAATCAGCTTGTCATAGTTCACCTCAGTTCCGTCGTCGCCGATAACAATCCTTCTCCCCCGGTTGATCTCCTTCACGCCAACCCCGGAATGGAGGGTTATCCCCATTTCTTTGTACCAGTCGAAGTTGTTGAGGGTTATATCATCGAGGTTTTTCTTCGACCTCAGCATGTCGCCAAGAAGCACCCGGTTATAGTTGGGAAGCTTCTCCTTGCCGAAGATGGTCACGTTGTAACGCTGGTCGTCGAGCTTCAATATCTCCTCTACGGTGGAGACGCCCGCCATCCCGTTTCCTATAACGACCAGTTCCTGTTTCTTTACCACACTCATTTTAATTGCTCCCTGCCCGGTATTTTTTGTGATTGGCAAGAGACATTGCATCAGTCGTGCCAAAACCACAACCTATTGTTTTAATGTCGATTTCTCATTCCAGGCCAAATTCAAGCCACGCTGTCTGCCTATTTTTTAGGCAAACACAGATGCTCCGTCCCCTTTTTGAGGCAGTCTAATTGGGCGTTTTGTATCTTCAGCTACCCAATATGCAGTCAAAACCATGGGCAACAACTCAATGAAAAGGTGAAAAAATGGCTCTCGCCGGAGATATTAAATCCGAAAAAAAATAAAAAAAATAATATATGCCGCGCAATTTTCTTTTTTTTGTGCTATAAGTATTTAGTTCAAAGGCTCTTTTATCTATTGATGTATCGATGACCTGAAGATCAAACGCTAAGTGAAGGAGGAGAGAGATGAAAAAAACAGGATTTAAAGTATTAAAACAAATGATGGGCGTTGCTGTAGCAATGGCGCTCACGGTCTTAACCCTTGCCGGTTGCGGCGGCAGTAGCGGCGGTGATGGCGGGGGCGGGGGATTGAGCTATAAAGGTAATAAGGAAGCTGCCGTCATAACGGCGGGAAATGCAGAAGAGATCGCTATAGGTGCTTTCGAGACGGGCGGTGAAAGCGCTGATTTGCTGGATTTGGGCACTGACTTGGCAGGTGGAGTTGTCGTTGTGGCTGACGGCAACGGAACCGATCACTCACCTTTATTGTTAAAACTCGGCAACATCCTGACAAATCAATTCAACGCCGATGAATTAATATCGAGGGCGGAAGAGCTTGCCCTCGGGCTCTCCGAGTCCTGGACAGAAGAAGGCAACTGCGGAGGAAAGGTGACAGCCACTATCAGTCTAAATGATGCCGAAACCCGCATAACCGCCTCCGTCACTTACAGCGACTATTGCGACAGCGCTGATACCGAAGGCGCCACTTTTGACGGCAGGATGTCACTCGTCATAAACATAGACCCTGATACATATGACATTGACGCGACTTTCAATTTCAGCAATCTTACATTCTCCGAGCCGGGAGGCGATGACGTTACCATGCACGGCAGCATGGTCATAAGTGAGCCGGATTCCGGTGGTATGACTATGACAACCAACCTCGTTATGCGTGACAACAATACGGATATCTACCTGAAGATTGAAGACTACGTAATAACATTTAACGCGATTGAACCAGAGATGACGATCTCGGGCCGTTTTTACCATTCCGAGCACGGCTACGTCGATATTGTCACGACAACAGAGCTGGTATTTGGAGATGGTGACGAGCCGGAAAGCGGCGTCATGGAGATTACCGGGGCGGAAGGTGCGAAGATCAAGCTGCAGATTACTACTCAAGATATGACAACATATTACGTTGTTTTCGTCGATCTCGATGGAGAGGGCTATGACTTTGTAGGCTGTTCTGACGAATCTGGCCCTTCTAACTGTCCTATTTAATTAAACTTAAACCTGAAGATGAGGGGGAGATACCTTAGGGTATCTCCCCCTTTTTTCTTCCCTGAAAGGAGGCCTTATGACCGGGCAAAGACTGAACCAAAAAGAGAAGGAACTGATCGCCGTCGCTGCGGCGATTTCGGCGGGGTGCCAGAAGTGCGCCAACTACCACTTTAAGCAGGCATTCGAAAAGGGGGCGACGAAAGAGGAGGTGGAGAAGGCGGTGCGGGCCGCCACCTGCGTCATCGGAAGTTCAGGCGAGATCATGCAGCGGAAGGCCTTTGAGCTGATGGAGATCGAACGGGAGGACGTGCCAGAAAACTGCACCGACGCTGAGGACCGCCTCACCACGCTCATAAAAGTCGCCGCCGCCGTGGCGTCCAACAACACGAACAACATCGAAAGGTATCTCGCCCTCGCCACGTCACTCGGCGCAACCCACGGGGAAATGACGGTGGCCGCAAAGATGGCGAAGGCTATTTTGAATAAGGCAGGGGAGTTTGCCGATGATGTGGTGAGGGAGGGGTTGAAGGGGGAGTAAAAAATGCCAAAGAATGATAACTTCCTCGTGGTTTTAATTGTCATATGATGCTATGAAATGGAAATTTAGAATCATTTTACCTTTATTGCTTGCCTTTTTTGTATTTGGACTGGCTTGGCATGTATTAACCCTGCAATCGAATATTGTAAAGATGGCAGGGATTCACAACGCCAAATTGTACAGCGATGCAATTACTGCGTTCCGTACATTATATTCATCTGAAGTAGTAAAAATCGCGGAGAAACATGGTTTTGAAGTTACGCATGCTTATCTCAAAGAAGACAATTCTATTCCACTCCCTGCAACATTTAGCGTCTTGCTTGGCAAAAAAATTTCCGAAGCCGGCTCGAGTGGAACTGTAAAGTTGTATAGTCCTTACCCCTTTCCCTGGAGGCAGGATAATGGTGGTTTGCAGGATGCTTTTAGTCAAGAAGCATGGAATGCCCTAACAGAAAAACCTGCAATCCCTTTTTACAAATTTGAGGGTCAAAACAATCAGCAAACCCTTCGTTATGCTGTGGCAGACCGAATGCGAGAAAGTTGCATTAATTGCCACAATGAACATCAAAATACGCCTAAAACAGGTTGGAAAACAGGTGATGTTGCCGGTGTTTTAGAAATAAATTTGCCACTAGCTTCTATTGTCGCTGCAAGTCGCAGTAATATCAAAGGAACGATTATAATCTATAGCGTTCTTTCACTAATTGTTACCATTGTTATAATGATGCTTATCATTAAAGAAAAACGTTATTCATTGAAGCTGGAACAAAAGGTTAGGGATAGAACGTTTGAGGTTGAGCAACAGAAAGTTAGAGCAGAAAAAGCCACCCTTGCCAAGAGTGAGTTCCTTGCCAGTATGAGCCATGAGATCAGAACTCCGATGACCTCTATAATCGGCATGACTGAACTTCTGTCAGGTTCATCATTGAAGAAGGATGAACAGGAGGAGGCCCTTAGGATTCTAAGGGGGGCAAGCGAGAACCTGCTTGCCCTGATTAATGATGTGCTTGACCTTTCCAAGATAGAGGCTGGCCACCTTGAACTGGAGGAGGCAGAGTTCGAGCTAGAAGATCTGATCTGCGAAGCAGAATCTTTCATGGGTGTAGCAGCAAGGGGAAAAGGGATTGAACTGTCACGTCATATTGAGCCTGACGTCCCTGTTAAATTTATCGGTGATGCAAGTCGTCTCAGACAAATCATCTTTAACCTTGTAAGCAATGCGGTCAAGTTTACCGAAAAAGGAAGAGTTGATATCAACGTCAGGCATAAAGAAACAAAAAAAGACATAGCGGAACTGGTATTTTATGTTAAGGATACAGGAATAGGCATTCCTGAAGATAAGTTTGATATCATCTTCGAAAAATTCAGGCAGGCTGATTCCACAACAACAAGAAACTTTGGTGGAACAGGTCTCGGGACTGCTATATCGAAGTTACTCGTTGAAGCTATGAGTGGGAATATCTGGGTAGAAAGTGAACTGGGAAAAGGAAGCACCTTTTACTTCACTGTAAAGCTGAAGATATCCGAAACGGCAGAAGTTGAAAAAACTATCAAGAAGGAGATGAAACAAAAGATTATAGCATGGAAACGGCCGTTAAAAATACTTATTGCTGAGGACTCTG
>CBDVDA010000085.1:0-14958 GCA_965372635.1 uncultured bacterium | reverse complement strand
TCCAGCGGAACCGACACCTGCTCCAGCGGAACCGACACCTGCTCCAGCGGAACCGACACCTGCTCCAGCGGAACCGTTCATGGACGATTTCTCAGATATGCTGATTGTGAACTAGGTTTGCTTCTTCGATTAAACGCAGGTGGGCTTTTCCTTTCCTGAATGCTTCTCTTGTATGGCACTCTGGAACGCGGCAATATGATCATGAAGCTTTTTAGACTAGCAGCACTCTTTTTTTCCTTCCTCTTCCTGGCATCGGGGTGTGGTCCCAAAATAATACCCATCGCTATGAGCGGGGCCGTTATTGATGAAGACAAGGGCTCCATCTCACTCGAAAAGGATGGCATCACGGTAACGGCAAAGGCATCGATGCTGTACCGGACGCCTTATGACCTGGAAGACTACTTCACGCCGTTCGATGTTACCGTGAGGAATGAAACGGGCGAAGAGATAACGATCGGATACGGCGACTTTCTCCTTCTTGATGAAAAGGGGGGGCAGCATCGGGCTTATGCGCCTGAAAAAATGACGGAGATCATCAAAAGTGATCCCGAATACGTCGTTCGTCCCTATACGGTAACGGTGCAGCTGCCGGACTTGAAAAGTTACACCGATCCGAATGTTCCTCCACCCTATCCTCCCGGCCATGACTATTACTCGAGCAGTGAGCCCTATTTCGATGCCTCTTATGGACACTGGATGTATCCAGCTTTTAGCAACCGGGACAGAAGGGATGTCTCCGGTGAGACGCGAATGCAGGATATCTATCTTTCAGCGCTCCCTGTGGGAACTGTTATCAACGGTGCACAGGTGACGGGCAATGTCTATTTCAAGGCAGACTTCAGGGAAATCAAGTCTGCAAAGGTAAGGGTAACCGTTGAAGGTGTAATTTTTGAACTTCCCTTTATCGTCAAATAAATGGAACCTGACGCTCAGTTTTCCTCGCAGGCAAAGATGTTCCCCCGCTCTTCTTTCCTAACGTCTCATCTGAAAGCATAATAAAACCTTAACAATCATCTCATATGAAGGTATACTTGCCCGAAAAAATGGTGTTGAGTAAAAAGGAGGAACTATGAGGTCCATCGCCGGGTTGTTTGGAAGGTCACCCTTTAAGCTTTTGGAAAAGCATATGGAACAGGTCAAGGAAGCGGTTGGCGAAGTCCCGCCCATCTTCGAGGCTCTCTATGCCGGGGACCATGACAAGGTCAAATTGATCTCCGAGAAGATACTCAAGCACGAACACAAAGCAGATACGATGAAGGATGATATCCGGCGGCAGATACCAAACAGTCTTTTTATGCCCGTCGATAGAAGGGATTTCCTCGGACTGCTCAGTGCCCAGGACGATATTGCCGATTCGGTGGAAGACCTCTCCATTGTTCTCAGGCTTAAATTGATCGATGTGCCGGAAGGGATGAAGTCCCAGTTGTCGGAACTGGTAGAGAAGGTAATGTCCATTACTGATATGGCATACAGCATTGTTCAGGAACTCGATAACCTGATGGAGGTTTCTTTCGGGGGGCCCGAGGCCGATATGGTAGAGAAGATGATCACCGATCTCGGTACGATGGAGTGGGAGGCCGATAAACTCCAGTTTAAGACAACGAAGCAGATATTTCTCATGGAGGAGGATTTGAAAAAGGGAGAGTTCTTTATCCTCCTCGAAATAGTAAGGAAGCTCGGCAGCATTGCCGACAAATCGGAAAAAGTGGGAAAAATCCTTCGTATGTTTATTACAAGCTAGGAGCGAAATCGTGGATATTTACACCATCGTTGGAAGTATAGCGATCGTAGCCGGCTTTTATATGGCATGGACCATCGGCGCCAACGACGTGGCCAATGCCATGGGCACTTCCGTCGGCTCAGGGGCGCTTACCCTGAAGCAGGCGGTCATTGTGGCGGCCTTTTTCGAGTTCGCCGGCGCCTTTCTAGTGGGTAGCCATGTGACCGACACTATTCGCAAGGGTATGGTGGACCCCTCCGTATTTTCTTCAAGCCCCGAGGTGCTCATGCTCGGGATGCTCTCCGCCTTGCTTGCGGCGGCCGTATGGCTTCAGGCAGCAACGCACTGGGGTCTCCCAGTTTCCACCACTCATTCCATCGTAGGCGCCGTCGTCGGCTTTGCCGTCGTCGCGGCGGGCGTCGAAGGGATTAACTGGTCGAAGGTCTGGCAGATTGTGGCGAGTTGGGTAATCTCTCCTGTTATGGGCGGAGTGATTTCCGCCACCGTTTTCATTTTCCTGAGAAACCGGGTTCTGGACAATAAAAAGCCCTTTGAGGCTGTAAAAAAGAACGCACCCTATCTCCTCTTCCTGCTGTTCGGGATACTGACGCTTTCCATGGTCTATAAGGGTCTTAAAAACCTGAAGCTCGACTTGTCCGTATATGAGGCGTTGGCTGTCGCCGCCTTTGTTGGTTTTGCCGCCGCGCTTGCAGGACGAATCTTAATAGCACGGATAAAACGGGATCCCGTCGAGCCTTTGAATAAGGAACTTGTTGCCGTAGAAGGGGTTTTCAGGAAACTTCAGATCATAACCGCCTGTTACATGGCTTTTGCACATGGAGCGAACGACGTGGCGAATGCTATCGGTCCGCTTGCGGCGATTTACTCGATCACAAAAACCCATGCCGTCGCCATGACGGTGGAGGTGCCCGTATGGATTCTTCTCCTCGGCGGCGCCGGGATCGTAATCGGGCTTGCTACCTGGGGCTACAAGGTGATAGAGACGGTGGGTAAGAAGATCACCGAAATGACGCCGTCGAGGGGGTTCTCGGCAGAGTTCGGGGCGGCTACGACGGTTCTCATCTGTTCCAAAATGGGCCTCCCTATCTCGACGACGCACACCCTCGTCGGTTCCGTTATCGGCGTTGGGATGGCGCGTGGACTCGCCTCTTTGAACATGCGTGTTGTCAGGAATATCATCTACTCATGGCTGATTACCCTTCCCGTTGCAGCGTTGCTGAGCATCATTTTTTATAAAATCTTCACCGCCACCCTTCTTTAGCCCGGTTAATGTTAGCTTGTTTTTCTTGATTGACACCCATGTCCGGCTGTGCTTATCTTGGCGGTCAGGTGACAGGAATGCAATAAGGCAGGTAAAAACAGTCGTTTACTCTTTGCCGCAAGCGATATAGTGGAGGCGCCTTTTATGGTATCCATCTAGCTTAGCCAGCCAGCCAGCCAGTTTTAACATGCTTATAAACTTATCCATTTTCAGGGCAGGCCGTTTTTTCGGTTCTGCCCTTTTTTGTGGTTTTATTTCGGTCGTGGCGTGGGCGTATAGATTTATAATCCCTTTTCTCTTGCTGGCAGGGTGAGAGAAATAGAATTTAAAAGATCATTTTATTAAGGAGGAAGTTATGAAGGAGACAGGGAAAATCAGGGAGGGTATGATTTTTATTCTATTTATTGAGATAAACTTAACTGCCTGTGGCGGCGGCGGCGGCGATTCAAACATTACGAACGGTAACACCGCCCCCGTTGCGAATGCGGGGCCGGACCAAAAGGTGTCTACAGCCGGGGTTTTTGTGAATCTCAGTGGAAACGGGTCGGATACGGATGGGGATTCACTCACCTATGCCTGGTCTTTTACAACCATGCCGGTCGGAAGCGATGCGGCCCTGTCCAATTTAACTACAGCCGATCCGACCTTTACCGCCGACAAGGTGGGAAAATATCTGATTAGCTTAACCGTCAATGACGGCCAGATTGACAGCGACGCCGATACCGTTACTGTTTTGGCCGGGATGCTGCCTGTGCCGGATACGGGTCAGACGATATCTTACAGCATAGCCTTCGGCGACGACGGCGACTACACTATCAACCCCATGTCGTATACGGATAACTACGACGGCACAATATCCAATAATATTACGGGGCTCACCTGGCAGAAGTGTTCCATCGGACAAAGCGGTACAGCTTGCGCAGGGGGCGCGGCTGCTACCTGGAATTGGTATGAGGCAAATGGCACATACGACGCCACTTACAACACCGATACAACCGACGTTTGCGGCGCTCTGGGCGATGGCTGGCGATTGCCCGCACGTATGGAGCTTCAATCTCTGGCTGGTTACGGGGTAGTTACTCCCTCCATAACAGGCGCCTATTTTCCGAATACTAAAACGGGGGCCTATTGGGCGTCCACTACCTACGCGGCCAATACAACGGACGCGTGGAACGTGGACTTCAATGCCGGCATCACGAACTACTACAGGAAGACGGGCACGCACTATGTCCGTTGCGTGCGAGGACAGTGATAAAAGCAAGGGGGTAGGGGGCAGATGAAAAGATTAGAGAGCGCAAGGGTTTTCCTGACAACCGTACCCTGAAACCTGCACCCTTTTTCTTATACCAAATCCGCCTCCGGGATTTCTTGGAAATGCCGGTCAAAGGTTAATATCCTGTGTCCATATTTCTTGGCGCAACATACGACAGAAATATCTGACAGCGGGATTGTCTTGCCTTTTGATCGGAGCCTTGCGGCAATACTCCCGGTTTCAATCCACAAATCTTTTGTCATTTCAAGATAATCCAATGTGTCGAATATTTCAATAATCACATCCTTTTCTTTTGTTCCCCGCACACCCTGCAACAGTTCCGAAAGAATGACGCCCGTACCTGCAACCTGATTGTCCGCAATTAACTGGCTCAGGCGGGTGGATGTTTCCGATTTGCTGCGGAAGAAGTCAATCCAGACGCAGGTATCTGCAATCACCTTTTTTGGTTTATCACCCTCCATACTCTTTAAGCTCCTCGTCTTCAAGCGCTTTCCAGTTGTCTTCTATGTCAAGGTTGCCTTGATAAGACAGGATTTTTTTGAGTTTTTGTTTGTGCAAATAGTCCTTGATTGCCACAGTGACAGCGCGGGTCTTTGATTTTTCATGCGTCGTCTGTAGGAGTTTTTCCATTAATACGTCATCAATATTTAATGTAGTGCGCATATCTTATCTCCATTTATGGTTTCTGGATATTTTAAAGTATATGCCATGTGTGAGCATATGACAAGCGAAAATCATATGGAGTCCGTTTTAAGGGTATCTCTATTAATTCGATGCTTCGGCGAGAGGACTCACCGAAACATCAAAGGGTGCAGGGGAAAAAATAAAGAGCGCAGGGTTTTCCTGACAACTGCACTCTGAAACCTGCCTCCCTTTGATTTGTTCAAGACCCCGCCGCTGTCTTTTTTGCCCTTCCATTATCAGCGAAATTCTGTGTTAATATCCTGACCGAAAATTCTTGACAGAAACAGGGTATGCTGGTAAATTCAATGTTTTGTTTTATCCCACACCTTAGAGGAGGAATTTAAGTCAATGAAAAAGAAGTACCTCTTATCACCCGGACCGACAGCCGTCCCTGAAAGCGTGCTCGCAAGGATGGCGGAACCGATGATTCATCACAGGACCCCTCAGTTTTCCGCTATCTTTGCGGAAGTGAAGAAGGACCTCAAATATCTTTTCCAGACGGAGCAGGAGGTGCTTATTCTCGCCTCTTCCGGTACGGGCGCCATGGAGTCTGCCATTACCAACCTTTTTTGCCGTGGAGACAAGGTCGTCTTCGTAAATGGCGGGAAATTCGGTGAGCGGTGGGGGCAGCTTGCGAAAATCTTCGGGCTGGAGCCGATAGAGATCAAGGTCGAATGGGGCGAGGCCGTTAGTGCTGCCGTCGTAAAGGAGGTGCTCAATAAGGATCCTGAAATCAAGGCCGTTCTGGTGCAGGCCTCCGAGACATCGACTACCGTTGCCCACCCCGTGGAGGAGTTGGCGGCGCTCACGAAGGATCGGGACACTCTTCTCGTCGTTGACGGCATTACCGCCGTAGGCGTCATGGACCTTCCCATGGACAAGATAGGCATCGATGTACTGATCTCAGGTTCGCAGAAGGCCTTTATGCTTCCGCCGGGGCTCGCTTTTATCGCCTTTTCCGACAAGGCCTGGGGATTCGCCGAAAGGTCCGACATTCCGAAATACTATTTCGATCTCAAAAAGGAGAACAAAAACCAGGTGGCTGGGAAGGATACGACGGCTTATACGCCCGCCGTTTCACTCATCTGCGGCCTTGCCGAGGTGTTGAGGATGGTGAAGGAAGAGGGTTTAGAAAACCTCTTCAAGCGGCACGACGTTCTGGCGAGAGCGACGAGGGCCGCCGTTAAAGCGCTCGGCCTCAAGCTCCTCGCGCCCGATTCGCCTGCCCATTCCGTCACGGGCGCATTTGTTCCCGATGGTGTTGATGGCGGGAAACTGGTGAAATTCCTCCGTGACGATATGGGGGTGACACTCGCAGGCGGACAGGACCACCTGAAGGGGAAGATCATCCGTATCGCCCATCTCGGATATTACGACACCTTCGACATCATTATCGCCATTTCCGCCATCGAGATGGCGCTTAAAAAGTTAGGACATCCTGTGGAGATGGGTAAAGGGGTGGCTGCCGCCCAGGATATATTGGCGGAGAGGTATTAATCTAAAAAAATATTTAGACACTGATCTTCACTGATTTATTATGATATTTTAAGGAGTTAGGCCAAGAATTGACTTGATCCTTATTGTTAAATATTCAACAAGAGATTTGGCTGTGAAAATCATAACTTATCAATCTTTATCTGTGTTTGATTCAGGCTTTAGGATTAAAGATTAAATTGAACCTGTAGAGAGGAATGAAGGAATGCCGAAAGTACTGATTAGCGACAAGATGTCTCCCAAAGCGGAGGAGGTTTTTAGCCGCTATCCTGAGATCGTTTGCGATTACAAGCCGGGCATGAAGCCGGAAGGGTTGAAAGAGATTGTCGGCGATTACGACGGACTCGCAATCAGGAGTGCAACGAAAGTAACGTCCGAAATTATTGGTGCTGCAACAAACCTCAAGGTAGTCGGCCGGGCCGGTATCGGAGTTGATAACGTCGATATCCCTGCGGCAAGCAAGCGGGGTATCGTGGTGATGAATACCCCTTTCGGCAATACGGTGACAACGGCCGAACATGCTATCTCTATGCTGCTCTCTCTTACGCGGGACGTGCCGCAGGCGACAACCTCGACGCGGGCTGGAAAATGGGAGAAGAGCCGTTTTATGGGGGTGGAAGTGACGAACAAAACCCTCGGGATTATCGGAATCGGAAACATCGGTTCCATCGTGGCCGACCGGGCCAAGGGGCTGAAGATGAAGGTGATCGCCTACGATCCGTTTATTTCCCACGAAAAGGCTGAACAACTCGGAATCGAACTGGTCGATCTCGACGGACTCTATGAGAGGGCTGATTTCATCTCCCTTCATACGCCTCTTACAGACGGTACGAGAAACCTCATCAATGCCGAGTCGATGGGCAAAATGAAGGACGGCGTCATGATCGTCAACTGCGCCCGAGGCGGGATCATTAACGAGGCGGACCTTGCGGATGCCGTTAAGTCGGGAAAAGTGCGGGGGGCGGCGCTCGATGTCTTTGCCAAGGAGCCCGTCGAGGCGGACAATCCACTCCTTTCGATAGAGAATGTGATCTGCACACCCCATCTCGGTGCATCGACAGATGAGGCGCAGGAAAACGTGGCGGTTCAGGTGGCGGAACAGATTGCCGAATACCTCACCAAAGGAATCGTCAAAAACGCTCTCAATATCCCTTCCGTGTCGGCCGATGAATTGCCGAAGCTTCAGCCCTACCTGTCGCTCGGAGAAAAACTCGGCAGTATTCTCGGCCAACTCACAGAAAGCGGCCTCGAAAAAGTTTCCATCGAATATTCGGGCGATGTGACCGGTTTTAACGTGACGCCCCTTACGACCACGATTATTAAAGGCATTTTAGAACCCATGTTGCAGGAATCGGTTAATCTCGTCAATGCGCCCCTCATTGCGAAAGAGAGGGGTATCGATATTACTGAGGCCAAAAACAGCGACGGAGAGAGCTTTAACAGCCTCATTAAAGTGACTCTGAAAACGGAGAAGAGAGAACGCTCCGTTGCCGGGACGCTCTTTCATCACAAAGAACCGAGGGTCGTCCAGATGGACGGCATCGACATCGAGGCTGTGCCGGTGGGCAATATCCTTTTCGTCTATAATAACGATCGTCCGGGCATTATCGGCACCATCGGTACACTCCTCGGCAACGATGAGATCAATATTGCAAGCTTCCAGCTCGGAAGAGACAAGCAGGCGGGCAAGGCGGTCTCCATGATCAACGTGGACAGTTCCGTCCCCGGCGACACCATTTCCAAAATTATGGCCGTTGATGATGTTGTCGAAGTAAAGCAGGTTACCCTCTAAAACCGCTTTTTAAGCGTGACGGCGTAAATGACAGGACGGGCTCTTCATTGTCGATATCACTTCCAACAGGAGTAAAGGACTTCCTGCCCGAAACGGCGGGACGACTGAACCGGATCGGGGTCCGGATAGCCCGCGTGTTCGAACTCTGGGGCTACAGAGGAGTTATTACACCCTATATCGAATATGTCGATGCACTTGCCCTGGCCGAACCGGGGCTGGTGGATCGGATGTTCAAATTCGAAGACCGGGTGTCGGGCAAGGTGCTTGCGCTGAGGCCGGATATGACGGCCCAAATGGCACGTCTTGCTGCAACCCACCTCAAGGACCATCTGAAACCGTTGCGACTCTCCTACGGCGGCAGTGTTCTTCATTATGGCGAGCGGGATCCCGGTGTACAACGGGAAATCTACCAATCGGGGCTTGAGCTTATTGGATTGGCAGAGCCGGAGGCGGATGGCGAGGTGATCGCCATTGCCATCGAGGCGCTCCGCTCGGTGGGACTTTCCGATTTCAAGATCGACGTGGGGCAGGTAGAGTTTTTCAAGGGTGTCATGGAGATGCTCCCTGAATCGGGCGGCTTGAGGAACGAGGTGGAAGGGGCGGTTGCCAGGAAGGACCGTTCACGCATCGAAGAGCTTTTGCCTGAACTCCACTTAAAAAAAGGGGAAGAGGATATCTTGCTCGCCCTTCCGGCGCTTTTCGGCGACAGGACGGTGCTCGACCGGGCGTGCGCCATGACGAACAATGGCAGGGCGAGAGCGGCGCTGGACAACCTGAGTGATGTGATGGATACCCTCGATTTCTACGGACTCACCGATTATGTGACTATCGATCTCGGCGAGATTCGGGGACTCAACTACTACACGGGCGTTATTTTCGAAGGGTTCGTCTCCGGGGTCGGGGAAGAGGTCTGCGGCGGGGGGCGGTACGATACCTTGCTCGGACGGTACGGGTCTGATCTGCCGGCCACCGGCTTTGCCATCAATACGGAGGGGCTTTTGAGAGCCCTCGAAAGGCAGGGGGCCGCCTTTGAGCCGACCGTGATAGACTGCGTGGTGGTCAACCTGACGAAAGACCGCCGCCCGGCGCTGGAGATCGCGCGCCACCTGAGGGGACTCGGCATGAAGGTGGTGCGGCAGATAGTAAAAAGGGAGATGTCCGAGACGCTTGGCTATGCAAAAAGCGAATCCATCGGCAGGTTGATCGTTATCGGGGCGGATGGCCTTGCCGCCGACGAATTTGAACTCCATGAAATGAAAAATGAAAAGAAGTCCAAACATAAAATTGCCGATCTGCTCGAGGGCAGGGTCGGCATTTAAAGGGGGATGATATGCCCAACGTGATTATTGTCGGCGCTCAGTGGGGCGACGAGGGGAAGGGGAAGGTAGTCGATATCTACACCGAGTATGCCGACGCCGTGGTTCGCTACCAGGGAGGGAACAATGCAGGCCATACGGTCATCGTAGGTAGCGATGAATTCGTTCTTCACCTCATCCCGTCGGGCATCCTGCACGAAGGAAAACGCTGTATTATCGGCAATGGCGTCGTCATCGATCCCGGTGTGCTCCTCGAAGAGGTGGCTGCCCTGAAGGCGCGCGGCTATATCAAAGAAGGCTCACAACTCGTCATAAGCGACCGCGCTCATATTATCATGCCCTACCACAAGAAGATCGATATCGCGAGAGAACGGCAAAGAGGAGAGGGGAAGATCGGCACGACGGGGCGGGGAATAGGACCCTGCTACGAAGACAAATATACCCGCTCCGGGATAAGGGTTTCCGAGCTTATCGACTCAGATCTTTTTGCCGAGAAGCTGAAACAAAACCTGGAAACAAAGAACCGTTACCTTTCCGAATTCCTGGGAGACAGCGGATGCAGCTATGAAGAGATATTGGAGGAGTACTCCGGTTATGCCGACCGGATAAGGGATTACGTTGCCAACACATCCATCCTGACGAACAGGATCATGGGGGAGGGGAAGAGCATCCTCTTCGAGGGGGCTCAGGGGAGCATGCTCGACGTCGATCACGGCACCTACCCCTTCGTCACCTCTTCGAATACGGTTGCCGGCGGAGCGTGCAGCGGCGTCGGCGTGGGGCCGACTAAAATTGACTCTGTCATCGGCATTACGAAGGCCTATACGACACGCGTAGGTAGCGGCCCCTTCCCGACGGAGCTTGATAATGAAATGGGGGAGACGCTGAGGAAGCAGGGGGGCGAGTTCGGCGCAACGACGGGACGGCCGAGACGGTGCGGTTGGTTCGATGCCGTCGTTGTCCGTGACGCAGCGAGGACGAATGGGCTGACGGGGATTGCACTCACCAAACTCGATGTGTTGACGGGGATCGAAAAGATAAAGGTATGTACCGCCTACCGGATTAAAGGCAAAATCGTAGAAGCGTTGCCGGTAAGTTTGAGCGAATTTGAGTCGGTGGAACTGGTTTATGAGGAACTGGATGGATGGCAGGAAGATATCCAGGAGATGAGAAACTTTGAAGACCTCCCTGCAAATGCAAAGCGCTACGTAAGACGACTCGAAGAGTTGGTGGGTGTGGAGTTTGTTATGATTTCCGTCGGGCAGAAACGGAACGAAAATATTGACCTGAAAAACCCCTTTGCCTGAATCCTTTAAAGGGATTCTATTCTCTTTTTAAGCAAAAAGAGAGTTGACATTTTGGCCTAAATTTACTATATTACCCGCTTGCTTTTTTAGGAGCCGCTAGCTCAGTTGGTAGAGCACTTGACTTTTAATCAAGTGGTCGTTGGTTCGATCCCAACGCGGCTCACCACTTAACAATCAGGAAGTTTTTTACCATAAAGTCCCCATCGTCTAGTCTGGCCTAGGACACCGCCCTTTCACGGCGGCGACCGGGGTTCAAATCCCCGTGGGGACGCCAGAAAAACAAGGGTTCAGCTTTTTAGCTGAGCCCTTTTTTTGTTGGGTGGGAAAAGGTTTTAGTTTATTTTTGTCCGTTATTGTGTTATTAAATTAAGACCTCAATGTGGTGGTTCGCATTTCATCGTTGATCAAAATCTTTAATAACCCGGACCTGCATTTTGCTGGAACGGGTTTCTTTGTTTACGGGGACCGTGCTTTAAAAGGTCGCTGTTCTCAATTACTCCCAAAAAGAAAAAAGGTTCGCATTTCTCCAGAAATACGAACCTTTTCAGTTAATATTATGAAACGAGTAGGGGGTTGTCAAGAAAAAATCAAATCAATTTACAGCGTCTTTCAGAGCTTTCCCAGCCTTAAACTTCGCGCCCTTGCTTGCGGGTATCTGCATCGTTGCTCCTGTTGCCGGGTTTCTGCCAGTCCTGGCCGCCCTATTTGACACAGAGAATGAGCCAAAGCCAGTCAAGGTCACACTATCCCCTTTGGACAATGCACCCGACACGCTGGATGTAAAAGCCTTGAGCGCTTCGCCTGCTTCCTTTTTTGAAATCTCTGCGTCCCCTGCAATCTTTTCTGCGAGTTCATCCTTAGTCACGTCCTGCCTCCTTTAATTGAAATCTTTGCAAACCATACTATTCTGGAAGCATCTACAGTGTCAATATCAAAAAAAACATATCAAAAAAAACGACAAAACAGCAATATGTGTCGCAAAAAGAGCAATATATGTCGCCTTTTGCGCCTGAAAGCGAGCTAACCATCTGAAATTATGGCGCTTTCTTCGTCAAAAGAACTGTAGAATGAAAAAAATGCAAAAAGAGCAATATATGCCGCGAAATTTCATTTTAACTGTGGTATAAGTTAAGGCAAGTAAAAGAGACGACTATGGTTACCATCAAATTTATGAATTAACTGAGCAGAGAAACCGCCGCTGCTGAGATGTTCTGTTGCCGTAAAAACCTTTTATTGACCCGTCCTGTTGGGTGTGAGGAAAAAGAGTCTTATGAAATGTGACACCGCTTTCCAAAGGGGATGCAGAAATAATTTTCCGTTGTTCGTCGGTTTGTCAACGTTCCGAAAAAAACTAATTCTGCTCATTGCTATTCTCCTGGCAACATTCAATGTGCCTGATCTTCACGCCGGTTCCAAAAGGTCTCTTGAGGCCGGTCTTCAGGGCGAAATTTCTGAGACACTTTCCATTGCCGAAAAAGTCCTGAAGAAACTTGATAAGGGATTACCCGTCAAGGCGGATGTGGCAAAGCTCAAGGGGCTTTCGGAGAAGATGGCTGCCGGGCACATGCTGTTAAAATCGCGGTTCGGAAAGCGGGATGAAAAGACTGCGTCGCTCGGTGTGACGGCCGCTGAACGGCACCGGGCCATGAAGGATCGTTACAATATTATTGTTGCTGAGCTTATTGCTCTCGTTGAGGGATTGGAAAAAGGCAAGGGGCGCGAGCCCCGTGCAAACGAACTGAGAACCTTCGTCGATAAGCTGGAAAAACTTCTCGAAAAATCTCTCCGCAAGAAGAAACACCCCATCCATGGCAGTCTCCCCTATAGGCACCTCAACCTTCCGGCCAAAAAGCCGCTTCTCGAACCTGCTATTACTCCGGCTTATCAAGGTGGAGATGTTTCAACCTCTGCCGACCTTGAGGGGACAAGCGAAGCTCCCCTTTCCACGGAGATCAGGGCCTTTGCCGAGTCGCTCAACTGGAACCCTGTCGAGATATACGAATATGTGAAGAACAACGTGCAGACGGAGTGGTATTACGGCTGCATGAAGGGGGCTGAAGAGACGCTTAGGCATAAAAGCGGGAACGACTGCGACCATGCGGCGCTCATGGTGGCGCTTCTCCGGGCGTCGGGCTTTCCGAGCAGGTTTGTTCGGGGGACTATCGAACTCCTTGGTGGGATTGAGCAGGCGAAAATCCTGACCGGAATTGAAGACCCAATGAAGATAGCCGCTTTTTTCCAGAAGGCAGGCGTCCCGAGCGAACCGGTTATCCAGGGCGGACAGGTTGTCAATTTCCGGCTGGAGCATGTCTGGCTGGAGTCTTACATCCCTTATGCCGACTATCGCGGCAACGTGATAGACGAGCACGGCAAGACCTGGGTTGGCCTCGATACGAGCATCAAGGCGGCAGGGTATGCCGAAACGGGGGCGACGGAGAGCGCTGATCTCTCAGGCTTTCGTGATGAATACCTGTTCAGTTTAAACTCGTCAACCCCTATGGAGGTACTGAAGGAAAAACTCGCCCTCCTCGGCGGGGAGCCGTCGGCCTATTTCCGTACGAGAGTGCTAAACCCCGAGGTGCTGAATATCATCCCGGCGGGGCTCCAGTTTAAAGAGGTGGCTGTAACGAGTGAGTTTACGGCAGTGCCGGACGACTTGCTTCACAGCGTTCGTTTCTCCGCGAAAAACGGTATGGAGGAGATACTCTCCGTTACGTTTCCCCTTCACGAACTCTCAGGGCGGCGGATCGCCCTTTCCTACGAGCCGGAAACGGTAGACGACCAGGAGATTATCAATGCCTGGGGTGGCCTCGACAATACTCCCTCTTATCTTGTTCACCTCCGTCCACTCCTCACCGTCGATGGCGAGCGGATTGCTGTCGGCACTGGCGGTCTCGCCATGGGCTCGGATTATGACGTTACTATCGACCTCATCTCTCCCCATGGGACGGAGAGCGTGACAAACAGCCATATTGCCGGAAACCTCTCCGTCATCGGTATCGCCGCAGGAGGTGTGTATACTCCCTCGCCCCTGGTGGGAGAGGGTGGGGGTGAGGGGGAAAAGAATGCAGAGATATTACTTTACGAGGTGGCGATGAACTATCTCAAAAGGCTGACACAGTCTGAGGAGGAGATTGCCTCGCTGCTCGGCCTTTCCATTGCGCGGCCACTGCCGTCTGTGGTTACGCTCGGTGGGGTGATCGACGTGACCTACCTTCTCGACATGCCCCACGGCTTCGAGTGGAAGGGGGCCTTTATGGATGCCGACCTCCGTGTCGTGGAGGCCATCGGCGAAGAGAGAAAACGCTTCATGCAACTCGCCTCGCTCCAGGGGTCGGTGCTGGAGAACAAGATATTCGAAAACGATTTTCAGGTTGACAGTATTTCGACGGCCAAGCTGATACAGTTAAGCAATCAGCAGTCAGGCGGCAGCGGTCAGCTATTGACGATAGATTCGGGTAATATTCAGAATATGTTGCCCCTTCTTCCCTATGATGACTACATAAAGGAAGACATTGTAAATTCCGTAAACCAGGGTTTTACAGTGCATCTTCCCCAGGCTGACGGCCAACCGCTGAATGCTCTAAGCTACCAGGATTGGCAGGGTGTTGGATGGATCAAGGAAAATCCAGACACCAGTGAGTCGGGCTGGATGCTCACGGGGATGATCGCCGGGGGGATGACGGCAATAAGGACAGATATGTGGCCCACATATTTTAAAGAAAGGCTCATGAACCCCTATAGCGGCGAGCCGAACGACGATCCCGAATCGGCGGCAAAAATGTACAAAATCGGTACGACCGATTTTCAGCAGGGCGTTGCCGGGGAAGCGCTCCCCCTTAAACTTGAAGTCCAGGTTGTTGATGACAGCGATAGGCCTGTTTCTGGCGCCAGTGTTACATTTCAGGTGAAGGCGGGTGGCGGGCTCTTCGCCTCCTGCGGCGGTATGCTTTCCAATGATGAAAAAACATGCATTATTGAGACAGATAGTTCGGGCCTTGCTTCGGCTGGATTGGAACTCGGTTCCAGGGTATCTTCCAGCCCCACCGACTGGTGGGAGGAGGGGTATACCTATCCCCAGCGGGTGGGA
>CBDVDA010000084.1:0-15154 GCA_965372635.1 uncultured bacterium | reverse complement strand
TATCGTTTTAGTATTCTTGAAAAATAGCCATCCACGAAGGACTCTAAGTAGCACGAAGAAAATGAGAGTCGTTCCTCTCCTGTGGTTCTTGATAAAAACTATGTCCAGAAACATCTTTAATTTTTCGTGTGACTTCGTGAACTTTGTGGATCAGGCGCATTCGGAATTGTATTTTCTAGCTTCTCATGTTGATGAACTGGAGATCCACCTCGAGGTCTTTGCCTTTGAGGAGCTGGATCACCTCCTGTAGATCGTCGATCTTCTTCCCCGTCACCCTCACCTGGTCCCCTTGAATCTGTGACTGGACCTTCATCTTCGTATCCTTGATGATCTTGTTGATCTCCTTCCCCTTTTCCGTGGCGATCCCCTGACGAATGGTGATTGCCTGCCGGATCATCCCGCTCATAGCGGCCTCTTCCTTTCCGTAGTCGAGGGATTTGAGAGAGATGTTCCTTTTCAGCACCTTAGACTGAAGGATGTCGATGACCGCTTTCAGCTTGTAGTCGTCGTCTGCGAGGATGGTAATCGTCTCTTCCTTAAGCTCGATCTCGCACTTCGTCCCCTTGAAGTCGTAGCGCTGGGATATCTCCTTCCTCGCCTGGTTGATGGCGTTGTCCACCTCCTGCATGTCCACCTTTGAAACGATGTCGAATGACGGCATACTGTTTACCTCCTTAACGGGTTAGGGCTTTTTATTTGATAAAAATGTACTGATTAAATTCCATTTGTCTTGGTATTGGTTGATTTCACTTAATCTGCTTTTTGTAATTTTTCCCCAAGAATTATCTGGGTCTCTAACTTGCTGTACATAGGAAGTTGGCATTACATAAAACTCGGGTTCTTTAATGCCGCTATTTCCATTTTTCTTTGGTTTTGAAAAGCCTCGATTAGAAGTTACCAAAACGACAAAATCACAATCAAAGTTTTTGATAATGAACCCATCCCAGTCAGTTCTATATCTGCTTTTAACTTGTATGCGTGCAGAGGTGTTCTTTTCTGCATCGGTTGCTATAAGGTCATAGCCTGGAAAATTCACATATGCTTTAAATGCAGAAATACGGTTTAGTAGAAGATGACCAAGAACTAAAAATTCTGCCCCTTCTGCTTCCAGCTTTGTATCTTTTCTTTTAGCCATGTTTTTATTTCCGTAACAACTGATGGTGCAGATATTAACCCGGCACTTAAATAGAGAGGCTTTACAGTGTATCATAACCCCTCCCAACCTCCCCTTATCTTAAGAGGAGGGGCCTGGATCCCCCCTCTTAGAGTAAGAGGGGGTTAGGGGGCGTTAGAATAATAAGTCTCCCCATTTGGGAGCCTATTTAATAATATCCCTCCGCCCCGGTTAATGCATGGACGGGGGAGTGACCACGTCCACCCCTTTCGGTATTTTGAAATCGAAAAGCTTGTTTTTAAGCCCCCCGTTGACCTTCAGGGCGCTAAAGGTAACGATGGTCACGTTTTCGTAGATATCGGTCATCTCACTTCGTTTTACGTGAAAAGTTTTCCCGTCCACCGTTAATTTTAGAGACATAAAGTTGTCTGTCCCGTCCTTCGGCAGGAGGAGGACGTTATAATCCTCTCCCGATTTTTCAGTGGTGATATTAAAATCCCGTTTCAGGTTTCCCATGCCGGAGAGGAATGCCTCGGCCACACGCGACTGGCCCGTTTCGGCAAAGCCCGCCTTCATTACCTGGTTGAGGGCCGGAGTATACATGTAGACCGTTTTGCCGTCGGTGACGATCTCCTGCTTTTCGGGCGAATCGTAATTCCAGCGCATCTTTCCCGGTTTTTTATAGAAGACCTCGCCCGAAGACTTCTGGGGGCGTGGGTAGGCCTTGATTTTCGTCACCTGAGTGAAGTGGGCACGGTAGTCCTTCATCCTGCCGTAGTTGGCCTGAAGTTTGTCCACAACATGGTTAAGAGACGACCCCTTCGATTTAGCCTCAGCAGACGCCGAAAAGAGAAGAAGTAAAAGGGAAGCTATGCTAATAGTTTTCATTGGTGGTTAACGAGGACCTCCCTCCCTTTGCTGGTGCCGTCAGAGGGCCCCACGATCCCCTCCTGTTCCATCTTTTCGATCATGCGGGCTGCCCGGTTGTAGCCGATCCGCATGCGACGCTGGACCATGGAGATGGAGGCCATCCCTGTTTCTGTAACGATGGCGACGGCCTCGTCGTACTTTTCGTCGAATTCTTCGTCAGAACCGTCTTCCGCCGTCTCTTCCTTCGGTTTGAGGATCGTTTCGTCGTAGACCGGTTTGTCACCCCGTTTTTTCAGAAAATCGACGATCCTGTGCGTCTCCGCCTCGGAGATATAGGTGCCGTGAACCCGCTGGAGTTTCGCGCCGCCGGGGCGCAGGAAAAGCATGTCCCCAGATCCAAGAAGGTTCTCCGCCCCGTTGGTGTCGAGGATGGTCCTCGAATCGATTTTTGATGAGACCTGGAAGGATATTCTCGACGGGAAGTTTGCCTTGATGATGCCGGTGATCACGTCCACCGAGGGGCGCTGCGTGGCGAGGATGAGATGGATGCCCGAGGCCCGCGCCATCTGGGCGAGGCGTGTGATACTCTCTTCTACTTCCCTCGACGCCACCATCATCAGGTCGGCCAGTTCGTCGATAATGATGACGATGTAGGGGAGTTTTTCGAGCGTTACCTCTTCCTCTTCCCCCTCTTCGTTTCTCCGGATGAATTTTGGGTTTTTCGATACCAGCTTGTTAAAACTGAGGATATTTTTGACCCCCGTTTCTGAGAGGAGCTGGTAGCGCTCCTCCATCTCCCTCACGCCCCAGCGGAGCGCCAGTGCTGCTTTCTTGGGGTCGGTCACCACGGGGAGGAGCAGGTGCGGTATGCCGTCGTAAACGGAGAGTTCGAGCATCTTCGGGTCCACCATGATGAGGCGCACGTCTTCGGGGGTCGCCTTGTAGAGAATGGAGCAGATCATGGAATTGACGGAGACGCTTTTTCCCGCTCCCGTGGCGCCCGCCACGAGGAGGTGGGGCATCTTTGCGAGATCGGTGACGATGGGTTGGCCTCCGATGTCTTTGCCGAGGGCGAGTGTGAGTTTCGATTTCGAGGCTTCATAGATCTCGGAAGCGAGGATCTCTTTGAAATAGACCGTCTCCCGGTTCTTGTTCGGTATCTCGATGCCGATGACCGCCTTGCCGGGAATGGGGGCGACGATGCGGATGCTGATGGCGCTAAGCGCCATGGCGAGGTCGTCAGTGAGGTTGACGATCTTGTTCACCTTTACCCCAGGTGCCGGGACGAACTCGTACATAGTGATTACCGGTCCGGGGTGGACCTCTTTCACCGTGCCATCGACGCCGAAATCGCGCAGTTTCTTTTCCAGTATCCTCGAATTCATGAGGATGCTCTCTTTGTCGATTCCTCCCGATCTCTTCTCTACGGGATCGAGAAGCGAAACGGAGGGGATGGGCGTTCCCTCCTTCGGATCGAGGTCGAGGAAGGGGAGCGCTTCCTGGGCCTCCTCTTTCACCTTCTTTCCCGTGGCCGGCGTCTTCGCCTCGACGACGATGGTGGGCGTCGATTTTTTCTCTTTTTCCTTTTTTAGCTGCTCTTCCGTTTCGTGAAGTCTGCGCCTTCTTTCGAGGTATTTCCGCGACAGATCGCTTATCATTTTCCGGAGTTTTCTTCCCGTCTTTAGGGTAGCGTCGAAGAGGCGCTTCGTAAGCGAGACGGCTGACAGACCCGTGCTCAAAATGAGGGCGAGTAGGAGAAGGACGGTTGTGAAGAGGTAGGCGCCGGTAACGTTAAAATAGGTGGAAAGGGTATTGGCGAGCATTTCTCCCGCAAGCCCTCCCCCTGAAGAGAGAGAGCTTCCGCCCGCTTTCATTAGTGAGAGCAAAGAGGCGGAGAAGAAGAGAAGCAAAACGAGGCCGAACAGTTTTCCAGCCAGGCCCGTTTTTATCCTCTTCCTTAAGAGAAGGAGGATGCCGATAAAAAGGATGATGGCCGGGATGAGGTAGGAAGAGCCGCCGAAGAGTTGCAGGGAGACGTCGGAGAGGTAGACCCCCACTATGCCGCCGAGGTTTTTCACCTCATCTCTCGCTGTGGAATAGCTGCTGAGAGAGGGGTCGTCCGCCGAATGGGTATAGAGGGCGAGGAAATAGAAAAAGGCGACGGCGGCTACAACAAGCCCGGCAATCTCTTCGAAAAGTGAATGATTCTCTTTGGTTTCTTTTGATGCCATAGTTAAATTAATTTATCTTTAAAATCTCCGTTCACCGAACGGTTCAGAGTTCACGGCCTTTGCCTGAAAAAAATGCTTCCCCTCCCCTAGTGGGAGGGGATAGAGGGGAGGGGGACCTTGAGATTGTTGAAATTTTAAAAGGTCTTCACCCTCACCCCAGCCCTCTCCCCTCAAGGGAGAGGGGGAACAAAGCCATGCCCTCTGGCGTGGATATTTTAATTAATCGTGCTAACCAGAGACAAAAGCCCCACCGTCCAGCAATAGAAGGCAAAATATCTGAGTTTTCTTCCGCTCACTACCTTCATGAGTATTTTGATGCTGAAAAAACCGCTCACTGCCGCCGCCGCAATTCCGATTAAATAGGGGATCGCCTGCCCGTCATTTATATGTCCAATCTCCTTTGCGTGAAGGACGACGGCCCCGCAAATGGCCGGGATGGAGAGGAGGAAGGAGTAGGTGGCGGCCCTCTCCCCGTCGATCCCCCTGAAAAGGCCCGTGGCGATGGTCGAGCCCGACCGCGAAATGCCCGGTATAATCGCCATCCCCTGCACGGTCCCTATGATCAATGCATCCTTTATTGTTATGGGTCTCTTTTCCGTTTTTTTTACCCTGTCGGAGAGGAAGAGAAGCAGCCCCGTCACAAGCAGCATAACCGACACCGCCTGCACCGACTGGAACAGTCTCTCGAAGTGGTCTTTGAAAAGGAGCGCGATAACCACAGTGGGCAGCGTTCCCACAATCACCACGAGGGCCGTTTTCCGTCCTTCCTCCCTCTTCACGTCATCAACGCCGCCACCGGGGATGAGGGCGGACAGGATGTCTAAAATGTCGCGCCTGAAGTAAAGAAGCACCGCCAGCAGCGTCCCTAAATGAAGAAGGACCTCGAAGAGGATGCCCGGTTCCTTGACCCCACCGATGAGGTTTTTTGCTATAACGAGATGCCCCGAACTGCTGATGGGGAGGAACTCTGTCAGCCCCTGTACCAGCCCAAGGATTAATGCTTCGTAAATATCCATAAATGTTTGCCTTATTCTATCATTATGGCGGTTATTGTCAACCTTGGTGTGAGGGGTGGAAGGGTGAAAAATGTGATGAGGGGAAGAAAAGAAATATTGATTATTGTAGGGCGTAATAGCGGAGCGTATTACGCCGTATATCTATATGTCTAATCCGGCGCAATGCCTTTCAGTTATTGCGCCCTACAGAACTGCGCCCTGTAGTACTTAGGTTAAAATATTGCATGTATAATATCGGCAATGAAAGTTGTAATCAAAGAAAGTGATACCGCGCCTAAAAGCAACTGATGCTTAAGGTTTTTATTTAATGTAGATTTATACTCCAGCTTTGGGTATACCCAGCGTGCATAGTGAAACAAAACCCGAACACATATTAGGCAAAATATGCCGACATATAGGTATAGGGCACTTTTCAAAAATGGTGAAAAACTGGAAAATATGCTTTCCACTATAGCCGATGCTTTATAACAACCCCAAAACGCGACGGGATACCCCAACACCCATAGTAAAAGATCGTACACAGAATGCTTGTGTAAAATATTTAGTGATTGCTTTCTATCCGTTAAAAATTGTTCAATTTCAGTATAAACACCATTTGCCCAGGTAACATCGTAGCCCTCAACTTCGAAAAAACTATTGTTAGGAGTTGGGTTGCTTGGCAACAGTGAAAGATCAAATATTTCTGGCTTCGAGAAGTCAAGGAGAACGGTAAAACTATTATTGGGCGTATAGTTATATAAAGCTTTAAGAGTTGTAGCGGAGTTTACATAAAAAGTTATTATTCTATCTGGAAAATTTGGTGATTCAAAAACCTCATCGAATAAACCATAAAGCTCTTGTCCCTTATCACCTTTAATTGTATATCTTAGAATAAAAGCTCCTTCTGCATCTTTTTTTGCAGCTTCTTTCTTGGATTCTTCGACCTCAAAACCATTGATTTTTTCTAGCTCGTACTTCAGCGCTGTAGTGGCGCGCTCTTGCAAAATCTTGGAAATTTTTTCCAAGTCATCTTTATTAAGGGAACATCCAGTGACCGGCTGATTTAAGCTAGCTTTCAATACTGTTGAATTTTTTTCCAATAGGATGCCTCCGTTTGAATTTAGTTAGTAGGGTGGTTGAAAAATGTTACATCTCCCTCAATTCTGATGATTCTGAATACGGAATAATTTGACCTGTAGATTTGTTTTTCCAAATTATTTCTTTGTGTGACGCATCAAATATCATGGCTTCTTTAGGGAATGTTTTGGCAATTCTGTTCAGTATATTTATTTCCTCTACCGTTAAATGCTCCGCTTCGCCTTCATCGCTGTTTTTTATCTCATCGATGAGGTCCCTGTAATTATTGAGTTGCGGCCCAAGTGGGAGTGCCGCATAGGTTGCGCCTGTCATGCTTTTATTAAGCTCTCTATGTGCAATCATGTCGGAATACCAAAGATACTTGGCGGCGTATAAAAACTTATCCCCCTTTTTTAATAACTTTAACTCTAGTTTCTCTTCGAGATGTTTTAAGACAAGCTTGACTCTCGGTATAAAGAAATCCCTGCACCCTGTAAAGTCGTCTTTTCTTTTCCTGTCCCAAAAAACAGTATGAAGGGCTTTGTCCATCGCTTTACTTTGGATTATTCCCCCTTCCCAGCGTTTTATGCTTGCTATGCCAACGGTCATTTCGTTGGCAAGAGCTTCTTGCGTGAGGCCAAACTTTTTTCTATATTCTTTTATTTCTTCACCCGTTAAAAGCCCCACTTCTTTACGGTATGCATCTGCAATTATTTTTTGAACTTTGCCAGCCTGCTCAAGTGAAACAACCTCTAAACTGCACGTTGGGCATACAAAACAGGTTTCCTTGTAAGTGATATCAACTTCACGGAAGGTCATGCTTTTAGTGATTGTTTTTAGCGGCATGGTGCCATGTCCCGCCGGACATTGTTTATGTTGCTGTTTCATAGTTAAACTCTCTAGTTACGATTCTTATGTAAAGAGACTAAGAATAGCTCGTCTTCATAAAGTGTAAATTTGTAATAGATATCATCGCTGAAATAGCTGCACTCTTTTTTAAAGGCGAACAGTTCCAACCCTTTAATTTCCTTTTCATAGGATTTGTGGGGTGGTTTGTTCCCTGCGTAGTCTTCCGGTTTTGTATCTTCAAGTAATTCCAGGAGAATATCCTGCAAATCATTTTTAATGCTGTATCCAAGTTCCAATGCATCAGCGATAATTGGCGCGTGGTTAATTAAACTTATATTGCCCTCGGCGACGGCTTCTTTTGCCGCTCTGATTTTTCCGGAAAGTTCTTTGTGAGAAGGTCTCTTCATTTAATTTATAGTATCAATTGATACCTTGTGTCAAGAAAATAATCTGCTCCTGGATTTGGATTTATTTAGTTAGTAGGTTGGATTAGGCGAAGCTGTAACCGTAACCCAACGCACCGGTAATGTTGGGTTACGCGATAAAACTGCTAACCCAACCTACGAAACTAAAAGCTCCTCCTCTTAAGATAAGGGGAGGCTGGGAGGGGTTATGATGAATTGGCGCGGCGCATCGCATCTCAATAACAATGGGGATGATAACAGGCCGCCTCGCCAGTTCTTTTTTGAAAAAACGTTTCATCACCTTCATGATCTCCACTTCCAGTTCGGCCCCCTCAATCCGCATGTCCCGGCAGCAGGGTAGGGTGGGACTCTGCCCATCACAAAAAGATCAAGTTGCCAAAACGGTGGGCTGTGTCCACCAAAACTATATCCTCAGCACCTTCGCCCCCCGCACATGCCCCCTCTTAAGATCGATGAGAGCCTCGTTGGCCTTTTCCAAAGGATACTCCTGTACCTCCGGCTTGATGGGGATTTCGGCGGCGAGCTTCAAAAAGGCGGTTACGTCGTCCCGCGTCAGGTTGGCAACGCTTTTGATCTCCTTTTCCATCCAGAGGTGACGCGGGTAGTCGAGGTTTAGCAGCTGTTCCCTGTCGCCCGCTTCCTTTCGGATGGCGTTGATCACCAGCCGTCCACCGCTTTTCAGGTTTCCGAGCGCAGCCACTACCGGCCCCCAGGCGGGGGTCGTGTCGATGATAGAATTGAGCCCTTCAGGCGCGCGCTCCTCAGTATCCCCCGCCCATGTCGCGCCGAGTTCGAGGGCGAAGGCACGTTCACGCTCACTCCGGGCGAAGACGAAGAGTTCCACATCGGGGTAGAGATGGCGCACCATTTTCAAAACGAGATGAGCCGAAGCGCCGAAACCGGTAAAACCGAGACGCTGCCCGGATTTTATCCCTGCAAGCCGAAGCGACCGATAGCCGATTGCTCCTGCACAGAGGAGCGGCGCAGCTTCGGTATCGGAGAAAACCGCCGGGATGGGATGGGCGTAGTCTTCCCGCACCGTCATATACTCGGCATAACCGCCGTTTGCGTCTCTCCCGGTAGCACGGAAACCGGGGCAGAGGTTTTCATTCCCTTCACGGCAGGCGTCACATTCTCCGCAAGCTGAAAAAATCCAGGACGCGCCCACCCGATCCCCTTTTTCGAAACGCCCCGCTTTTTTCCCGCACTTCTCCACCCGTCCCACCACCTGGTGTCCCGGCACGACAGGGAATAGAGGCGGCGGGGTGCGCCCCTCGATTTCATCCAACTCCGTATGACAAACGCCGCAGACGCTCACTTTAATCAGTATCTCATCATCTGCCGGTTTGGGCAGAGGGAGTTTCGTTAATTTGAGAGGTTTTTTTTCATCCGGCAGCCAGCATACCTTTTCAAGAAGCATGGCCTTCATTTTTTTATTCGCCACTTTTCCCTCCATCGAAAGTTGATGCCTGCTCAGTAGTTATTGAATTTAACTCATCCCCTCTCTATCCCTCAGGGATTTATGCCCGGAGTGGTAGAAGGCTAAGGTGAGGGTGGGTAGATTTTATCTTTATTTTCTGCGCCCAACGATTTTCTTTAGAATTACAAGAGTTCCAGCCGATAAGCCCTGAGGCGTTTGTCGAGTTTCTTCGCCTCCGGCAGAAGCCTTTCCATTTCCTGCCAGAAATCCTGCCTGTGATTTTTTATCCGTGTATGAACCAGTTCGTGGAGGAGAACGTAATCCCGAAGTTCCACCGGAATTCGTATGAGTTTCATGTTGAGATTGATGTTGTTTTTTGCCGAGCAACTCCCCCACCGTGTCCGCTGGTTCCGGATGAACACGCGGTTGTAAGTAAGACCATGCTCTCCGGCCATCTCTTCGAGACGTTTTAGAAGAATATTTCGCGCCTCTTTTTGATCGACAGGAGGAAGGCCACCGAGAAATGCCTCATGCTGTTCCTTTGCCTGTTTTGCCTTCTCAAGATGATTCGCCATCCAGCCCGTTCTCGGTCGGACCATGACGGCAGCCTGCTCGAAGCTGATCCCTCTCGGCACGGAAACGAAGACCCCTTTTAACACTTTCACACTGATGTTCAGCCGCTTCGCACGGTGACTCCGCCGGAAGGTGACAGGCCCTACTCCATCCAGATGAATCACCGAAGATTCCGCCTTTTGCCTGCTTGCCCTATTTAAAAGCCGCTTCAACATGGTCCCGCCATAATATCACACTTTCATATTTTTATGGCCTGCCTTTAATATTTGCGAAAGGAGAGAATAGCAGGTATTATTACCCCATGACGACGCTCACAAAACCCGGCTTCGACCGCCCCGTTGAATCGAAGCGGGACCTCATCGCCTATCTTGAAAGAGGCGCCAAACCGAAATCTGATTTCGGAATCGGCACGGAGGTGGAAAAACTGGTCGTCGATTCAAAAACAGGCGAAGCGGCAGATTTTCCACGCATCGAAAAACTCCTGGAAAGGCTGGAAGAATCGGGAGAGTGGGAGGGTATCCGCGAAGAGGGCTGCCTCGTCGCACTGAAAGGAGAGTCCTCCTCCATCACCCTCGAACCGGGGGGGCAGCTCGAACTCTCGGGCGCGCTCTGCTCCGACACCCACTGCTCACTGGAAGATTTCAACCACCATAATGCCGTGGCGGCAAGAGAGGCAGAGCCGCTCGGCCTCACCCTCCTCGGTCTCGGCGTACAGCCCTTCACACACCGCGACAGGATCGCCTGGCTCCCGAAGGCGCGTTATCAGGTGATGGGACCCTACATGCTCCAAGCTGGAGAGATGGGGCAGCATATGATGAAAAAAACGGCGGGGGTGCAGATCAACATCGATTTCTCCGACGAGGCAGACTGTATCGAAAAGCTGAGGCTCGCCATGTCGCTCGCCCCACTCCTGTATGCCCTTTTCGCCAACTCCCCCCTCATGGAAGGGCGGCCCACAGGTTTTCTCTCCACGCGCGGCGAGATATGGTCGAAGACAGACCCTGACCGGACAGGACTTATCCCAGCGCTCTTCCGGGAAAGTGCAAACTATGAGACCTATGTGGACTACGCCCTGAATGTGCCCATGTACTTCATCTTACGAAATGAGGGATACATGGATATGACGAGCCGGAGAATCACCTTCGCCAAATTTATGAAGGAAGGCTTCGAGACGGAAAAGGCGACGCTCCTCGACTGGGACGTTCACCTCTCCACCCTCTTTACGGAAGCACGCCTCCGTCCGCAGATCGAGGTCCGTTCCGCCGACAGCCTGCCACCGAATGTCGCCCCCGCCGTAGAGGCGTTAATAAAGGGGCTTTTCTATGACAAAGACGCGTTGGAAGAGACGGCGAAACTTTTCAAGGGTCAGGACGATGACGTGCGGGAAAGACTCTACCGGAAATCGTGGCGGCTCGGCCTAAAGACAGAGGAAGGGAAGTGGAACCTCGGTGAGATGGCGAAAGAGGCCGTAAAGATCGCCGAGACGAGTCTCAAAAAACAGGGAAAGCTCGATAGCGAGGGGCGGGACGAATCGGTCTATCTGGAGCCACTCTTCGAAATCTCCGAAAGCGGCGTCACCCTCGCCGAGCGACTCCTCGACCGGTGGGAAAACTCGGGTGAAGAGAAGATGACAATCCTCCGGGAACACTGCGGGTATCCATCCTCTTCATAAAAAGCCCCCCCCCTTTTTTTCCCGAACCCTCTCACCCTCTTCGGCATCGAAAGCAGATGAATCAGGATACCTACAATAAACATATCATAGAGAGTTTCAAGGTAATCTGCCTTTGCAGGAGCATCAAGAAGGGGAGCATCATGAAGGCGATCCGCGAGGGATGCAATACCGTGGAGGCGGTGAACAAAAAGCTAGGGAGCGGGAGCGGCGACTGCAAGGGGGAACGATGCCAGGAAAAAATTACAGCACTGGTGGAAGAGTTGGGAGAGCCGTAAAGTAAAAAAACTACTCGCCGGGAATTTCAGGATTGAATAAAAAGCGGAGCAAGGATTAGGAGGACGACTCTTCCGGCGGTGCGCCACCCGGCTGCATCTGATACCGCTGGCTTCTCGTCCGCTGGCCGCCTGTGATGCTGTTTACGATATCTGTAGCTTGATCGACACACTCATCATCCACTTCAAGTTCAATATTGTAAATCTCATTTTCATTCTCAGTAAGCGCCTTGGAATAAATGACCCCCTCTTTCATGAACCGGTCCAGAACCTGGAAACCGATCTCAACGGGTATTGAAAACTTCATTGAACAAACTCCTTCCGACCAAATTTATGGCGACAGCATACCATTTTTTTCTCTTCCAATCAACAGGCGACCGCTAACCGTCCTTTTACCTCTGGACCTTTTCGCCCCTTCGGTATAAAATAGCGCCCTATTTCAAGCAAATAATAAAAAGGACAGAATCAATGCCGAAACGGAAATCGGAATTTGAACACAGCGCCATACTGGAGATGCTCGGGACCAGCCTTTATGCCCGGACTCGCAACCCGGACATGGAAGACCTGACAGATATCGAGGTCGACCTCGACGGATTTCACAGGCCGTCGGAAATCACCGGACCCGATTCCAAGGAGGGCGACGTGCCCGATGCCACAGCCCGTGGAGAGAAACTCTATATCTTCGAAGTGGAAACGGCGGACTCCATTAAAGACGAACATACGGAACGCCAGTGGACCCTCTTTTCGAACTACGCGAAGGAAAATAACGGGATTTTTTACGTGGCCGTGCCCCCTCAAAGCGTCTGGGATGCAAGGCTGAGGCTGAAGGAACTCTCGCTGGAAGGAACGGCCATCTCTGTCCCTTAACGCTTTAAGCCATGCCGTGGGGGCCGATCTTGTCGTAAAGGCTCTTCGAGTAGTCGTCGAGAGACTCTCCCTTTTCATTCTTGACCGTAAAGGTAACGTCCTTTATTCCCTGGAGGCAGAAGGCCCCCGTTAAGAGATCCCTCAACCCTTCCCTGTTGTCTTCCTTCTGTTCCGGCGTAAGGATCAACTTTTCGGGGAAGACGAATTTTTCCGCAATCGCTGTTTTCAACTCTTCCCGCCCTTCCACGATGGAAACTTCAAAGCGTCCATCTTCGAGCACCTTTTCTACAAACCCGACATGCATAAAAATTCTCCCTGAATCAATGTTATGATCATAGGCTGCCCGCATTAAAAAACAGGCGTCCCTAAAATATTTTATCTTTTGTTCAGCGCAAGGTAATCCCGCTTAGCCGACCCGATATAGTTCTGGCGGGGCCTTCCGATGACCCGTTTCGGATCGCTTATCATCTCCTCCCACTGGGCCATCCAGCCCGCCATCCGCCCCATGGCGAAGATGACGGTGAACATCTCTGTCGGGATATCGATCGCCTTGTAGATGATGCCCGAATAGAAATCCACATTGGGATAAAGCTTCTTTTCGATGAAGTAGTCATCCGTGAGAGCGATCTCTTCGAGCCGCATGGCGATGTCCAGAAGCGGATCATTCCCTTCCGTCTTCTCTATGATTTCCGTCGCTGTTTTACGGATGATCTTGGCCCTCGGATCGTAATTTTTGTAGACCCGGTGGCCGAATCCCATGAGGCGGAAGGGATCGTCCTTGTCCTTCGCTTTGTCTATAAATTCGGGGATACGCTTCACGTCGCCGATCTCATTCAACATTTTGAGAACAGCCTCGTTCGCCCCGCCGTGCGCCGGGCCCCAGAGACAGCCGATCCCCGCCGACGCCGCCGCAAAGGGATTCGCCCCGGAAGAACCGGCGAGCCGGACAGTGGATGTGGAGGCATTCTGTTCGTGGTCGGCGTGGAGAATGAGGATCAGGTCGAGCGCCTTCGTATGAAGGGGATCGACATCAAACTCCTCCGCCGGAACGGAGTACATCATGTTGAGAAAGTTCTCGGCATAACCGAGATCGTTCCTCGGATAAACGAAGGGTTGGCCCCGGTGGTATTTATAGGCCATGGCGGCAATGGTGGGCATTTTGGCGATGAGCCGGTGGGCGGATACCTCCTGGTGTTCGGGATTGGTAATATCGGTGGAATCGTGGTAGAAAGCGCTCATGGCGCCCACCATCCCCACCATGACCGCCATAGGATGGGCGTCGGGCCTGAAGCCCTTGATGAAATCCCGGAACCCTTCATGCACCATGGAGTGATGGGTGATCATTTTCACGAAGTGGTCATCCTGTTTCTTGTCGGGCAGTTCGCCATAAAGGATGAGGTAGCAGACCTCCAGGAAATTGCTCTTCTCCGCCAGCTGTTCGATGGGGTATCCCCGGTAGAGGAGCACCCCCTTTTCGCCGTCTATGAAGGTGATTTTGCTCTCGCAACTCGCCGTCGATTTGTAGCCCGGATCGAATGTGAATATTCCCATCTTGCCGTAAAGGCTCCTGATATCAGCCACTTCAGGACCGTGCGTTCCTTTCAAAAGCGGGAATTCTTCACTCTGCCCCGTCGCATTGTTTGTAATGGTAATCGTCTCTTTTCCCATTTCAAGGCTCCTCTCCAAAATGTTTAAAGGTATAGGCCATACTTTAATAAAAATTTACCACAATCTGGGAAAATAGCAACCTCTTTTCCATTTACCGAGGAAGCCCCTCAAAGGATCATCCTTTTGATCACTTTTTCGAGATCCTCCGGGATGCTGAAAAACTTTATCCCCATGCCGGGCAGCAGTCCCGTACTTACGTCTTCCGAGACGACTATCCGAACGACGGTGCCTGAGAGGTGAACCCGCCCTTCCACGCCTTTCAGGTCGAAGGAGAGTTCCACCGCGGTGTCCACATTATAAAGATCGTTGCAGCGGACGAAAACACCGGTCGTACTAATGTCGGTTGTCATACCCCGGTAGTCGTTTTCGCCGTTTCGGACGGAAGCCATCGCTTCGTAAGAAACACGGGGCTTGCCCCGCTCGGCGATATTAAGAAAACTCTTTATCGATGAGTAGAGCCGTTGCCGGTTTATCGGTTTCTGGATGAAATCGTCGCAGCCTGCATCGGTGCACCGTTTTTTGGCGTCCTTGTCCCAGGCATTGGCCATCATGATAACCGGTGTCTTTTCGTAGTCGGGATGGTTTTTGATAACCCGGAGGCACTCTTCACCGTTTACAAGCGGCATAGAGAAATCCATGATAACGAGATCGGGCTTTTCCTCCACCATCACATGAAGCGCATCTTCACCATTTTTGGCCTGTAGGATTTGGCAGGTCTTCCGGGCGAGGTAGGACTGCTTGAGCGTCCTGAAATACATGGAATCATCGACGATTAGTATTTTTTTTATCTCGGGCATAGTCATTTATTATAGTGAAAAGGATTGCAAAAGACCAACCCAATCTCGGCAAAAAAATTATTTCATTTGTTGCATCCTTTGCCTTACGATCTCCTCCCCCTATAATTGTGCCATATGGCAAGTAAGGGCTTGATTAAAGAAAAGAGCTCTATTACCTTTGCAAAGTAAGTTCGGGAGCCCGTAGGGCGACTGGAAAATTTGCACTGGAACCAGGCGCAACGATGGATTCATCAAGAGGAAGAATGTTTTTCGTAGGGGCGAATCTTGTATTCGCCCTTGGTTGTTGCGGGTGATATGATTAAAGGGCGATCACAAGGATCGCCC
>CBDVDA010000083.1:0-15252 GCA_965372635.1 uncultured bacterium | reverse complement strand
GTAAAAAACCTGGCCCGGAACGGTGTAGAGGTGAAAACGGGTCTGGAACCCCCGAATCTCGCCGAGCGACAGCGGGAGAAAGTCGAAAAAGAGCGTCCTCTCCGTCTCCGTTGCCAGCGAGATCATCTTTCCCTTGGCATCGGGATTGGTCTTCGCATAAACATGCTGCAGGTTGGTCGTCTTACCACAGAGACCGGGACCGTAAAAAACGATCTTGCAGTTAATCTCTCTCGATGAATAATTGATAAAAGACATGGTGAGGTCCTTAGCTGAACAGGTTGTCTATATCGTCGTCGGTAATTTCCGCGAAGGCTGAATCGCCGCCGCTGTCGCCGCTCTCTGCCTTTTTGGCCAGTTCATCGAATATCTTGGCAAGCTCTTCAGTCGCCTTCTTTACACGGAGCCGAACCAGCCCGAGAGATGATCGCTGGTCGAAGATGAGGACGAGGATGACCCGCCCGCCGACGATGGTGATATGGATGTTGTCCCGTTCTCCCTCGTGAAACTGGATGGAGAATTCCTTTTCGCCGAGGAGCTTTGCCAAACCACCCGTTGCCGCGATATTTCCCGCAGTAAGAGATGCGAGTGAAGTAGCATCCAACCCTTCCGTCTCACCGCTGCTCGCAATCAACTGGCCGTTCTTATCGACCACAAAGACGACCTTTGCATTGGCCTCTTTAGTTAACTTTTCGATAATTACGTTAACCTGTTTGGATTCCTCCTCATACATAACCAAGTGAGGATTCGCCATAATATCTCTCCTTAAATTAGAAAACCATTTATTGATGCGAATAGTAGCAAATGACTACTGAAATGGCAACGTTTTTTTAAAGTTTTTATAGCAGCGGATTTTCGCTCATCGCCTTGATGCGCTGCCATCTTCTGTCGATCTCTTTCTCAATGGATTCAAGCAATTCCTTGTTTTCCGGCTTCATCAGATGGCGCGTCTTTCCCATCGTCTTCAACCAGTCCGAAAGAGGCACCTTTTTTCCCTTCGCTTCGGGATCGTAGGTTAATGTCGTTTTGCCGAATTCAACCTCGTAGAGAGGAAAAAAGTTGCAGTCAATCGCTTTCTGGCAGATGACAGCACCCTGATCGTCGGGGCTTGCCCAGTTGAGCGGACAGGCGGAAAGGATTTTCCCGAAAACGAGGCCGTCCTTGCAATATTCACTCGCTTTGGCCGCCTTCTTCATAAGATCCTTGTAGTCGGCCTCGCTGGCAGTAAATACGTATGGAATATGGGTGGCCGCCATGATCTGAGCCGTATCCTTGTGATGGGTGCTCTTCCCAACCTGGCAGGGGCCGACATTTGAAGTGGAGGTCCTGTGGCCCATCGGCGTGGAGAAGGAAAGCTGGCTGCCCGTGTTCATATACCCCTGGTTGTCGTATTCGAGGATAATCATCCTGTGGTTCCTCACCGCTGCGCCGATGGTCGGCCCCATGCCGATGTCGTTTCCGCCGTCGCCGGTGACCATGACAAAGGTGATTTCCAGGTCTTCCGGCAGTTCACCGCGCCTCTTTCTCTCGTCGAACATCTCCACCACACCGCTCAGCGTAGCCGCGCCGTTCTGGAAGAGGTTGTGGATATAGGTTGAGTTGTGCGCGGAGTAGGGGTACCCTGTCGTTACTACCATGCCGCAGCCGGTGTGCCAGAGCATGACCACGTAGCCGTCAATCGCCTTGAGGAATTGGTCTACGTTCGGGAAGATACCGCACCCGGGGCAGGCGCCATGGCCTGCTGCAATCCTTTTCGGGCGACCGGAAACCGTTCTGGGGTTTATGCCGCTCACCTTAACAGTTCCATCCTCGTTTCTCGTTTTTTTGATTTCCGGGAATGAAAGCGCTTCCAGCGAGAGGGGCTCGGCAACCTTCTCCATGGAGACCCCTTTTTCACCGGCATTGGCGCCATGATAAGCATAGGGGACGTCAATCTTGCCTGACTCCGCCGCCTCGCAGGCTTGCTTCAGCAGTTCCTCGGCATCTTCGAGGAAGAATTCCTTGCCGCCCAGGCCGTAGATACGGCTGAGAATCAGCGTCCTATTTCCTATGTCGTCCTTGAGGGCGGCCTTGACCTCCAAAGTCATGTTGCCGCCCCACCCGCCGTAGGTATCCTGACGGTCGGCCACGCAAAGGGCCTTCACGCTTTTAAAGACCTTCTGTATCTCTTCTTTCGGGAATGGCCTGATCACGCTCGGAATAACGAGCCCCACCTTCTTCCCCTGTTCACGCAACCTGTCTACAGCAACCATGGCCGTATCGCCTGCCGAATTGAGGATGAAGAGGGCCGTGTCGGCATCCTCCATCTTGTAAGTAGTGAGCATCTCGTACTTTCTGCCGGAAATCTTCCCATATTCTTCGAATATCTCAGGTAGAATATTATAGGCGGCTATCGTCGCCTCAGACTGCTGTACTTTATTGTTGATAATGTCATCGTTCATGTAACAACCGAAGGAAACCGGGTTTTTCGGGTCAACAGAGGTATGCTCCGCCTCGAATTTGCCTATGAAATCCTGAACAACCTGGCTGTCTTCAAAATACTCGGTCCTTCTTTTCTGGTGGCTCGTAAAGAAACCGTCGTAGCAGACGATAACGGGAAGCCTGACGTCCTTATGTTCGCCCCATTTGACGGCGATAATATTCATGTCGTAAACCATCTGGGGATCCTTTGCGAGAAGGATCAGCCAGCCCGTATTGAGGACCATCATGATGTCGCTGTGATCGCAGCGGATATTCAGAGGACCGGAGACAGTCCTTGCTGCGACATCAAGTACCATAGGAAGCCTCGTTCCGGCCTGCACGGGCATCTGCTCAAGGGCATAGAGAAGGCCGTTGGCGCTTGTTGCGTTAAAGACTCTTCCTCCCGCCGTCGTCGCTCCGTAACAGATGCCTGCGGCGCCGTGCTCACCGTCACCGGGCACCATCACCACGTCATGTTCACCCTCCGCCTTCATGGCATCGAGTGTTTCCGCCACCTCTGTGGAAGGTGTAATCGGGTAATACCCCATAATATGAAAATTTATATGCTTGGCCGCCAGAGCAGCCATCTCGTTACCGTTCTTTAGTGTTACAGTCTGCTTCTTCATCTATTTGTCCTCTTTAAGATATTCTGCTTCCAGTCCCTTGGTGAGAGCATCATGCTTGCATATCACCACGCACTTGAGGCATCCTTTGCAGTACTGGTAGTTTATCCTCTGTAGAGTCACCGTCTTCTTGCCCGATTTCAGAGTATCCTCTTCCCACTCAAAACAGTAATCGGGACAGGTAAGATCGCACTCGCCGCAGTTAATACAGTTTTCCTTATGAAAAATCGGGATATATCCCTGCCTGCAAGCGGTATTGTTCTTAAGGATCGTGTTCCCGGGATTTGTAACCAGACCGCCCATAGGAGCATTCTCATAGCCCAATTTAGGGGCGAGCCGCTCAAAGGGCTTAAGGGGAAAACGCTCATCCGCCTCGAAGGTCTCAAATACGATCTCGCTGTGGCCGAGATCGAAGGCCTTAAGATTCCCCGGCATGGCTGCCGCATACTTCTTTCCGAAGGCCTTCTCCATAGCGGCCTTTATCGCATCGGGCGTCAGGAAACCGCTCGCCTTGGAGATGGAGCCGAGAAGGACCGTATTGACCCTGCTCTTTGCTTCCATAGCGGCCTGAAGTGCATCGATGCACCCGATGGTCCCGGCATGCATTTTGAGCACCTCTCTCATCTCGGCGGGCGTCTTTTTCGTATTCACGATAACCGTAGTACCGTCTGTAATTCCCATGATCACCGTGGGGTCGTTGAGAAGCGTCTCATGAAATATGACCAGAAGGTGGGGTCTTTCAACAGGACTGTTAACCCTGACCGTTGTATCTACATCACAGAACCTGGCGAAGGCTTTTACGGGGCTCCCCTTTTTCTCGGAACCGTAGCTTGAAAAACTGGCCCCGTTAAGCCCCATCTCCAGGATGCCGGCCTCGGCGATGATCTTGCCCGAAACGTTGGCACCGAGCCCGCCGACGCTTTCCATCCGAATCTCGTAAAAGCCAAGCTCGTTTTTTTTCGGTAATATGCTTCCCATTGAGTTCTCCTTAAATAAACTTTTAATCCCTGAATGCTACAATATGGTGCGCCTGCCTTCGAGCGCCTTCGAGACTGTCGCCTCGTCGAAATATTCCAGTTCCCCCCCCATGGGGAGCCCCTGCGCCAGCCGGGTGACTGTCACCCCGAAAGGTTTCAAAAGCTTGGCAATGTAAAGAGCTGTCGCTTCTCCCTCTACCTTCGGATTGGTGGCGACGATCACTTCTGTCACTTCTTCCTTTACCACCCTTTCTACGAGCCCCTCCAGCTTCAATTCGTCAGGGCCGATACCGTCGAGGGGAGACAAAACGCCGTGGAGGATATGGTATGCGCCCTTAAATTCGCCTGTCTTCTCAATGGCAGCCAGATCCTGAGGACTTTCAACAACGCAGATAACGTCCTTACCTCTCTTTTCATTCCCGCAAAGGGCACAGGGATCGATATCCGTAATGTTGGAACAGACGGAGCAGAACTTTATCTTTTCCTTAACCGCCAGTATGCTCCCGGCAAGGGCATGAGCATCTTCACTTGACGCCTTTAGTATCTGAAAGGCGAGCCTGGTTGCCGTCTTTTCACCAATGCCTGGAAACCTGGAAAGTTCACGAATCAGCCGCGAAATCGGTTTAGCATAGAAGGCCATTCACATCCCTATATGAAATATCAGAAAAGGGGGTTTAAAGTCAATAACTATTAGAAAAGACCGGGGATTTTCATGCCGCCCGTGAGCCGTCCCATCTCGGAGGAGACCAACTCCTGCGACTTCTTCATCGCCTCGTTCACCGCCGCCACGATCAAGTCCTGAAGCATCTCTACATCTTCGGGGTCTACCACGTCCTCCTCGATTTTGAGCGAAACCAGCTGTTGCTTACCGTTTACAACGGCAGTCACCATGCCGCCGCCCGCCGTCGCCTCCACCGTTTTCCCGGCCGCCTCCTGCTGGATCTTCATCATTTCTTCCTGCATTTTTTGAGCCTGTTTCATCATGCCTGCAATCCCTTTGGACACCTTCTCCTCCTTAGCGGTTATTCGTTAAAGTTAAGTTCCGTTTTGATTTCCTTGATCGTGCCGCCGAACACGCTGAGCGTTTCGGTAACAACGGGGTGCTCCATCGCCTCTTTCTTCAGCTTCCGGCTAAGATCAGACTCTTTTTTTTTTCGGTCCTCGTAAACAGAGTTGACCTCTTCCACGGCTGCCTTGTGGGGTGGTTGAATGTCAAAATTGCGCACTCCGCCCAAATACTCCTTTGCCAGGGCAGAGAGGGTCTCCTTTTCGTCATTTGCCTTTTCGAAGGAAAAATCGTTCTCCGGGGAAAAGGAGATCGCTTCCCCGTCGAAATTAATCAGATGTGCATGTTCGAGTATGGTTCCGAGCGATCCTTTCCTGCTTTTGACGAAGGTGACGAACCCATTCCAGTCATCCCCTCTTTCTGTGGGTTTCTCTTCGGGAACGACATAGTCGGCTGCGGCCTCCCCGGCGCGGGGCGGAGTATCCTGAGGTCTCTCGCTTACTGCTCGAGGCGTCTCATTTACCGGAGGCTCACTTTCCATGGAAAGGGGCGCAGCCCCCTCTCTTTCAACTTCGATTCCGGGGCCGTCCTTCAGCAGTGCAATCACCTCGTCTATATTTCGAAGCGACGAGAGCGATGAGAGTTTTAAAAGGAGCATCTCCATGGAAACCTTGGGATGAAAGGAACGGGCCATATCGTCCATCCCCGTGGACATAACATCGAAGTAGAGATGCAGGCTCTCTGCACTCACCCCGTCGGCAATCTTCGCCATGATCTCAATCTCATCGTCCGTCGCCTCGATGAGGCCGGTCTCCCCCGGCGCAACCTTGATGACGGCAAGGTTCCTGAAATATTCAAGCAATTCCCGCCCAAAGATTTTCACGTCCCATCCGAAAGTGAAGAGCCGGTCCACGATCTCCAGGCATTTCCTGCCATCCCTGGCGATCACTGCCGCCGCCGTCTCCTGGATGAGCGCCCGGTCGATTACGCCGAGCACATCGACGATATCGTCAGCCGAGATCGACTTCCCCGAAAAGGAGATCACCTGGTCGAGCAGGCTCTGAGCGTCGCGCATCCCGCCATCGGCCTCACGGGCGATGACCATGAGCCCCTCGTCGCTTACCTCCACCCCCTCCTCCCGGACGATCACCTGCAACCGTTCGAAGATGAGTTTTACGGGGATCCGCTTGAAATCGAACCGCTGGCATCTCGAAAGAATGGTGCCCGGTATCTTGTGGGGGTCTGTAGTAGCAAAGATGAAGATAACGTGGGAAGGGGGTTCTTCCAGCGTCTTCAGGAGTGCATTGAAGGCGCTCGTAGAGAGCATATGGACTTCATCGATGATGTATATTTTTTTCCGGCAGAGCGCCGGGAGATAATTAATGCTCTCCTTAAGCTCTCGGATATCGTCAACACTCGTATTGGAGGCGCCGTCTATCTCTTGGACATCGACAGCCGTGCCGGCGGTAATCTCTTTACAAGGGGGGCATTTGTCACAGGGGGTGGTGGTAGGACCATCGACACAATTCAGCGCCTTGGCAAGAATCCTGGCGGCAGAAGTCTTGCCAACGCCCCGTGCCCCGGTGAAAAGATAGGCGTGGGCCACTCTGTCGCTGTTGATGGCATTTTCCAGGGTGCGGGTGACATGCTCCTGCCCGACGATATCTTTAAAAGCCTGGGGACGCCATTTTCTGGCAAGCACGAGGTACGACATGGTCAATTTCCAAATCGGGTTAAGGGCTTAAATGAGGTTTCTCAACCTGGGTCTGAAACTGCTGCACTACGGACAAATTTATTTTTAGATGAACGGCCCATCCGCCGGGGTAAATGGTCATTATTGATAGCTGGACTTGTCTGCATCACCCGAAGATTGACCCTACCGCTGCTTCCTTCCGGACCTGACGGAGTTCGCGCCGCTTCGCCGCGCAGGGCCCAGCTATCAATAATGACCACTATGAACCATCGTTATCTATTAACAGAAAACCGAAGCGGAGGGACATCCCTATTCCCTTTTCTCCGCCTTCTTCGCCTGCCTCAGTTTCACAAAAAAAGAGGAGAGAATCTCTCCGCATTCCGCCGCCCTGACGCCGGAAACGACTTCGATCCTGTGATTGAGCTTCTTTTCTCCCGCAATGTCGAAGACCGATCCGGCCGCCCCCCCTTTGGGGTCGAATGCGCCGAAAACGAGTTGATCGATTCTCGACAGGAGAGCCGCCCCCATGCACATGGTGCAAGGTTCCAAGGTGACGTAAAGCGTCGTTCCCGCCAACCGCCAGGCGTCCAGCGTCTTCGCCGCCGCCTTCAAGACGATCATCTCGGCGTGAGCCGTCGAGTCCCTGGCCAACTCCGTCAGGTTATGTCCCCGGGCAATAATCTGCTCTTCCCTGACGACAACCGCCCCGACAGGCACCTCCCCTTTTGCCAAGGCCTTCCCGGCCTCCTCAAGAGCAAACCCCATGAAGCGATAGGCCTTATCCGTCTCGTTCAAGGCTGGTTTACACAGAAAGGATAAAAAGACAAAAAAGGCGCTCCTTCGATATCCCGAGACACTCTGGCAGTCCGAAAAGCACCTGCCATAGCCGACAGTTTGACAGTTTAAAGTTCAGGGAACAACGGTTAATTATAATGATTTCAGCGCCTATAGTCAACGAATGAACCAAACTTTTTGCAGCCGAAGGGACCTAAACTTATCTCAGGGCAACTCTCACAATCAACCGGCAAATGAACCGCTTTCAGCTATCGCGCTTATTAACTTCTAGACAATACTTATGCCCGGTGTTTCTCCAGACGACACCTCCCCAACGACGGCGGCAGACTCGATGCCCGATTCCTTCAGGCGCGACACCAACTCGCCAGCATCTGAAGCAGGAAGGGAAAAGAGCAGTCCGCCCGAGGTCTGAGGGTCGAAGAGCAGTTCTTCCTGATCGGCACGGAGCGCAACATCGATTTGAAGAAACTCTTCTACAAGCGCGTGATTGTCTTTGTTCCGCCGTGTTATTTCCCCCTTTTGGTACATCTCCTCAGCATTAGCGTAGAGAGGGAGATTGTCATAAAAAATACGCATCCCTTTTTTCGACCCCTTCGACATTTCCAGAAGATGACCGAGGAGACCGAAGCCGGTAATATCGGTACAGGCGTGGATATCATAGTTAAGGGCCGTTTCGAGGGCCGTTCCGTTCAGCGAAGCGATCTCGGTGAGGAGTGGTTCGAGATCACGCCAAGGAAGCGTGCCCGAACGGCAGGCGTTGAAAAGCACGCCTGTGCCGAGCGGTTTGGTAAGAACGAGGCTGTCTCCCTCTCTTGCGCCGCAATTGGTGAGGATCTTGTCGGGATGAACGATGCCCGTTACGGCGAGGCCGTATTTAGGCTCGCAGTCTTCCACCGAATGCCCCCCGGCAACGGAAGCGCCCGCCTCTTCCACCTTATCGCCCCCCCCTTTCAGTATATCCTTCAAAAGGCCGGGATCGGCGGTATCGGACGGAAACATGACGAGGTTCAGCGCCGTCAGCGGCTTCCCTCCCATGGCATAAACGTCGGAGAGGGCATTTGCCGCCGCAATCTGGCCGAACCAGTAGGGATCGTCCACCACAGGCGTGATGAAGTCCACGGTACTGATGAACGCCGTCTCGGGTGAAAGGCGATAAACCGCCGCGTCGTCGCAGGTCTCGAAACCGACGAGGAGATTGGGGTCCTCCGAGGGGCTCAGTGATTTAAGCGCTTCCGACAGAACTGCCGGACCGATTTTGGCCGCTCAACCGCAGGAGGTGGCCAGTTCGGTGAGACGCTTTTTCTTTTCTACGTCACTCACTTCATCTCCTTATATTTGTACTCATTGATTCTACTGCCCTCCTTATAGCAGAAGAGGAGACTACAAATCAAATAGATATAATGAATGGGGGGATTTAAGGACTACTCTTTAAAATGCTCCGGCGAGTAAATATCTGAATCTGATCTCTCCTCCCCCTTGAGGGGGGAGGATTAAGGTGGGGGTGAAAAAACTTATTTGATACCCCCTCCCCTTCATCCCCTCCCACCAGGGGAGGGGGAGTTAATATATTTAATCACCGGAGTAATATTTGGAATACGCTGCTTTGGGGGGAGTTGTTTTTTTTGATGATTTTGGGGAGAGATGAAGAAGCTAATAATTGGCGCTCACCCGATTTTTCATAGCCACCTCTTTTAAGGTCGAGTCCGGGCCAATTGCTCTCACATTGGCTTCCCTCCTCTTCTAGGCCTTCTTCTCTCAAGGTAATATTTTTCCTTCTCCTCCCGGGGGAGATATTCGAAGGCCTTTTCGAGGTAGGCGACAAACTCTTTCAGAAAGGGGTATCTCGGATTCCAGGTATAGATTCTCGTGCGCCCTTTCAGGGTGACGGCAAGGAGACCCGCCTCCTCGAAGCGGGCGAACTGCTTTTGCACCATGCTCAGGGATATGTCGAAGGTATTTGCTATCCCCGTGGCGTAGCCTTCGCCATAGGCAGTCAGATAAAGGAGCACCTTCTCCGCCGTAGCACTGCCGAATATTTTTTCAAGCATATAAATACCTACAATAAAGGTTATACAACCTATGATATAGGTGTAGATATTTTATGTCAATCTCTTTTTAAAGGGGTGGCTGTCCTCTCAGGTCATCTCGACGCCAGTCTTTCCTTTCGCTCACGCGTAAACTCCCACCACTTCTTAGGCGGCCCACCTTCCATGAATCTCACAGCGGAGATGAATGTATCGAGGAGGCAGGGGTCATGCCCCTTGCCGGTCAAACTGCAAAGGTGATCAAACATCCTATAAGGGTCTCTCCCTATAAGCTCACCGGGCTCCCTTATCCCCAAAAGGAGGAGCTTCTTTTCAATCGCCCTGCCGATATTAGGTATCTCCTGTAAATACCTGATATTCTGACCTGACATATCCTTTGCCGCGTTTTTACTACAATGTTGTCTCATAATTCTTTGGCAGGCAACCAGAGGGGGGAATTGTGAGGATGATTAAATATGGGAAGTGTCCCGAATGGCACTGTAAAGTTGGTCATCGAACCGATTTTTGAAGCGGACTTTTGTGACAACTCATACGGTTTCAGACCTGAGAGGTCGGCCCATGACGCAATTGATGATGTATCGTACGCCCTGAACAGGGGTTATACGGAGGTTATCGATGCCGATTTGTCGAAGTACTTCGACTCCATTCCACATGCCAAGCTCATGGCTGTGGTCGCCGAGCGCATATCCGACGGTGCGATCCTGCACCTGATAAAGATGTGGCTCAAGGCTCCGGTAATTGAGGAGGGAAGGGATGGTAAGAAGCGTCATATCGGCGGTGGCAAAGGGAATCGCAAAGGCACTCCACAGGGCGGAGTTATCTCTCCGTTGCTTGCCAACCTGTACCTGCACCTTATGGACAGGATATGGAAACGGCATCAACTGGAGAGGAAACTTGGAGCCCGTTTAGTGCGGTATGCCGATGACTTTGTTGTGCTGTGCAGGCAAGGAACCGAAGGGCCACTGGAAGTGATAAACAATGTATTGGCCCCTTTGGAATTGACGCTGAATGAGGATAAAACCTGCGTTGTGAATGCCTTTGAAGAGAGCTTTGACTTTTTGGGGTTTGAATTGCGTATGAGGAGAAGCTGGCGTACGGGCAACACTTACGCCCATGTCCAACCTTCAAAGAAGTCCCTGAAAGGGATCAAAGACCGTATAACGTTTCTAACGCACAGGAACTGACGCCATTACCGATGGATGATATAGTGGAGCAGGTCAACAGGAAATTGCGGGGGTGGGTAGCCTACTTCCACCGATACCATTGTCACAAGACGTTGACACATCTAAAGTGGCATGTGCAGGAGCGAGTGAAGACACATTTGCGTAAGCGGCATAAGGTCAAAGACAGGGGAATAGGTGGCAGAAGGTTTACATGCCGTGTTCTGTACAAACAGTACAAACTCTACAAAGTGCCGACAACAGCTGGCTGGACGAGAGCGCATGCCTTGCGGTGAAGAACATCGGAAAGCCGTGTGCGGGAAAACCGCACGCACGGTTTGATGAGGGAGGGCTGGTAATTGCAACTACGGTTTGGCTATTTAGACACCGTCAGACGAAAGGGACGGAAACAGTTAAGCCACGCCTACGGTGGCAGTAACCTGCCCTCTACTCTACCTCTATTACCCTCAAACTCACCGCTAACCAATGCCAAGCCGCTTCCTACGAAAGGATGCATATTGCCGTTTTCCCATATTTTTCTGGCTCCAAAAGCCAACTCAGAAGTGCTGCCCTTTAGTGTAATATTCCCCAAAAAGGGATCATATTCATCCTTTTCATCGCTGGATGCGAAAAGGTCTACTGCCAGGTTAACAGGAAAACCTTCCGGCTTGAAGTCCACTTTGACGCCGATCTCACCCTGGTCCTCAACGGGTTCCCAATCACTTTGTTTTAGAGATTTCGAACCTGAAAAAACATTTATGTTCCCCGACGCATAGGCGCTACTACCCCCAAGCAGAGACATTAGGAATACAAAACAAGACCAAGTACCAACTTTCCGCTTACGCTACCATATCTTTTCATAACTTCCTCCTTAAATTTAGGTAGAACAATGGCATTTACATTCAGCTATAAATCCCCTTTGTATTTATCTAATGCATAATCAAGAACCATTTTTACTCTCAGCATATCAGTTTGGCTTTTACCCCAATCGTTGGAATTACGAAAAATAGTTTCCTTTTTATCATGCCTTATCAACACACCTCGATCAGAGGTTGTGTTTCCTATAACATTCATGTATTCAGTATTCTCAATCGACGAGAAAGGAATTGTTGTTATCTCGCCACCTTTGCTATAACTAAGCTCAGACACATCAATGGTTAATTTGCCCTTTTTCTTAAAAGGACTTATGATGGTATCAAGCATTTTTGTTCCCATTCCAGCATCCTTGAGCAAAATAATCCCCTCAAATGTAATTGGGTATTTTGGAAGCGCATAAAGTTTTTTCATTCGCTCTATAGATTTATTTTTAAAACGAAGTTTTGTTCCTTTCTTCTCTACTAGCTTTGATACGCCTTCATCTCTATAAACGCTTACTGTGAAAGGATAATCAGTTTCAGCGGCTACATCTTTCAGTGAACATCGGAAATAGCTTATCTTGGTAGGCTCTATTTTCTTACTTATTACACAAGCTTCACTTGGCGGTGGCACCAAAAATTGGACTTCAATACTTAGTGCAGTCTTATATTTATTTTTTAGCAAAAGGTTTAGCTTTGGCGGCCCGCCTACCTCCATTACTATTCCACCTACTTCAATGTCAACAAAATTTGAATCAAACTGTTCTTTTGAAGGTTTTAAATGTGAGCGGGTCGCGCAGCCAACGCTCATTGTCAGTATCAGAATAATGAATGGTATGTATCGAAAGTTATTGCTCATTGTTCTTCTCCTTTAATTGATTATTATTCAGTCGGGAATATCTTCACAACCCCTGTAAAAACGATGAACTTGCGTTAATATAATTAAAAGGATACGCTCCAGAGGTACATTCAGTGCGCATAAATATAAAATCGGTAGCTGCAATTGCCCCCTTTTTTTCAAGACAACTGTCCACATTCCCTTTTCAGAACCGCCTCGTCCAGTATAATTATCCTTCTTTTTCCCACTCTAAGACAGCCCCTTGCCTGAAACTCCTTTAGCTTTTTTTCTCCTCATATTAGTCAACAACGTCCCCCTAGTTTTTCCTATAACCGGAAGCTGGATGGAATCCATTACCATGTTCAGGGATAATTAGCTGGGTGGGCTCTCTATGCTCTATTGTTTGGTTCAAGGAGAGGTCAAGATTGTACCGCTATGGCTAACAGCTACAAGCCGACTCGCATTGCCTGAAACACCAAAAAGCTCGGAGGTGCTCCCCCAATACCGATTTGTCCAAGTTAGTCCCTCTGGGGATGTGAGTATCGACCCCCCAAATCCAACGATAACGAATTGGTTTTCTGCCCAAGTAACGTCATTAAGTATATTGCTTGTTCCTGAGCTATGACGTATCCAGTTCACCCCATCAGGCGATGTAAGCACGGGGATATTGCCAGCAGTCAAGGTATTATATCCCACCGCAACAAACAGGTTCCCAGACCACGTTATGCTATGGAACGCATCACCGCTGCTTCCGGGATTGAGCACAGTCCAAACAACTCCATCAGGCGAGCGAAGAACATTACCATATCCAACAACAACAAACTGCGTACCGGACCAGACAACACCTCTTAATGCCGATGCTACTCCGGATGTTCTTGCCGTCCAAGAAACCCCGTCCGGAGAAGTCAGAATGGTGCCATTGTCACCTACAACAACAAATCTAGATAGCGTTTCAGACCACACTGCGTCATTCAAGGGATAGGAAGTCCCAGAACTCTGAGCAGTCCATGCAGTTCCATCTGGAGAAGTAAGAATCATTGCCCCCGTACCCACTATCACAAACTGAGTCCCGGACCAAGTTACGTTTTTCAGCCATTCAATTGTTCCCGAAACTCTAGAGGTCCAAGAAACACCATCGGAAGAAGTAAGGATCGTTCCCCGATCCCCAACCGCTACAAACTGAGACCCCGACCAAGCAACATCACGAAGATTATTGGAGTGAGGTGCGACCTGTCTAGTCCATGTGATCCCATCTGTTGACGTGACAATTACACGTGCCGATGCAACGAATTGTGAGCCAGACCAATAGACATTGCCCACCCCTCCAGACGTAAAAGCGGGACGGTGTGTCCAATCGACACCATCGGGCGACGTGAATATGCGCCCACTACCCACCATAGCAAATAAGCTACCTGACCACGAAATGCTGCTGAAGTTATCCGTATCCGAGAACAGAGGAGACGTTTGCGGGGTCCAATCAATGCCGTCATTCGATGTAATTATCGTCCCTTTGCTCCCAACGGCTACGAACTGAGATCCAGACCATGTAACGTCTTGTAAATCACAAATTACCCCTGAGTTTTGCGGTGTCCAAGTAGTTCCATCTGGAGAGGTAATAACCTCGCACCAGCTTCCCACAGCAACAAACTTGCTGCCGGACCAGGTGATGCCGTTAAGAAATGTAGTTGTGCCTGAACTGCGCTGAGTCCAATTGATACCATCTGGTGAAGTAGTTATGGCACCGCTCCATCCGACCGCCACAAACTGAGTTCCAGACCAAACTACACTTGTCAGGTTATGGTTGGTACCAGCACTTCGAGAAGTCCAAGAAACGCCATCTGTCGAGGTGAGTACAGAGCCACCGCCACCACCCAGATCAAGACCGGTAACAGCCACTAAGGTTGTTCCTGAATACGCGACCCCGTTCAGGGATAGTGCCGTTGGCGATCTGTGATTTGTCCACGAAACTCCATCAGGCGAAGTAAGGACAATACCTTTTGATCCAACGGCAACGAACTTACTCCCTGTCCACGTTACATCTGATATAGGGTTACCATTTATAACCACACTCCAATTAATGCCGGTAATGCCGGGCACCATAGGGGGGGATGGAGGGGGTGGATTGTTATCTTCTCCGCCACCACTCCCGCAGTCCGCTAACCCTAATAGAACCAAAGCTATAATAGTGTAACGACTGACGACTCCTTTCATGACATACTCCTTCCTCGCACCAAAGTGCTTTTATTTAGGAAACAATGTAAGGTTTTGCCGGAAGATAAAATCCGGGAGCGGTTGGAAATCTCCGTTTTTCTCTTGACTTTACTTATCATGGACGTCTCCAGATATACATTCAAACAACATAAATATAAATGTAGAATCAGTCGGGAACTGCAATTGAAGCTTTTTCAATATAACTGTCCACATTCCCTTTTAAGAACCGCCTCATCCAGGATAATGATCCTTTTTCTTTCCACTCTAAGGCAGCCCCTTGTTTGAAACTCCCTAAGCATACGGGTAAAAGATTCTCTCGACAATCCGGCCATGTCAGCCATCTCCTGGCGTGTAAGGGGGCTATCAATGATTATGTGACCACTCTCTTCCTTTACCTTATCTGAAAGCATGTTCAGCAAGGCATCGGCTGTCTTACCGTAAGCATCAAAGAAACGCAGGCTTGCCACCCTGTTATTGGTGTTTCTCAGGCGTTGGCTCATCTCGGTCAGCATGTCCAGGCTTATTCCGGGACACTCCCGCATCAAATTGATAAAATATTTCCGGTGTATCAAGAGTGCTTTGCTATTCTCCAG
>CBDVDA010000082.1:0-15264 GCA_965372635.1 uncultured bacterium | reverse complement strand
ACAATATAAAAGCCGCTACATGGGATGGAACGTAACACACTTTTATTCCTTTTACCAAAAGGGTGGAGGCTTGCAGAGCTATAATTGGGTTAAGAAAGAGCTACAATCAGCAAGGCTGGCGCCTAAAGTAAAAAAGAAGGGAGTTCATAGGCGCGGACGTGAGCCATCTCCCCTGCCTGGAATGATGCTTCATTAAGACGGCACACCCATGAATGAGTGGAAAGTAAACACTGGGATTTGATCGTCACGATGGATGACGCTACTAATGAACATTACAGCATGTTTTTTGTTGAAGAAGAGGGAACTGCAAGCAGCTTTAGAGGTGTTAAGGATGTGATCGAAAAGCGGGGGCTTTTCAACTCATTTTATTCAGATCGCGGAAGTCTTCCACGGTCCTGGGAAATTGGCTGATTATAATTGTAGTGCCACCCCGCAGCAAGCTGACGGGGTATGCACCGGATAATTTAATTTATGTTGTAGCAAGCTACGGGGAATTGCACCCGCCAGGGATTAACTCCAAAATTTCACATCTCAATAACAAGCGGGATGACGACGGGGCGTCTCGCCAACTCTTTTTTGAAGAAACGTTTCATTACCTTCATGATTTCCGCTTCCAGTTCGGCCCCCTCGATCCTCACATCTCTACAGGTTTCGTCAAGAAACGCGATGACCGCCTTCTTTGCCTTTTTCAGCACCTCCTCTTCCCGCTCGTCATGTAAAAACCCTTTGGAAAAGAGTTCCGGTTCGCCCATGATATCGCCGCTTGTCCGGTCGATGGTGACGACGGCGATGACCATGCCGTCGTTGGAGAGGTGCAGGCGATCGCGAAGTACCATGTCGCGCACGTCACCCACCCCTTTGCCGTCTACAAAGACTCTTCCTGACAGGACGGAATCTCCGCGCCTTATGCCGTCGGCGCTGAGGACAACGGAATTCCCGTCTTCCAGCAGGAAGGTCTTTTCTTTCGGGATTCCCACCTCCCGTGCAAGCTTTAGGTGGCGGTCGAGGTGGCGTCTTTCACCATGGATGGGGATAAAGGCGTCGGGCTTGGTCATGGAGATCATCTCTCTCAACTCGTCGGCATGGGCGTGGCCCGAGACGTGTACGTTGGCGATGCCGTCGTAGAGGACTTCCGCCCCGGTCCGCATGAGGTGATTGATGATGTTGCAGACCAGTTTTTCGTTGCCCGGTATTTGCTTGGAGGAGAGGACGACCGTATCGCCTTCTTCGATGGTGACATGTTTGTGGCTTTTGGTCGCCATGATGGAGAGGCCGGACCTCGGCTCTCCCTGGCTCCCCGTGGTGATAACCGCCAGCTCAGAGGGTGGATAGTTTTTCATCTCCTTCACGCCGATAAAGGTATCGACCCTCGCCAACATGTAGCCCCTTTCCATGGCCACCTTGAGGTTGGAGACGAGACTCCTCCCGACGAGGACGATCTTCCGGCGCTCTTTTTCGGCGATGGCGACGATCTGCTGAATCCGGTTGATGTTGGAAGAGAAGAGGGCGAAAATCACCTTCCCGCTGCTCTCGCGAAAGATTTCATGAAAGGTCTCGATGAGGCTGTTTTCCGGTGTTGTCCACCCCTCATTCTCCACGTTGGTGCTGTCCGAAAGGAGGAGCCGCACACCCTCTCTGCCGTACTCTTTCAGGCTTTCGCAATCGGTCGGCTTGCCATCGACGGGGCTCTCCTCCAGCTTGAAATCGCCCGAATGGAGGATGGTCCCGGCAGGGGTAGAGATGGCGAGGGAGCAGCCGTCGGGGATGGAGTGGCAGGCCCTCAGGAAATGAACCTTAAAGGGACCGACGCCGACCCGGTTTCCGGGCTCGACTTCAATCAACTCACTCTTTTCAAGGAGACCGTGCTGGCGGAGTTTTTCAGTGATGAGGCCGATGGTGAGTGGAGTGGCGTAAAGGGGGACGTTGAATTCTTTTAAGAAAAAGGGGAGGGCGCCGATATGGTCTTCGTGGCCGTGGGTGATGACGATCCCTTTAAGGGAGGTTCCGCTTTCGGCAAGATAACGAAAATTGGGGATGACGATATCCACACCCGGCATGTGCGGTTCGGGGAACATGAGGCCGCAGTCGATTACAAACGCCTCGCCGTTCGACTCGATGACCATCATGTTGAGGCCGATTTCGCCGAGGCCGCCGAGCGGAATGATTCTCACGTCAGTCATTCAGGTCGGTTTTTTCGTCCCCTCTATGTCGCTAATCCCTGTCGTCACATTCCGGCTTCCGCACCAGGCGCAGCTTACCATGGCGAATTCTATGTCGTCGTCGAGCACCCAGTACTCCTCTTCGTCCTGAAGCCCCTCCTCCTCAGGCTCGCCCGCAACGGAGCTGACTTTATCGTTCTCGTCCAGCTCGACTTCGAGGACTTTGGAGAGGGTGCACCATACGTTGAAGTTGGTTGTGTTGCCGCAGCTTAAACATTTTGACATGGCGGTATTTCCGGTCTGCGTGAAGGAAGGGTTGAGGGACTCTCCCGGCTAAAATTTTTACTTCTTCTTCTGTTGAAGAGACACTTTTCTCGCTTCTCTTCGTTTTTCAATGGCGAGGATTTTTTTGATCTTTTCGTCTGTCTTCGGTATCCATTCGGCATAGGGGGCATAGAGACTCTCGATGGCGTAGATGCTGCTCCTTAAAGAGCGGTAGGTGATGAGCGCCCAGTCGAGTTGCCCCCTTTTTTCGTATTCGTTTCCGATATACCAGAGCTTTTTGCAGGCGTCACTTACCTTGCCGCTGAAGGGGGTATACATGCGGACGGCCCACTCGTAGCCGGTAACGGCATCTTTGTAGTTTTTGACTTTCAACGCCGCTTCGCCCTCAAAGTAGAATTTCTGCTGTGAATAGTAGGCCCGCCCCCAGACCATGAGAAACATGATGAGGGCGACGACGACGACCTGCCCAACGACGTTGAGGACTTTTTTGCGCGTTTCTCTGTCCGTCAGCGCCGATGGCGGCATTGGCGCCGGAGCGGCCTTTACCGGTTCAGGTTGGGCTGCCTTCTGGCGGTCTTTTTTCCTGCTTGTCTTTTTTTTTGCCACTAAATTGCCTCTGAAAGATTATTATTTAATCAGCAATGTTGTTACAGCAACTAACAGTGCTGTTCCACTCATAAAAAGAGCGAGATACGAGGTGCGAAGCTGCATACGTTGACATGCAATTTCTTCTGACTCAAAACCAACCAATGATTTTCTTAATAGAAGATTAGCCCTCATTTTTAAAAGTTCTTGTTTATATTCTGGTTCCCTCGTATTAGTAATGGCTAAATCCATACTTTTTATTTCATTTTCAAACCGATCACTAAGGCGTTTTTCTATATTTATTCTCTCTTTTCCCCAAGCTCTGTTAAATGATTTTACCAGCACTATGTTCCTTTGCTTCTGATAACTAACCTCTAAAAAAATTGGGGACGCAAAGGAGAAGAACGCCGAGAAGCGAGACGATCAGCCCGGCAGGTGCAAAGAGGGCGGCCACTATATCCCAGGGGCTCTTCATCTTGTCGGCGCCCCAGAATCCCCAAGCGATCATAGCCAGTCCGGCGATAATCAAAAAAATAGAGACTACCTGCATGGTTTCTATTCCCTTCTCTCTTTTTTCCTAAACGTCGAGGTTTCTCACGCTGAGCGCGTTTTTCTCGATAAAGTTCTTTCTCGGTTCCACCTGGTCGCCCATAAGGATGGTGAACATCTCGTCGGCAGCGATTGTGTCCTCCACCTTCACCTGCAAAAGGGTCCTCATTTCGGGATCCATCGTCGTTTCCCAAAGTTGCTCCGGGTTCATTTCGCCAAGACCTTTATAGCGTTGTATATAGAGCCCTTTTTTGCCTTGCGCCATCACTCTGTCCACCAGCGCCTGGTAATTGCCGATTTATGTATTTGCACCCTCCGTTTCCACAGTATAAGGGGGAAGGCCGAGTTCACCGATCTCCTTCGTCAGCTTCCTGATCTCTACAAATTCAGGCGATCCGAAGAACTCCTTGTTGATAAGCGTTCTCAAGGTGACCCCCTCGGAACTGCTGTCCACGATCAGGCTGAAGCAGCCGTGCTCCTCGTCCTGCTCGATGGTGAAATTCAGGTTCCGCTCCGTGTTGTAGAAGGTCTTGATATAGGTCTCGATATTGTCGATAGCCACCTTAATGGCCTCTTCGTTTTTCAGGTTTTTCAGTTTCGTATCCATGGCGAGCGCCTCGATGACGTAGCGGTCCTTCTTCCTCTTTTCCACATGGCTCAGTATCTTGCCGAGGGTAACCATTTTCTTGACTACGCCCGCCAGCCGTGTTCCCGATGAAGTGCCCTTGCCCGAGGTGAGGCGGATCCCGTCTACGCCGATACCGATGAGATGATCTTCGAGCATAGTGTCGTCTTTCAGGTAGCTCTCACTCTTCCCTTTTTTGATTTTGTAGAGGGGAGGTTGGGCGATGTAGAGATAGCCTCTCTCCACAATTTCCACCATCTGGCGGTAGAAGAAGGTGAGGAGCAGCGTCCTGATGTGCGAGCCGTCCACGTCGGCGTCTGTCATGATGATGATCCTGTGGTAGCGGAGCTTGGCGATGTCGAAGTCGTCCTTTCCGATGCCGCAGCCGAGCGCCGTAATAAGCACCCTGATCTCTTCCGAGCTTAGCATTTTGTCGAAACGCGCCTTCTCCACGTTCAGTATCTTTCCTTTGAGTGGAAGGATCGCCTGGTTTTTCCTGTCTCTCCCCTGTTTGGCTGATCCCCCGGCCGAATCGCCCTCCACGATGTAGAGTTCGCTTAAGGCCGGGTCTTTTTCCTGGCAGTCGGCAAGTTTGCCTGGGAGAGAGCTTCCTTCGAGCGCCCCTTTCCTCCGGGTCAACTCCTTTGCTTTTCTCGCCGCTTCCCTCGCCCGTGCCGCATCGAGGGACTTTTCCAGTATCTTCTTTGCCACGGCGGGGTTTTCTTCGAAGAAGGTGGCGAGCTTGTCGTTTACCATGGTCTCCACCAGCCCCTTGACCTCGCTGTTGCCGAGTTTCGTCTTCGTCTGCCCCTCGAACTGCGGGTTGGTCACCTTTACGCTGATGACGCCCGTAAGCCCTTCGCGGATGTCGTCGCCTGTGAGGTTTTCCTTCACGTTTTTGAGGAGGTTGTTGGCCGTGGCGTAGCTGTTGACCGTCCGGGTGAGGGCCGCTTTGAAGCCGCTTAAGTGCGTCCCTCCCTCATGGGTGTTGATGTTGTTTGCGAAGGTGAAGAGCTGCTCCGTATAGCTGTTGTTATACTGGAGCGCAATCTCCATGACGATGGCGTCCTTCTCCGCCTCGATGTAGATCGGCTCGTCGTGAAGGACAGTCTTGTTCTTATTGAGATGGGAAACGAAGGATTTAATCCCCCCCTCGTATTCGAATTCATTCGCCTTTTCGGACCGCTCGTCTTCAATGGTGATTTTTAGCCCTTTGTTGAGAAAGGCAAGTTCGCGGAGTCTTTGTGACAGCGTGTCGAAACTGAATTCCAGTGTCTCGAATATTTCGCTGTCCGGTCTGAAGGTGATTTTCGTTCCCCTCTTTTTTGTCGTGCCCGTCACTTCCAGTTCCGTCTGTTTGTCTCCACGAGCGTATTTCTGGTTGTAGACCTTCCCGTCCCGCCTCACTTCCAGTTCGAGGTGCTCCGAGAGGGCGTTTACCACGGAGGCCCCCACGCCGTGAAGACCGCCCGATACCTTGTAAGTGGAGTCGTCGAACTTCCCCCCCGCGTGGAGTACGGTCATGACCACCTCTACCGCCGGTTTGTTTTCCGTTTTGTGCATGTCTACGGGGATCCCCCGTCCATTGTCTTCCACGGTGATGCTGTTGTCGATATGGATGGTCACATTGACTTCGGTACAAAAATCAGCCAGCGATTCGTCTACGCTGTTGTCTACAATTTCGTAGACGAGGTGATGAAGTCCCGAGGGACCCGTGCTGCCGATATACATGGCGGGCCGCAGCCGGACCGCTTCCAGCCCTTCGAGAACCTTGATTTTTTCCGCGCCGTATTCCTTGTCTGATTCCGTCATAAAATCATCTTCTCCTAGTGGAGTATTTTTCCTCTTTCCACCCTGAAAACCCTGTTTCCAGAGGCTTTCAGGTGTGGGATGTTCTCTTCTTCAGTCGTCGTAATAAGCACCTGCTCTCCTTGTGCCCGGAGGTAGGCGAGCAGGTTTTCCCGTCTTTCCACGTCGAGTTCCGAGGCGACGTCGTCGAGCAGTATGAGTGTATCGGCGCCGTTTAAGGAACGGTATATCTCCACCTCCGCAACCTTAAGGGCGAGGAGGATGCTCCTCATCTCGCCCCTCGAACTGAAGGCCTTGGCCGGCACGCCGTTCATGGAAATAAGGACGTCGTCACGATGTGGACCGGCGAGGGTCACCTTTCTCATTAGCTCTTCTTTTTGCACCTGCCTAAGCCTGTCGAGCAGAGCCTCTTCAATTCCACTCCCGTTTTCGAGCGAGTATCCCGACGTCTCGTAGGAGAGGCTCGCCTCGTCTTCCCCGAGAAAGGAGTACCGCTTTTCCAATTCACTGTTCAAAAGAGCGACCATTTCTATCCGCCCTTTGACAACTTCGGCCCCTTCTTTCGCGAGGCGCTCGCTCCATGCGCCAAGTTCTTTCGCGTCGCAGCGGCCCCTTTTCAGGAGGAGATTTCGCTGTCTTAAAACCCGGTTGTACGCTTTCAATACGCTGAGATGCCGCCTCTTCAGGTTGAAGAAGGTCCTGTCCAGGTAGCGCCGCCTCCCGTCGGGAGACCCCTGGATGAGGGCCATTTCATCGGGAGAAAAAACGACCATCCTGATTTTGCCGATATAGTCGGTCTTCCTGCGGCACGCGCCCCCGTCGGCAGAGATATGCCTCCATCCTCTGTGATCGCGTTCTACGGCAAGGGTTGTGGCTTCGTCGCCTTCGAACAGCCCTTTCACGGAAAAAAAGGGCGCCCCCTTATTAATCATCTGCCCCGCGTCCGCCTTGCGGAAGGAGGAGAGCATACCGAGCAGGTAGACCGCCTCCAGAAGATTTGTTTTCCCCTGCCCGTTTTTGCCGAGGAAGACATTGATGCCCTCGTCGAATGAAATCCTTTCTTCAATGTAATTTCTGAAATTATGAAGGTGGATTTCTTTTATCATGTTCTCATGGGCATGACAATGGCGAGAAAATCATCTTTCCCGCCGTCCTGCATAAGCGCCGCGCTCAGTTCGTCGGCAATAAAGAGGGTGACCGTCTCTTCCTTCATTACGTTCAAAAAGTCGAGCACGTAACGGGCATTGAAACCAACGGTCAGGTCGTTTCCGCTGTTTTCGATCTCCAACTCTTCCTTCGCCTCGCCGAGGCCGGGGTTCGTCGTGGAAACGGTGAGCGTATTCTCCTGGAATTCGAATTTGATGCCCCTCGTTTTTTCGTCGGAGAGGATGGAAATTCGCCTGAGACTTCTGATGAACGCCTCCCGGCTCAAAACGATTTTATTCTCCCGCGACGAAGGGATGACCGGTTTGTAGTCCGGGAACTCGCCCTCTATAAGCCTCGCCACGATGACGATTTCGTCTTTTTTCAGGATGGCCCGGTTTTCCTTGAAACCGAGTTCCACCGTTCCTTCCGCATCTTCCAGGAGCTTTTTGAATTCCTGTATCCCTTTTCTCGGGATGATATGGCCTTTTTCGCCGATTCCGCCAGACTTGCCGTCTACGTCCTTTTCGATGAGGGCGAGGCGGTGTCCGTCGGTGGCGACGAGCTTGACCGCTCCCGCTTCATTTCTTTCAATGAATGCACCGTTCAGGTTGTATCGCGTCTCATCGGCTGATATTGCGACAGAGGTCTTATCGATCATCTCCCTCAGAATGGCGGCGTCGGCAGTCATAAAATCGACCTCTTCGTAGGCCGGGAAGGAGGGGAAGTCTTCCGGATCTATGCCGACCATGGAAAAAAGCGCCTTCCCTGCGGAAATCTCCACCCAGTTATTTTCTTTCTTCTTCAGCGTCAGGTCGTCTGTGGGGAGTTCCTTTATGATCTCGAAGAGTTTCCTCGCCGAGACGGTAATCGAGCCTGCTTCCTTTACATCGGCGGCCACCGTTTCCTTGATCCCCACTTCCAGGTCCGTCGCCACGATGTCGATGCTGTTTTCACCCGTTCGTATGAGCGCATTGGCGAGAATGGGCATTGTGTTCCTCTTCTCCACGATGCTCTGAATCAGTTGGAGACCTTTGAGAAAGGTATTTTTTGATATCGATATTTCCATTAGGGTAAAACCTCCTTTATTAAAATGTCAGTGTTTGAGACTTCCGGCAAGCGCATCCACCGTGTTCTTGGTGTAGGGATCCTTTTCCATCAGGTCCGTGATTTTTGAGACGGCGTGGATTACCGTGGAGTGGTCTCTCCCTCCGAATTTGTGCCCGATTTCCGGGTAGGAATCGCCCGTCAGTTCGCGGGTAAGATACATGGCAATCTGCCTCGGGAAGGCGATTATCTTTTTCCGCTTCTTCGATTTCATGTCGGCCAGCTTGATGTTGAAAAAGGAGGCCACCGTTTTCTGGATATACTCCGTGTTCAGGTGCCTGTCCCGCTTTGAGAGAAAATCTTTCAGCACCTCCTTGGCAAAATCGATGGTGATCTCCGATTTGTTGAGAGAGGCAAAAGCGAGAAGCCTGTTCAGGAGCCCTTCCAGTTCCCGGATGTTGGAATGGATGTTGTTGGCGAGAAAGAAAGCCACGTCGTTGGAAATGCTCGCACCGTTGGCGTCGGCCTTTTTCTTCAGGATGGCTACCTTCGTCTCCGTGTCCGGGGGCTGGATGTCGGCGATGAGCCCCCACTCGAAGCGCGACCGCAGCCTGTCGTCCAGTTCGGGGATATTTTTGGGGAATTTATCGCTCGCTACGACGATCTGCTTGTGTGATTCGTAGAGGGTGTTGAAGGTGTGAAAAAACTCCTCCTGAGTCCTCTCCTTGCCGGCGATAAACTGGATGTCGTCGATGAGGAGCAGATCCATGTTCCTGTACTTTTCCCTGAAGTCGTTCATTTTTTCGTACCGGATGCCGTTGATCAGTTCGTTCATAAACGATTCAGCGCGGATATAGCATATTTTGGCGGTTGGGTTTTTCATATGAAGGTGGTGGCCGATGGCATTCAGCAGATGGGTCTTGCCGAGCCCGGCGCAGGCGTAAAGAAAAAGGGGGTTATAGGTGGCTCCCGGATTCTCCGCTACAGCCAGGGAGGCTGCGTGTGAAAACTGGTTGCTGTCGCCAACGACGAAGGTTTCGAAAGTGTATCGCGGGCTCAGCCCCTCAAGAGGTTTTATCTTTTTCGCCGTCGGCGTTTCCTCTGCCTTATCGACCGTCTTCTCCCCCTTTTTAAGCTCTTCAATGAGGAACTGGATGGTGTAGTTTTTCTCCGACACGTCTTTCAGGGCATTTTGGATCAGTTCCAGGTAGTTGTCCCGAATCCAGTCTTCGAAGAATTTATTCGGCACATGGATGGCAAAACGGTCTCCCGAAATCTTCGCTTTTTTCAACGGCTTGAACCACAGATTAAAGGCCTGGCTGTTCAGCCTGTCTTTAATCAGGTCGAGACTCTTTCCCCAAATTTCCTGCGGCATATTTTTGACGATTTTAGGCATATTTTACAGCGTGGACATCCTATCAAATGGCCCCTCTTTTTACAAGCAGAAAGCTCCCTTTTTTACCGCTTCTTAGCCATTGACAATCGCTCGTTTTCTGTTATATTTGAAAAGAAGAATTATTCTCAACAGATAAGCTGATTTCTTAATTAAAAACAGCGCCCCTGATTTCAAAACACGGGTTCGAAAAACAAAAAAAGAGGAGCATCCTCCATGGCAAAAAAAACGTCCCCCCTCACCCTCACCCTTTCCGATGAAGGGATCGCTTCCATTGTTTTCGACCTTCCGGAGGAGAAGGTGAATAAACTCTCCATGGCCGTCATGGAGGCGCTCGATGCGGCGCTGGCTGATCTTGAAAAGGAGGAACGGCTAAAAGGGGTGGTCGTGAGCAGTGCAAAGAAGGATATTTTTATCGCAGGCGCAGACATTGCCGAGATCGAAGGGATCACCGATCCTGCAAAGGGGCGCGAACTCGCCCTTCGGGGGCAGGAGATTCTCGGTCGGCTGGAGAACCTTCCCTGTCCCGTCGTCGCCGCCATTCACGGCGCAACCCTCGGCGGCGGTTTCGAACTGGCTCTCGCCTGCCATTTTCGCGTTATTACGGACCACCCTAAGACCGTGCTCGGTCTCCCCGAGGTGAAGCTCGGCATTCATCCCGGTTTTGGCGGGACGCAACGCCTTCCCCGTCTTATCGGTATTCGAAATTCCCTCGACCTGATCCTGACGGGAAAAAACGTCCATCCGAAAAAAGCGCTAAAACTCGGCATTGCCGATAAGGTCGTCCCGCCCGAATACCTTTTGTCCGAGGCGGCCAAACTGCTGGAAAAGAAGGCCTCCGCCCGCTATAAAAGGCCGAAAGGGCTTCGAAAAAAGGCCGCTCTAGCCGACCGGCTTTTAGAGGCGACCTCGCCGGGCCGGAATTTCATCTACAAAAAGGCCGAAGAATCGGTGATGAAAAAGACGCGGGGGAATTATCCCTCCACGCTGAAGGCGCTTCATGTGGTGAAGGAGGGGATGAACCTCCACCTCGAAGGGGGGCTCGCCATCGAGGCGGCTTCGCTCGGCGAGATGGCCGCCACCGATGTCTGCAAAAACCTGATCTCAGTTTTCTATCTACAGGAAAATCTCAAAAAAGAGGCCTTCGTGGGAGACAAGATCGTCCCTCATGACATCAAAAATGCGGCGGTGCTCGGTGCGGGCGTTATGGGGGGCGGGATAGCACAACTCTTTGCCGAGCGGGATATCCCCGTCAGGATGAAGGATATCAGCAGCGATGCCCTCGGCCACGGGCTTAAATCAGCTGCTGCCGTTTTTAAGGGACAACTCAAGAAAAGACGCATCGACAGACGCCAGTTTGACCAAAAGATGGGGAATATCTCCACATCGCTCGACTATTCCGGCTTCGAGTCCGTAGACATCATCGTCGAGGCGGTAGTGGAGAAGATGGCGGTGAAAAAGGCGGTTCTCGCCGAGGCTGAAGGTGAGGTGAAGAACAACGCCATCCTGGCAACGAACACGTCGTCCCTTTCCGTTACGGAGATCGCCTCGGCGGTGAAAAACCCGGAGTGCGTGGCGGGGATGCATTTTTTCAATCCAGTGGACCGTATGCCGCTCATCGAGGTGATTCGGGGGAAGAAGACATCAGACGAGACGACGGCAACCATTGTCGCTCTCTCGAAAAGGCTTGGAAAAACGCCCATCGTGGTGAAGGATAAGGAGGGCTTTCTCGTGAACCGGCTCCTCATGCCCTACCTGAATGAGGCAGTCATCATGTTGAAGGAGGGGGCCGACATGGAAGAGGTGGACGAGGCGCTCCTCGATTTCGGCATGCCCATGGGCGCATTCATCCTCCTCGACGAGATCGGCGTCGATATTTCATGGCACGTGGCGGAGATACTCCACGGGGCCTTCGGCGAACGGATGCTCCCGGCACCGCTCATGAAAGAGGTACTCGATTCTGGAAGACTCGGCAAAAAGAACGGCAAGGGGTTTTACGCCTACCAAAAGGGAAAGCGGAAAGAACCGGATAGCGGCGTCTACGCGCTCTCGGGGGGTAAAAAGGGAGGTGTCTTCAGCACCGACACGATCATCGACCGCACCGTCCTCCTCATGGTGAACGAAGCGGCGCATTGCCTCGCCGAGGGGATCGTCGAGAAGGGTGAGCATGTGGATGGCGGAATGATCTTCGGCACCGGCTTCCCTCCCTTCCGGGGCGGGCTGCTCCGGTATGCCGACAGCCGGGGGGCGAAGGAGATTGTAGCGCGGCTTGAGGTTTTTGTCGAGAAATACGGCGAGCGGTTTGAGCCTGCGCCGCTTTTGAATGAAATGGCGAAAAAGGGGTCGAAGTTTTATTCCTAGAGGGTTGGAAGAAACTAAAAGCTGTTTTACACATCGACGAGCAATGCAAACCCATCCCCACCTAATCTCCACTTGAAAGGGAGGAGCTAATAATCATGATGCCGGTTCTAAACCTTAACGCAGCGATGACGGTCCTGGCAATGGGGCAATCCTGGACAAGGAATCGGATGAAGGCTATCCGTTTCAACCGGGAATCATCCATCCCTGAAATTGTTTTTATCGATACGAAGCAAGATAGCTGCGCTGAATCCGGCGCCATCGGGTTAGTGACAGGCAGTTTTAAGCTGGAAAAGAAGAAACGGCAGGAGAGGTGCGCCTAAAATAGCTAAAAACAGGGGTTGCAAGTTGAGAAGATAAAGCCCTCTGCCATCAGGCGACTTAAATGGGTTGAAATCACGTTAAAAAGGCTGTCAAAAGGCTCTTACGCAGACTGGGCGGTGGATTTTGGGAACCTGTTGTGCCCTGTACAAAAAGGGAAACAGGTGTTAATATACATGAGATAAAGGGGGGCGAGAAAAGGTGCCTGCAAAAAAAATCCTCATCGTCGATGACGTCAAATTTGCCGTCGAGATGGCGCGAAAAACACTTGAGCGTGCCGAGTGTACGATCCTGACGGCCGAGGACGGCGAGGAGGCGCTCGACGTTATCAGAAAAGACAGGCCCGACCTCATCCTGATGGACATCTACATGCCCCGCATGAGCGGGGAAACCTGCTGCGAGATACTTAAAAAAGACCCGCTCTACCGCGACATCCCCATCATATTCGTTACCACAACAGAAGCAGAGGACGCCAAAGAAAAATGCACCGCCGCCGGAGCGGACGATTTCCTGACAAAACCCTTCCACGGCGATGTGCTTTTCAGGAAAGTACAAAAATATATAGACCTCACCGCCCGGAAAAACCTTCGCCTCCCCTGCCATGGAAAAGTCACCTTTTCACATGAAGGAATGAATTACGAGGGAGAACTCCATGACCTGAGCGACGGCGGAGTCTTTATCGTGAGCAAAAAGCTGTTCGACAGGGGCGAAATCATCGACATGGAATTCACCCTGCCAACCGATTCGTCGCCCATCCATGCCACCGGCGAGGTGGTCCGGATAATCAAAGGGAGCGATCATGCGCCAACGCTCTCCGGGTCAGGCGACGGTATGGGGGTCCGCTTTGTCGAGATGTCGGAAAAAGAGCGGACCCTGATCAAAAACTTTACCCACCATCTTTAAGAGCGCGCATTCCCCCGAAAGATTTTGGATAAACGCAGTTACTCCTCGAAACTGATCTCGGGCGCATCGGTAGAAAGGACTTCCGCACCGAAAAGCGTCATCATAGGCTCTCCAAGGTCCCTGCCGTAATAATCATGAAGTTCTTTCCGCACTTCGGCAGCGAGATCGGTCGTCAGGTGAATGCCCATGCAGTGACTTCCGTCGGCCTCGAACTCTTCCTTCAATCTCTTTATTTCCGTCAGCACGTGATAATGTTTCGGCAAACTCATCGTCTGTTAATTCTCCCCTTGTTTAATCCCTGTTGAACCTCTTTGAATATTTATTGTAGAGGGAAGAAGAGCGCAAGGTCAACGAGAGAATAGTTCTTTGTCATAAAAGCGGTCACTTAAAAACCCCTACAAAACAGCTTATTTCGAAGTCCAAACACCGAAGAGAATGGCCTGACAAGGCCGTCGTTGTAAGAAAAAGACTGACAATAAAAAGCGTTATCTGCCGATTGTCAAACCTTTCGAAATTGCCCATAATAATAAAGAATCATAAAACGAACCTAACCCTCGGTAAAAAACTCTAACCTGCGGGGAACAGATATGCAAATTCAGCTAATGAGAGACAACCTTAACGGGATGGAAAGATCGGAGCCTATAAGATTGATGATCGTGGAGGATTCCAACTTCATGAGAAAAGCGATCAGCAAACTCGTCTCAGATGACCACCGCATTGAGGTTGTGTCGCTCGTCGGCAGCGGTGAAGAGGCGCTCAACTGCCTTTCCGAGGTCGAGCCGGACATCATTACGCTCGATTTCGAACTGCCCGGCATAAACGGATTAGAGACGCTGGATGAAATCATGAAAATCCGGGCCACTCCGGTCATCATGTTTAGCGCCTATACAAAAAAAGGGGCCGACCTCACCCTTAAGGCCCTCGGTTCGGGTGCTACCGATTTTATCCAAAAACCGTCAGGGGCCATTTCCATGGACCTCTCCCGCGTAAGAGATGAGTTGATCGAGAAGGTACTCGCCTCGTCGAAGCTGAGAGCGCCAAGCAAACGCCGGGTACAGAGAAAAGTCGTTTCCGCTGAAAGACACCCCAAGTCGCCTGCCTTTAAAAAGATTGCAGACCCGGAAAAGTCCATCCTCTTTGTCGCCTCCTCCACGGGCGGCGTTCAGGCGCTCACCGAATTTGTACCCGGACTGCCTTCAAATTTCCCCATGCCCGTTTTAATCGTCCAGCATATGCCGCCCATGTTTACCAAGTCGCTGGCAGAAAGCCTCGGAAAGATAAGCAGGCTCCCCGTTCGGGAGGCCGCAAACGGCGATATCCTGAAAGCGGGAAATGTCTATATCTCCCCCGGCGGCTGGCATACTACCCTTGAAAAGAGTTCCCTCGGGACCGAGATAAAGCTGTCTAAAGAGCCTGAAATAAGGCTGAGACCCTGCGCGGATATTACGATGGAGACGTTGACGGAAATCTACGGGGAACATCTTCTCGGCATCGTCATGACCGGGATGGGAGACGACGGCACCAAGGGAGCCAAATTGGCAAAGGCGAAGGGGGGAACCATCATCGCCCAGGACGAAGAAAGCTCCCTCATCTTCGGCATGCCCGGTTCGATCATCAAAAACAGGCTGGCAGACGCCGTCTGGCCTCTCGATGAAATTGCCGGCAACATCGCTTCCATGCTGGAGACCTGACGGTCACTTCAAAAAAGTCTTTCAAAACCTTTCTGCACTCTCTCCCTCACCTACCCACCGCAGAGATCAATTCTTGACACCACTCTGCCCATTAAGTATATTGGCAGGCGCTTCATAGCCTTAAAGCAGTTCAGGGAATTTGGGGTTGCTTTGGCCTTAGAGGGTTTGCTAATATTTCTATTCCCTTTCAACGCAGCCGAGTGAAGCAGATGAGTGCGGGGAAAAGGGACAAACTGTCTGAGCAAAGCGAGTTTTTGTCCCCACCGCAATCATCTGCGTGAACGAGGGGAGCCGAAGGCCTTAAGTTGTGGGCGGCCTTACTTTTGCGTACTTTTTCTTTGAACGTCAAAGAAAAGTATGAGAACTTAGGGCAAGTTTTTTTAACTCTCACCCCGT
>CBDVDA010000081.1:0-15329 GCA_965372635.1 uncultured bacterium | reverse complement strand
TCCTAAGAAAGAGACAGCTCCTAAGAAAGAGACAGCTCCTAAGAAAGAGACAGCTCCTAAGAAAGAGACAGCTGCCGAGAAAAAGGCTAAGGCGGCATCATCAGGAACGGCGGCTCTTGAAGCAACTGAGTAATAGAATCTGGAGGCTTATTTGATGGAGATCAGTGCAGCACTGGTAAAAGATTTGAGAGAAAAAACGGGAGCCGGAATCATGGACTGCAAGAAGGCTCTCAATGAAAGTGATGGAGACCTCGACAATGCAGTCGATTACCTGAGGCAAAAAGGGCTGGCGGTCGCCTCGAAGAAGGCCGGAAGGATCGCTTCCGAAGGTTTAGTCGGTTCTTACATTCATGCCGGCGGGAAGATCGGCGTGATTGTGGAAGTCAACTGCGAGACAGATTTTGTTGCGCTAAACGAGGACTTCCAGTCGCTTGTAAGGGATATCGCCATGCATATTGCGGCGGCTAATCCGCTTTGCGTCTCCAGGGAGGAAATCTCGCCTGAACTGATTGAAAAAGAAAGAGAAATTTATCGTGCGCAAGCGCTGGAGTCGGGCAAACCCGAGAAGATTATTGATAAAATTGTGGACGGCAAGGTCGATAAATTCTGTGCCGGCATCAGCTTGCTGGAGCAGCCTTTTATTAAAAATCCGGATTTGACCGTAGAAGGCGTTCTCAACGAAGCTATCACCAAGATCGGTGAGAACCTCTCCCTTCGGAGATTCTCACGGTTCCATGTGGGGGAGGGGATGGAAAAGAAAGAATCCAACCTGGCGGAAGAGGTTGCCGCCCAGTTGGGCAACTGATTTATGGCCTCTTCGCCCCGGTATAAAAAAGTGCTTCTCAAGTTAAGCGGCGAGGCGCTGGCCGGTGACGATGAATATGGAATTAACCCCGATATTATTCAGTCCATTGCCGAAGAGATCAAAGAGGTAAAAGAACTCGGCGTGGAGGTGTCCATCGTTATCGGTGGCGGGAATATATTCAGAGGGATTGCAGCAAGTTCGAAGGGGATGGACAGGGCCTCCGCCGATTATATGGGCATGCTGGCTACGGTTATCAATGCCCTCGCCCTGCAAGACGCCCTTGAAAAGAAAGGGGTTTATACCCGCGTCCAGTCGGCCATCGAGATGCAGGAGATTGCCGAACCCTACATTCGGCGTAAGGCTACAAGGCACCTTGCGAAGGGAAGGGTCGTGATTTTTGCGGCGGGGACGGGAAACCCTTACTTTACGACGGATACGGCGGCTGCGCTTAGAGCGATGGAGGTGGGGGCTGAGGTCATCCTTAAAGCGACCAAGGTGGATGGTGTTTACGATGCCGACCCGATGATCGAAAAGGACGCAAAGAAATTCGATGAGTTGACCTATCTAGATGTTTTGAGGAATAACCTTAAGGTGATGGATTCAACAGCCACGTCTCTTTGCATGGACAATAATCTCCCCATTGTAGTGTTTAGCCTGAAAGAACGGGGCAATGTGGTCAAGGTGGTGCAAGGGGAAAAAATAGGCAGTCTGGTGAGAGGCTAACCAATGGTCGAAGAAACGATCAGCGAGATGAAAGTGAAGATGGACAAGTCCATTGATTCGCTCCACCGGGAACTTGGAAAGGTGCGGACGGGAAGGGCGTCTCTTTCGATCCTGGACGGGATCAAGGTGGATTACTACGGCACGATTACACCCCTTAACCAGATGGCGACTCTCTCTGTGCCCGAGAGCCGTTTGATCACCATCCAGCCCTGGGATGCGTCTGCCATCGAGGTTATTGAAAAGGCAATTCTCACGTCTGATCTCGGCCTTAACCCGTCGAATGATGGAAAAATGATTCGTTTGAGCATTCCACCTTTGACGGAGGAGCGAAGGCGGGAGATGGCCAAACTTGCCAAAAAATTTACTGAAGACGCCAGAATTTCGGTCAGGAATGCAAGGCGGGATGGCAATGAACTTTTAAGAGACCTTGAGAAGGAAAAAGAGATATCGGAAGATGATTTGAAGCGTTCTCAGGGTGAGGTTCAGGGCATTACGGATGAATACATCAAGAAGATTGATTCCATCATAAAGAGTAAAGAGATGGATATCATGGAGATATAAAAAACCGGATTCCTTCCCCTTTTCTCTCTCATGTTGCCCGTATGTACCCTTCCTGAAATTTCTGTTTTCTATGTTAAACTTTTTTTGATAGGACGCAACTTCCCCTAGAGTAAATGCAAGATTTAGACAGCGAAAATATACCGGCCCATATCGCTATCATCATGGACGGGAACGGCAGGTGGGCAAGGAAAAGGCTGATGAACCGGATCAACGGCCACCGGAGGGGGATGGATGCCGTCAAAGAGGTGATTATTGCCGCCCGGGAGGCCGGCGTCAGGTATCTGACGCTCTATGCCTTTTCGACAGAAAACTGGAAACGGCCTCCTGAAGAGATTAAGGCGCTTATGTCGCTCCTCGGGAAATATCTGAAATCTGAACTGAAAATGATGATGGATAACGGGATCAGGTTGAAGGCTGTCGGAAATATCGACGCCATTCCCGACAAGGAACGTGAACTGCTCCTCAGCACCATAGATACAACAAGAGAGAACGACAAGATGGTGCTTAACCTGGCGCTCAGTTATGGAGGCCGGAATGAAATTCTTTATGCTGCACGGATCATTGCGGAGAAGGTTGAAAGGGGAGAACTCAGGCCCGATGAAATCAATGAAGAGCTTTTTTCATCGCATCTCCTGTCCACAGACATCCCTGATCCCGATCTTCTGATTCGTACGAGTGGCGAAATGAGGCTCAGCAATTTCCTGCTTTGGCAAATGGCTTATACGGAACTCTATTTCTGTGAAACGCTTTGGCCCGATTTCGGAAAAGATGAACTTGTGAAGGCGATCAGGGATTATCAAAAGAGAGAACGGAGATTCGGGAAGACCAGCGACCAGGTCATGCCCGATATAAAGGTCTGTTGAGTTCACTTGCCAAGAGGGTCCTCTCGGCGGCCCTCTTTTTACCGCTCTTTATTCTGCTGCTTGTTAAGGGGACGCCCTTCCATTTTTTTCTTCTCCTGGTCCCTGTGGTCTTGCTCGCTCTGAACGAGTTTTATTCATTCAGGAAAGATGCTCTGCCCCAGGATTTGATTCTCTTTGGCTACGTGTGGGCCTTGGCCCTCCTTTTCGCGGCCTATACGGGGACCCTTCATTTAGTTGCTGCACTCCTCGCTACCGGACTAGTCGTCTTTTTTCTGCTTCGCATAATAAAGACGGGTGAGATGACCCGGGTCATTAATGATGCCGGGTTTCTTGCCCTGACTGTACTCTATATCCCCTTCCTCTTGTCGCACCTCGTTCTTCTAAGAGGTCTCGAAAATGGCCCTTACTGGGTTCTTATGTTGTTCGTTATGACCTGGGGGAACGATACGGCGGCTTATTTTGCGGGCGTAAATTTTGGAAAAAGGAAACTCTGCCCGTCAATCAGCCCAAACAAGAGCGTAGAGGGGCTGATCGGTGGATTTGCCGGGAGTGTTGCAGGAGCCCTCATTTTCAAGCTCGCTCTTTTCCCTGCCATCACTCTTGCAGACAGTATATTCCTTGCACTCATTGTGGGTGTTATCGGCCCCTTCGGCGACCTTGCCGAGTCGCTGCTTAAACGGTCCTCGGGCGTCAAGGACTCCGGGGCGCTCATACCGGGGCACGGCGGAATTCTCGACCGAATAGACAGCATTCTCTTTACTGCGCCTGTGGTTTTTTATTTTGCTTTTTTCAGATATGGTGCGGGGTTTTAGATGAGTAAAAAAAGGATTGTCATCCTCGGCTCGACGGGATCTATCGGCGTCAATTGCCTGGACGTTCTCGAACAACACGCAGACCTTTTTGAAATCGTAGGGTTGACGGCCGGGAACAATGCCGAACTGCTTAAAGAGCAGGTAGCGAGACACCGGCCAAAGGTGGCCTGCCTCATGAGTGAAGAGAAGGCCGAAGCAATTAAGAAATCATCTGAGGCCGGGAAAACGGAAATCCTGTCCGGCGTGGAGGGGTATGTGGAGGTTGCAACACGGGACGACGTGGACCTGGTCGTCTCTGCCATCGTCGGCTCTGCCGGTCTTGTGCCTACCTTCGCGGCCATAGAGGCCGGGAAAGACATCGCCCTTGCCAACAAGGAAACCCTCGTGGCGGCAGGGAGCATCGTTATGGCCGAAGCGGAAAGAAGAGGAGTCAAAATTCTCCCCGTTGACAGCGAGCACAGCGCCATCTTTCAGTCCCTCGCGGGGCACAGGAAAGAAGATGTGAGCCGCCTCCTTCTTACGGCGTCTGGCGGCCCTTTCGTCGCTATGGGGAAAGAAGAACTGAAGAAAGTAACGGCCAGGGATGCGCTGAACCATCCCACTTGGGCCATGGGGAATAAAATCACCATCGATTCGGCTACCTTGATGAATAAGGGGCTTGAGGTGATCGAGGCGAGATGGCTTTTCGACATTCCTGGAGATAGAATCAACGTAGTCGTTCATCCCCAGAGTATCGTCCATTCCATGGTGGAATACCGCGACGGTTCCGTGGTGGCGCAGATGGGAGCCCCCGATATGCGTGGCCCTATTGCCTATGCGCTTTCTTATCCCGCGCGGCTCGATATCGATGTGCCACGTCTCGATCTTTCTGCAACGGGGACGCTTACCTTCGAAGAGCCGGATATGGAAAGGTTTCCCTCTTTAAAGCTCTGCTACCGGGCGCTCGAAATGGGCGGCTCGGCGCCTGCCGTGGCGAGTGCGGCCAACGAGGTGGCGGTGGAGGCTTTTCTCCATGATAGAATTCCCTTTATTGATATCCCTCAGGTAATCGAGCGGGTTCTTTCCGCTCACGAGGTTTTTGAACCCGAAAATATCTCTCAAGTTCTGAAAGCCGACCTCTCGGGGCGCGAGCAGGCGAGGGGTGAATTGAAAACGCTATTGTCCGGGAGTTTGACATGCTGACCATCGCCTCATTTATCTTTGTCCTCGGTTTCCTTGTTCTCGTCCATGAACTTGGGCACTTTATGGTTGCCAAAAAGCTCGGCGTCAAGGTGGAGCAGTTCTCCATCGGCTTCGGTCCGAAGTTGATCGGCTTCGTCAAAGGGGAGACGGAATATAAACTCTCCGCTTTTCCCCTCGGTGGATATGTCAAAATGGCAGGAGAGGAGCCGGGGGAAGAACATACCGGTGATCCGAGGGAGTTTTCGTCTCAGTCTGTTGGCAACAGGATGGCTATTATCATTGCCGGACCGCTCATGAACCTTATACTCACCTTCTTTCTGCTCCCTATCGTTTTTATGCTCGGCGTCAATATGCCCGCTTATCTGGGAGATGAGGCGCGTGTGGGCTGGGTGCTCAAGGATTCGCCTGCAAGCGAGGTGGGCCTACAGCCGGGAGATCTCATCGAGGCAATCAACGGTGAGGCGATCACTACCTGGGAGGAAGCGCTTACTATTTTTACTTCCAACCCCGATCATCGGCTGGCTCTTGATGTCGATCGGGAGGGGAGGGCTAAAACGCTGTTTCTCACGCCCAAACTTACCAACGGAGGCGGGGGCTTTTCCGGTATCCTTCACCCCATGCCGCCTGTGGTCGGTGGCGTCAATGCTGCGCTTCCCGCCGGGAAAAGCGGGCTCAAAACGGGGGACCTTGTCCGTTCTGTTGATGGTGAGGAGGTGAACCACTGGGTGGAGATGTCCCAAAAGATTAAGGCGAGCGGCGGCAAGGAAGTTTTACTCGGCATCATGCGGGGCAAAGAGAGTTTGGAGATCAAACTGAAGCCGGTTATGGATGACGCAAGTGAGAGATATGTGATCGGCATCAACTTCAGCCAGGAGTCGCGCTTTATCCAATATGGATTTGCAGAGTCGGTCCGGGAGGGGGTTAAGAGGGCGGCCGAGTTGACCCGTCTCACCTTTGACGTGATAAAGAAACTCTTTTCCTTCAACCTCTCCATCAAGAGTCTCGGTGGACCGATCATGATTGCCCAGGCGACGGGCGCTGCCGCCGAGAGCGGGATTTCTGCGCTGATCAGCCTCATGGCCTTCATTAGTCTGCAACTCGGCATCCTCAACCTTCTTCCCATCCCTGTTCTCGACGGCGGCCACGTGTTTTTCCTGCTTGCCGAACTTGGGCTTAGAAGGCCGATCAGCATCAAGACGCGTGAGATCGCCCAGCAGGTCGGGTTTGCCATTCTCATTTCTCTCATGCTGATCGTCTCCTATAACGATATTATGAGAGCCATCGCATTCTAGATTTTACGGCGGTGCGCTTGTTTTCGCCCGCTTTTTTTAAGCAACAAACATTAAGATTTCGGAGGATTTGACAGTGCCTGAAAGTTTGGGAAGTTTGAGAAGGTCGGTGGATTGCGGCAGTCTCACTGCAAAAAACGTGGGCGAGACGGTGACGCTCACAGGATGGATTCAAAGAAGGCGAGACCATGGCGGCGTTATCTTCGTCGATCTTAGGGATCGTTTCGGCTTGACGCAGGTCGTGTTCAGCCCCGAGGTAAACAGGGAGGTTCACGAAAAGGCGCACAGCTTGAGGAGTGAATATGTGCTTGGGGTGAGGGGAAAGGTTGCCCACAGGCTGGAGGGAACGGTAAACTCGAACCTCGCCACGGGTGAGATCGAGGTCAATGTTGAAGAGCTCAAAATTTTGAATGAATCGAAGACGCCTCCCTTCATGATAGAGGACGACATCGAGATTGCAGACAGTCTCCGTCTCAAATACAGGTTTCTCGATCTGAGGCGCCCCTCCGTCGCAAAGAGTATCCTGCTCAGGCACAAGCTGACCGCTTCAACGAGGGAGTATATGAACGGTGAGGGCTTCCTCGACATCGAGACGCCCATGCTGACAAAGAGTACGCCTGAAGGGGCGAGAGACTACCTCGTTCCGAGCCGCGTGAATCCCGGTTCCTTTTACGCGCTTCCACAGTCGCCTCAACTTTTTAAGCAAATACTGATGGTGGCCGGTTATGACAGGTATTACCAGATCGTAAAGTGCTTCAGGGACGAGGACTTGAGGGCCGACCGCCAGCCCGAGTTCACCCAGATCGATATGGAGATGTCCTTCGTCGATAGGGACGATGTGATGGAGCACACGGAAGGGTTGATGAAACATATTTTTAAGGAAGTCCTCGACGTTGATTTTGCCGACCCCTTCCCTTCGATGACCTTTGATGAAGCTGAGACGAGGTTTGGCCTCGACAAGCCCGACGTCAGGTTCGGCCTCGAACATATCGATCTTAGCGACATCATGAAAGGGTGCGGGTTTAAGGTTTTCTCAACTGCCGTCTCCAAGGGAGGCATCGTGAAGGCGATCAACGTAAAAGAGGGCGCCTCCTTTTCGAGAAAGGACCTCGATGATCTGACCGCTTATGTGGGTAATTACGGCGCCAAGGGGATGGCCTGGATAAAAATCACAGAAAACGAGTGGCAGTCGCCCATCGTCAAATTCTTCAAAGACGAAGAGATCGAAGCGATAAAAAATGCCACAGGGGCGGAGGTGGGGGACCTCCTGCTATTTGGAGGAGATCGTAAGGAGATCGTTAACGAAAGTTTGGGGATGCTGAGAAACGAACTGGCGAGGAGGCTCGGCCTTATAAAAGAGGGCAGTTACAACTTCCTCTGGGTTACCGATTTTCCGCTCCTCGAATTCGACGGGCAGACAAAAAGGCATGTGGCGATCCATCACCCCTTTACGGCACCCCTCGATGAGGATATTCATTTGCTCGATAGCGAGCCTGCAACTGTGAGGTCGAAGGCCTACGATCTCGTCCTGAACGGTCACGAAGTAGGGGGAGGGAGTGTCCGTATCCACCAGCAGGAAATCCAGTCCAGAATATTCGAGCTTCTCAATATCTCCAGTGATGAGGCGAGAGAGAAGTTCGGTTTCCTGCTAGACGCCCTCGAATTTGGCGCCCCACCGCACGGCGGGCTGGCGCTAGGTCTCGACAGGCTGGTCATGATCATGAGCGGAGCAGACAGCATAAGGGACGTGATCGCCTTCCCAAAGACGCAGAAGGCGTCGTGCCTTATGACGGACGCTCCGTCCGGGGTGAGTGCGGAACAGTTGACGGAACTGAATATTTCCCTCAACCTGCCGAAAAAGGATGCTGAATGATGATTGATCGATAGCTTCTCCGAAGAATGATGAACTCTTTTATATCAGACCTGTCGGAAGAGGAAATTGCCAGGGAGCGGCAAAAGGCGAGAGAGCTTCGCGCCTCCCAGTGGTGGAAGAACGAGAAGGGGAAAGGGGTTTGCTACTACTGCAAAGAGCGTTTTCACCCCTCTGAACTCACCATGGACCACATTGTTCCGGTCATCAGGGGAGGGAAATCAACGAAAGGAAATATCGTCCCCTGCTGCAAGGCCTGTAATAACAAAAAGAAACATATGCTCCCTTCCGAGTGGGAAGAGTATCTTGAAACGTTTAATCATTAGGAGAGCTGTTTTTCTAAAATCAGATAATTTTTTCTGGTGAGTTGCCATGAAAACCATTGATGCTCATCTCGTAAGCGATGGAAAGTACGATTATGACAGGCCGCTTGAGAACTTGTTCATATTATACGCCGCCGTTTTACCCGTATCCATAAGTGCCGCTAATATTGCACTCTTCATGATAATGGTTTTGGGGTTTTACAGATTATATAAGGCAAAAATAAATGTAGTATCTATACTGGACAAAAGGCTGACCCTCGCTTGTATTGCGCTCTTCTCCTGGGCTGCAATTGTTGCATTGGTGAAAAATGGTTACATTCAAAAGCTAGACATCTCAAATATTTGGGAATATTCGCCCATAATCGTTTTTCCTCTTTTCCTGTCCGTAGCTAAAATAAGAAAAGAAAAGGTTGTGTTTACCCTTCTTATTTTTGCATCCATCGTCTGTCTACTGGGGATAGTACAGTTTATTTTTCCTGAGATTACCTATCCTTTTCCTAAACAACCTGGGCTAGTACGCTTCAAGGGCTTTCAGTCACACCATCTTCATGCAGGCGGTGTTTACAGTCTAACAACCATTGTTGCGCTATCATTGATTCTCTTCTGGCAAAGTGACAATAGAAAAAAAGCTTACCTTTGGATGTTTTTTCTCTTGAACTTGGTCGCCCTCATTCTTACCATGTCACGCGCATATTATGTTGCACTCTTTTTTGTATTGCCTTTGATGATTTATATTACAAGTAAACGAACTTTTTTTGTTGCAGTGGTTATGATGGCGTTAAGTTTAATTATAATAATGTCATTTCAGAACTTTTTGCATACCAGGGTTAAATCGATTTTCAACTTTAAAAGTAACAGAGCACGAATACAAATGTGGGAAGCTTCTTATGAAATGGTCAAGGATTATCCTCTGATGGGTGTAGGGAAAAGCAATTGGACAAAAGATGCAAAAGAGATTTATTTCCCTAAAATTGGGAAGACATGGCGTCCCCCCTATGGCCATGCTCACAACATTTATATTGTGTGGTTGTCTGAAACGGGGATAATAGGGATTTGTTTGTTTCTCTTTTTTTGGTTTTTATCGATAAAGAGGCTTCTTTCGAAGTTGGTGTTGGTTGATAAGGGAAGCTTTGATTATGTTATTATTTTATCAGGACTATTTGGCCTAGCCACGTTAGCAGTTGCAGGCTTTTTTGAAAATAATTTTGAAACCTCAATAATACTTCTTGTTATCGGGCCTTTAATAGGGCTTTCACTTTCGGGGGAAGAACACCTAACAAAAGAATCTAGTATGCATGCTTGTTGATGAAACCTTTCCAGAGAGTGAGCCACATGATTTTGATGTCTAGCCAGAACGACCAGTTTTCGATGTAATAAAGATCACACTCCACCCTCTTTTCCATCTTGTCCAGCGTGTCTGTCTCACCGCGCCATCCATTGATCTGAGCCCAGCCGGTGATTCCCGGTTTCACTTTATGTCTTAACATATAACTTTTGACGATCTTTCGGTACTGCTCGTTATGAGCCACAGCATGCGGACGGGGGCCTACAACAGACATTCTCCCCTGCAGCACATTCAAAAATTGTAGCAATTCGTCTAGGCTCGTTTTTCTCAGGAATGCTCCAAAGGGGGTGATGCGTACATCGTCTTTTGTTGCTTGTAAGACAATGTTCCCGTCATCACAGACCGTCATGGTCCTGAACTTGTATACACTAATCTCTTTTCCGTCAAGACCGTAGCGTTTTTGTTTGAATATGACGGGCCCACTTGAGGTAAGTTTAATGATACAGGCGATTGTAATCATTAAAGGTGAAAAAAGGGTGAGTGCCAGTGAGGAAAAGGCTACATCGGCTACCCTTTTGACGATAACGTTCCAGCCGTACATGGGAGTGTCGGTCAGATTGATGAGGGGCATGCCTTCTAACTCCTCTACACTCGAATTCAGGGTCATTGCCTGGTAGAGGTCCGGGACAATTCTGACAGTCACCGTTTCATCAGACAGGCTGCTGACAACATACATCATTTTTTTGTAAGACTGAATGGGGAGAGCTATGAATACCTGGTCTACATTGTATTCCTTTAATATGTTATTTATGCTGTTAATTTTACCAAGGACCTCAACATGCTCGAAGGTCTCGCCAGTCTTCATGCTATCATCAAGCAGCCCGACTATTTGAAGGCCCGTCCATTGATTTGAAGATATCTTTCTAATGACTCTGCAGCCGAGTTCGCCTGCACCAATAACTAGAACGCGTCGTATGTTGTAACCTCTTTCCCTAAGATAGTGTAAGATCTCTCTAATGACAAGTCTTTCCAAGGTAAGAAAGGCCAGGCTGATGCCCCAGAAGTAGATGAAGACGAGTCTCGAATATTCGTCTTTCCTTATAAAATAGGTCACGCTGACCAGTATTATGACAGCAATGCTGGATGCCTTGAAAACGTCAGATATCTCGGAGAAGAGGGGTGATGTTCTCCGAGGCTTGTAAATGCCCATGTTTTTGAATATAAAGGACCACAGAATAATAATGGGGAAAAGGATGAACAGATATCGCTGTGAGAGAGAATTTGTTGTGAAACTGCTCCACCAGAAGTCAGAAAATCTTACATAATAGGCGGCAGTCCATGAAAAAGCTATGATTGAAATATCAGCGAGTGCAAATAAGGTGGCGAGGAATTGACCATGTTTCTTAAGCATTTCTACTTATCCATGAGATTAAGAAACTTAATAGTTAAAGTAGAAATTAGCTTAGCACAAAAAATAAATAAATGCGCGACATATATTAGTGGTTTTATTTTTTTGACGGTTATAAAGTGAAACGAATTTAACTATGAATTGGAAGTTTAGTTTTGATATTAATGTTTCATGTTGAAGTAAGCGAACCACTTTCCGAACTCTTCTATCAATAGATACCAAAGAAATAGTGTATTCGTTACAAGATAACGTTTCCATAATCTTCTAGGCTCAGCCAATAGACGAAACAGCCACTCCAGACCTGATTTTTGCATCCATAACGGAGCTCTTGGAGCAGTGCCAGCAATAAAATCAAACGCAGCTCCCACCCCTATTAGTACAGCAGGAAGATGAGGTGCATACCCTGACATCCAGAATTCCTGTTTCGGACAACCAAGTCCAACAAAAACAATTCTGGCACCAGAAGTCCTGATACGATTCACCACAGCTGGATTCATCTCAGGTTGCTGTGGAAGTAGAGGTGGCGATTCCCAACCCACCACCTGGAGAGTGGGGAATGTTTCAGCAACTATCTTCTGTAATAACTGAATAGTCTTGGAACTGCCACCAAAAAAGTAGACTGGCAATTTTTCAACTTCCGCTATCTCACATATCCTGACCATCAAGTTCGGCCCTGCAATCCGCTCGGTATAAGTGAATCCCCGTCGTCTTAAAGCCCAAACAAGCGGCATGCCATCGCTGGTAACAAGTTTGGCATTCTTCATTGCGGATCGAAGTTCAGTATTACGCCGAGCAGTAGTCACCATGTGCACATTTGCTACACAAACATAGCCTCCTCTCCCCTCATTGGCAGTCAGAATAATATCGCGGGTTACATCCTCAAAGCTGCCAGCAGTAACAGGGGCGCCGATAACTTGCCCTTTCTTAAGCATGTGCCACAGAATTCCTTTTTGAATTCAAGCGTTTCTCCCATTCTAGAGCTGTTCGAATAATAAATTCCAGATCATCATGCCGTGCTTGCCATCTCAGAACCTCGGTAATCCTGTGGTTATTAACAATCAACATAGGAGAATCACCAGGCCTCCTATCCCCCTTATGAACAGGGAAAGTAGTTCCTGTAACCAGAACCTTTATATTAACACTTTCTTCGTTGATTATTAAGTTGCGATGACTGTTTCGTAGATCTTTATCAACTGACGGTAGTTGATATCAGGTGTATATTTTTCCTCATACACTTTCCGGGCATTTTCTCCCATGCGACGCATTTCTTCCGGATGCTCCACTGACCAACGCACCTTTTCCGCCAAATCTTCCGCATTGCCAGCCTCAAAATGCAGGCCTGTAATCCCAGCTTCAACTATTTCAGCCATGCTGCCCAATTTTGATGCAATAACAGGTAAACCGTGTGCAAAAGCCTCGACCAGCACCATCGGAAAGCCTTCATAGCATAAGGAAGGCATTACTAAGAAATTTGCCCGGCTCATCTCTCTCAACACTTCCTTCTTCTTTTTAAACCCCAAAGCACGAATAGTTGAAAAGTTAGCTGTCCTTATCTCATCAAACAATGGCCCTGTTCCAACCACTTTCAATGGAACTTCAAGATTTCGCCAAGCTGACAACATGGTATGTACACCTTTTTCAATGCTTAACCTTCCAATAAACAGGGCGCCTTTGCGTTCTTCACTTTCTGCATTAAATTCTTCTCTAGAAAAAAAATTAGCTTTAACAACCATTTTACTTTCCGGAAATCCTGCCTCCACAAATTTGCTCTTAGCAAAAGATGTAAGGGCAATAAAACGGTTTACCTTTTCAGACCAGGTCCTATTTTTTCGATGAAACTCCACCATTCTAGCTACTGATAGAGTTCCTAATCTGGACCCACGATAGCAACCATATAAAACTGCCTTATAGGCTGAACCTATGATACATTCTTCACACAACCGTTCGTCACGCATCAACAAGGCGCCAGGACAGATGGTACGATAATTGTGCAGCGTCTGAACAATTGGTACTCCAGCTTCATGGCAAGCATCATAGATAGAAGGCGTGAGTAGGGGGAAGAAATTGTGTACATGCACCAAATCTGGTTGAAATTTAGAAATTTCAACCAAAACTTTTTTTTTTGAAGTTTTAGAATAGGCAATGTTTAATGCAGTTTTAACCTTTCCTCTAAAGCCTTTAATGTCATCATTGTTAACAATAAACAAGGCCACCTCGTGCCCATTTGCCTCCAATAAGGATCTCTCTGCCTGCAACACGACATCCTCACCCCCTGCATGCTGGTAGTAATTGTGGAGAATTAATATACGCATAATAGCAAATTACACTCGTCTTACATGTATGGAAAAAATCGTCTTATGCACTTCATTATTACAAAAAATACTCTTGAAAAGCGCTTTTAAGGCAGCTTTCTCAATAATAACTTTCGCATTCTTTCAAAAACAAACAATAATCGTATCGTATTTAGGTTTCAACTGGAAATTTGTTTTGACTTTTGAGCGTTTAGCCGGTCTTTCAGTTTTTCATACAATTGAATTTCCTCCTCAAGCATACTACGTAGGAGTTTCAAATTTTTCGGGTCTATCGTAACCTCAATAGCGGACTTTCGTACGTGAATAGCTTCCAGTTTAATACCAAGTTTAGCTGAAAGAGTGTCAACACCATGCGCGAAATCGTCTGACAGTAAGTAATGGGAACAATTGATTATCCTCTCATACGCCTCATCAACACTATAACTTCTTGAAAACATGTACAATTGATTCAATAGATGTTCTTTAGGAATATTGTATAGAAAGTCCTCAAAACTATTACCTAACCATTTCACTTCTGCTTTAGGAATCTTACCCGTTGTTTTATATTCCAGTATCATCTTGTAGTGAGAAATTACGCGCTTGACAGGGTCCCGCAAGCAGGTAATGGTAAATGTATCTTGCGGTAGCCTTAGATAATGTGCCGGTATATGAGAGTATGCGTAAAAAAAGTGCCCTTTATTAATTAATCGCTTATGCCAACCAACAAAAATCTTGTCGCCGCTTACATTGCGATGAATTGGGCTCTTAAGCAGTTTCGAATATACTTTATCTCCACCTTCTCCACCTAGGGAAAGAAACATCATATTGATACTTGTACCACCGGTTTTGCGGATATGATAATGATAGATACGCTTATAACCCCCATCAATAGCGTATTTAGCAGCGAGTTGATTACACTTGATGTTGTCTGCAATTGACAAACGAGACATACATTCTTTTTTTATCCTTGACCAAAAACCCATTAAAAAGTCACCTTCACATCTATATCCTTTTAATCGCTATCTATCCTGTTAATCTTGATGGAGCATGTCATTTCTTCTTAACTCATTCTTCAAAAAATGCACCAAGATCAAACAATTTTTATAAACTGATCACTTATTTAAACATTTAAGTATGCCATTTTTGAAATTTTCCACCATAGCATCCAACGTATAACGTTTTGCATCGGATGCTGCACCTTCTATTAAGCGTGAATGAAGCGATGCATTGGTAAGAATATCTATGACTGAACTTGCATATCTTAACGGTTCATGTGGAGTTATCATTCCGTTAATTCCATTTTGCAAATACTCTATTTCAGGGCTATGAACAGGAATATTTGTCGTCATCACAGGAATCCCAGCTGCAAATGCATCTAAAATAGCTAAACCAACGAGGCCTGGATTAAGGAAAATGTTCGATAATCGGAAATATATTGCTTTCTCCTTGCCAAACTTTGGTCCTAGATAATGAATCCAGCTTTCTTCTTTAGCAACCCTCTCCACAAACTGCCCTTCAGGACCAGCACCCAAAATTACTAAATGAAATTTTGCGAAACGCCTCTTAATCACTTTTGCTGCCTCAATCAAAAAGGGCAGTTTCTTTTCCCCGTATAAGGAACCGCAAAATAGTCCCACCATTGTATCACGCTTGATACCGAGAATCTGCCTAGCTGTAGTCAAATCTTTTTCACTGACCTCAGTCAATAACTTTTTAAATGATTTCACATCAACACTATTCTGGACTATAGTAATGACATCGGGAGAAACACCATTTGCTTTCAGGTACTCGGCTGTTCCAGCCGTATAAGCAAACCAGTAATCAGCACGATTTAAAAAATGCTTTTTTAATTGTTCAGAAAAGCTGGATACATTACCTTGCCGATTCCAGCCATGCCCCCAGAATGCTACCTTTTTA
>CBDVDA010000080.1:0-15362 GCA_965372635.1 uncultured bacterium | reverse complement strand
TAGAGATGTTCCGTAAGCTTCTCGACAGAGGCGAGGCGGGCGACAACATCGGCGCCCTTATCCGTGGCGTGAAGCGCGAAGAGGTGGTGCGCGGTCAGGTCCTGGCGAAGCCGGGGAGTATTACACCGCATACGAAATTCAAGGCCGAGGCCTATATCTTGGCGAAGGAAGAAGGAGGACGGCATACGCCTTTTTTCAACGGATACCGTCCCCAGTTTTATTTCCGGACGACGGATGTGACCGGTGTTGTGACGCTGCCGGACGGTGTGGAGATGGTCATGCCGGGTGACAACGTATCAATGGACGTTGTATTGGTCTCCCCGATTGCGATGGATAAAGAGCTTCGTTTTGCCATCCGCGAAGGAGGCAGGACGGTCGGCGCGGGTGTTGTAAGCGATATAATCGAATAAGTTCCAAGTAGAAAAAAACAGAGGTAATTCCGATGAGAGACATAGTGACTCTGGCATGTGCCGAGTGTAAACGAAGAAATTATTCAACGACTAAGAATAAGCGAACCACGCCGGATAAGCTTGAATTCAAGAAGTATTGTCCCTTCTGTCGTCGGCATACAACCCATAAAGAGACTAAATAGAAACAGGTCGGGAAAAGGATTTTTTATGCAGGCCAGTAGCTCTAACGGTAGAGCGCCGGTCTCCAAAACCGGATGTTGGGGGTTCGAATCCCTCCTGGCCTGCCAAACATTAATTTGCTTAAAAGAGAGTTGATGTGAAAAAGGGGATAGATTTTTTAAAAGAGGTCCAGGCGGAGTTCAACAAGGTTACCTGGCCGACGAGGAAGGAAACCATAAGCTCTACCTATCTCGTCCTGGTTATGGTGATTATCATTGCCGGCTTTCTCGGCCTTGTGGACTATCTGCTCTCTTGGATCGTAAAGGGGATTCTGAATTAAGATGGTAACTGACACGGAAAAAAAATGGTATATCGTGCACACCTATTCGGGGTATGAGAATAAGGTGAAGCTTGCACTGGAGGAGCGGGTCAGGTCGCTCGGAAAAGAGGCTGTTTTCGGCGAGGTTCTCATACCTTCGGAAACGGTGCTGGAGATGAAAAAGGGCGTTAAGACCACCTCTATGCGCAAGTTCTACCCCGGATATATCCTCGTCAATATGGTGCTTAGTGATGAGTCGTGGCACATCGTGAAAAATACGCCCAAGGTGACCGGCTTTGTAGGCGGGGCGAGAAAGCCGCCCCCTATTCCCGATGCGGAAGTTGCCAAGATTACACAGCAGATGGTCGAAGGCGCCCAGAAACCGAAGCCGAAGGTGCGGTTCGAAAAGGGCGAGAGTATCCGCGTAACGGAGGGGCCTTTCAGCAATTTTAACGGCGTTGTGGAAGAGGCGAGAGAAGACAAGGGGAAGCTGAAAGTTATGATCAGCGTCTTCGGGAGGGCCACTCCCGTGGAACTCGATTTTACGCAGGTTGAAAAAAACTAGCCGCCGCTGTTGACTAGATAAAGAGGAGTGAAAAGAGAATGGCAAAGAAGATAGCAGGGTATATAAAGCTGCAGATTGAGGCTGGCAAGGCGAACCCGGCGCCTCCCATCGGCCCCGCCCTGGGGCAGCACGGCGTCAATATTATGGACTTTTGCAAGGCCTATAATGCGGCGACGAAGGGGAAAGAAGGGGTCATCCCCGTGGAAATCACTGTTTACAGCGATAAAAGTTTTACCTTTATTACCAAATCGCCGCCTGTTTCGGAACTTTTGAAGAAGGCTGCGTCTATCGTGAAGGGGTCGGGAGAGCCGAATAAGAACAAAGTGGGGAGTGTTACACGGGCACAGATCAAGGAAATCGCCGAGATCAAGCTGAACGACACTAATGCCCACGATATTGAAACCCTTTGCCGTTCCGTAGAAGGGTCCATGCGGAGTATGGGTCTCGAGGTTGCCGATTAAATACGTTTGAAATTGAGGTTATGAGTTATGGCTAAAGCAGGAAAGAGATATACGGAAAATTTGAATAAGGTGGACAGCGAGAAGAAGTACGGCCTCAATGAAGCTATTGAATTGCTGGAGGGAACGGTAAAGGCGAAGTTCGACGAAACACTCGATATTGCCATCAATCTCGGCGTCGATCCCCGGCATGCCGATCAGATGGTGAGGGGCGCACTGGTGCTGCCTCAAGGTCTTGGAAAAGAGGTGCGGGTTATCGTCTTTGCCGCCGGTGAGAAGGAAAAAGAAGCGGCTGATGCCGGTGCGGATGCAACCGGGGCCGATGATCTTATTGAAAAAGTGGCCGGCGGATGGCTCGAATTCGACTGCGCCATTGCAACGCCGGATATTATGGGCAAGGTGAGTAAGCTCGGTAAGGCGCTCGGGCCGAGAGGCTTGATGCCGAACCCGAAACTTGGAACGGTTACTTTCGATGTGGCAAGGGCGGTAAAGGACGCGAAGGCGGGCAAGGTCGAATTCCGGGCCGAGAAAACGGGGATCATCCATGCCTGCCTCGGAAAAACATCTTTCGGTAAGGAAAAGCTGCTCGATAATGCAACGGCCTTCCTTGATGCGATCATAAAGGCAAAGCCCGAAGCATGCAAGGGGACGTACCTGAAAAATGTGACCCTTTCCACAACGATGGGTCCCGGTGTCAAGGTTGAGCCGGCAAGTTTAAAATTTTAATAATGACGTAAGGGCGAATTGGCCCGGTAAGTAAAAAAAACACCAAGACTATAGAGTCAGAGACAGCAGGTTCGCGAGAGTGTTTAATCGGCATATTTCATGCCGGCCTGCCGAGACAGGAGTTGTGGTGAAATGCCCTTTCACTCCTTCTGGCAAAAATTACAGGTGGAGAGAAAGGAGGGGAGTAGAGATTGAGAAGGGAAAAAGAGCAGGAAATAGACAGGCTGAAAGATAGTTTCTCCCGAGCGAAGTCGGCCATACTGGCCGATTACAGGGGGCTCACTGTGGCCGAGATGAACGATGTGAGGAGTAAGCTGAGGAGTGCCTCCGTCGAGTTGAGGGTCACAAAAAATACCCTGGCGAAGATTGCGCTCACCGGGACGGATGCGGAAGCGCTTTCCGATTTCCTGACGGGGCCTACAGCAGTGGCCTTCAGCTATGACGACCCTGTGGCAGGCGCCAAGACGCTCACTGAACTGGCGGAGTCCTACGACGATCTGGAAATCAAAGCGGGTGTTCTCGGAAGCAAGCTGCTTGCGATGGCGGATATTGAGGCGTTGTCCAAGTTGCCGAGTAAGGAGATTCTTCTTGCACAGTTGCTGAGCGTAATGAACGGACCGATGAGTGGTTTTGTCAATGTTCTGGTGGGCAATCAGCGGAAATTGGTGCAGGTGCTTGCTTCGATCAGGGATAAAAAAACCGCGTCTGCATAAATTAAAATTATAACCCTTATGTATGGAGGAATAAGAACATGGCTGTAAGTAAAGACGATGTAATCAAATATCTGGAAGGGATTTCCGTTTTGGAACTTTCCGAACTGGTTAAGGATCTGGAAGAGAAATTCGGTGTTTCTGCAGCAGCGCCTGTTGCTGCAGCGGCTGCACCGGCAGCGGGGGGTGGGGAAGCAGCAGAAGCCGAGAAAACGGAATTTACCGTTGTTCTTGCCACTGTGGGCGATAAAAAGATACAGGTAATCAAGGCGGTCAGGGAATTGACCGGCCTCGGTCTCAAGGAAGCAAAGGACCTCGTTGATGGTGCGCCTTCGCCCCTCAAGGAAGGTATTTCCAAGGACGAAGCCGAAGAGGTGAAGAAGAAGATAGAAGAGCAGGGTGGAACGGTAGAGGTGAAATAAACGACCTTTTATCTGTAAGGTGAAGCCCCTTTCTTTGAATAAGGGGCTTCACCTTTTTTCAATTTTAATGAGTATACTCCCAGACCTCCAAAATATGAGTACGAGGTGAAAATATGACCTCCCGTGTAAAAAGAACGAGAAGAAGTTTCGCAAAAATACCATCTGTTATTGAGCTTCCAAACCTCATCGAGACCCAGAAGCGTTCCTATTCAAGGTTTCTCCAGTCTGACCTGGAGCCCGGAGCGAGGGAAAGCATAGGATTGCAGGGTGCTTTTACGAGTGTTTTCCCCATCTATGATTTCAACGAAACGTCGTCGCTCGAGTTCGTTTCCTACAAGTTAGCCAACCCCGGTTACGACGTGAAGGAGTGTCTTCAAAAAGGGATGACCTATGCGGCTCCCCTCAAGGTGACGGTGCGCCTCGTCGTTTGGGACGTTTCCGACGACTCGCGAAGCATTCGGGACGTAAAAGAGCAGGAAGTCTATTTCGGGGATATCCCGCTCATGACCGAACAGGGGACTTTCATTATTAACGGCACCGAGCGGGTTATCGTAAGCCAGTTGCACAGGTCTCCCGGCGTCTTTTTTGACAGCGACAAGGGAAAGACCCATTCGAGCGGCAAGATCCTCTACTCCGCCAGGGTAATTCCTTACAGGGGCTCCTGGCTCGATTTCGAGTTCGATCAAAAGGACCTCCTCTTCGTCAGGATTGACAGGAAGCGTAAATTGCCTGCCACCATCGTGCTGAGAGCGCTCGGTTATTCGACGGAAGAGTTGCTGAACACCTTTTATAAAACGGAGTTTATTCATTTAAAGAGCGGCAAGCTGACGAGAAAGGTGGATGCTGAACTGATCATGGGACAGAGAGCATCGTCGGATATCGTGGCTCCCGGAAAAAAAGAGGTCCTCGTAAAGAAGAACAGGAAGTTTACGAAGGGTGTGCTGAAGAGACTTGAGGCCGCCGATGTCGATTTTATTCCTGTCGATCTTGAAGAGTTGGAGGGTCGCGTTGCCGCTACCGATATCGTAGATACGAAAACGGGCGAGGTTATCCTGGAGTGTAATAGTGAATTGACGGAAGAAAAGCTTGACGAGATGAAGGCTGCGGGAATAAAGGAGTTCGGCCTCCTCTTCATGGATCCTTTCTCCGTTGGGAGTTATTTCAGGGATACCCTTATGTCCGATAATGTGGCGAGCCCTGATGCGGCCCTTATCGAAATTTTCAGACGCCTCCGGCCGGGGGAGCCGCCTACGAATGATGCGGCCCGCATGTTGTTTTATAACCTCTTCTTCAACCCGGAGCGTTACGACCTCTCCGAGGTGGGGAGGCTCAAATTCAATCACAAATTTAAAACCGAAATAGCTCTCGACGTAAGAACGCTTGCCAAAGAGGATATCATCAAGACCGTGCAGTATCTCATCGATCTTAGAAACGGTATCGGCGAAGTGGATGATATCGATCACCTCGGCAACCGGAGAGTGAGGGCCGTTGGAGAACTGATCGAAAACCAGTACCGTATCGGTCTCGTTAGGATGGAGAGGATTATCAAGGAGCGGATGAGTATTCAGGGGCCGGAGACGCTTATGCCTCACGATTTCATCAATGCCAAGCCGGTTTCTGCAGTGATTAAGGAGTTTTTCGGCAGCAGCCAGCTTTCCCAGTTCATGGACCAGACCAATCCCCTTTCCGAGATTACTCATAAGAGAAGGGTGAGTGCCCTCGGCCCGGGCGGTCTTACACGGGAGAGGGCCGGTTTCGAGGTGCGGGATGTTCATACGACGCACTATGGCCGGATTTGTCCCATTGAAACGCCGGAGGGTCCGAATATCGGTCTTATTGCGTCGCTCAGTACCTATGCAAGGGTCAACGAATTCGGTTTTATCGAAACGCCTTATCGGGTCGTTGCCGATGGAACGGTGACTGCTGAGGTGAAGTATATGTCCGCCCTGGAAGAGGAGGGGGAGATAATTGCACAGGCGAGCGCCCCGCTGGATGAAAAAGGGCGTTTTGTGAAGGACCTCGTTTCGGCGCGTATGGGCGGCGATTTCGCCATGGTCAAGCCCGGCGAAGTTAATTATATGGACGTCTCCCCAAAACAGTTGGTTAGTGTGGCCGCATCGCTCATCCCTTTCCTCGAGAATGACGACGCCAACCGGGCGCTTATGGGATCGAACATGCAGAGGCAGGCGGTTCCCCTGCTCAAGGCCGAGGCGCCCCTTGTCGGGACCGGGATGGAAAAGGTGGTTGCCGAAGATTCGGGCGTCACCGTCGTTGCCAAAAATGACGGTGTGGTTGAAAGTGTGGATGCCACGAGGATCGTCGTGAAGATTTCCGAGGGGGGCGGAAACAAAGAGGCAGGGGTCGATATTTACAGTCTCATCAAGTTTCAGCGCTCAAACCAGAACACCTGTGTCAACCAGAAGCCGATCGTGAAAGTGGGCGACGAGATCAAGAAAGGTGAGGTTGTCGCAGATGGACCTTCAACGGAAGAGGGCGAACTGGCGCTCGGGAAAAATGTAGTTGTCGCCTTTATGCCGTGGCGTGGGTACAACTTCGAGGACTCTATCCTGCTCAGTGAAAAAATGCTGATAGACGATGTCTATACCTCTATTCATATCGAGGAGTTCGAATGCGTATGCAGGGATACGAAGCTCGGGAAAGAAGAGATCACCCGCGATATCCCGAACCTCGGCGAGGAACAGCTAAAAGACCTGGACGACTGCGGGATTATCCGGGTCGGCGCCGAAGTGAGGCCAAACGACATCATGGTGGGAAAGATCACACCTAAGGGAGAAACCCAGCTGACGCCGGAAGAAAAACTCCTCCGTGCCATCTTCGGCGAGAAGGCCGGCGACGTGAAGGATACTTCTCTCAGGGTTTCGCCCGGGGTAGAGGGTACGGTAATCGGCGCCAAGGTCTTTTCCCGCAAGGGGGTCGAGAAGGATGAAAGGACCAAGTTCATCGAAGATGAGGAAGAGGCCAAGATCCTTAAGGACCAGGAAGATGAAATACGGATAATTGAAAGCGGAATCTACAATAAGGTAAGGACCGCCATCACCGGTAAGACGACAAATCAGAAGGTGGTCGATGCCTCCGGGCAGGTGTTGGTGGAAAAGGGCAAAAAGCTGGATAAAAAGGTCCTCGATACGATCCCTCCTGCTATTTTCGGAGATATTGCGATTAAAGGCGGGGGAGAGACGGAAGAGAGTGTGCGGGCACTGCTTGAATCGCTTGAGAAGCAAAAAGAGTTCGTTAACCTCTTCTTCGAAGAGAAGCTCGACCGGCTGAAGCGGGGCGATGAACTCCCCCCCGGTGTTATAAAGATGGTCAAGATATCGGTGGCCATCAAGCGGAAGCTCTCTGTTGGAGACAAGATGGCAGGCCGTCACGGGAATAAAGGAGTTCTTTCGAAGATCGTTCCCGTGGAGGACATGCCTTACATGGAGGATGGAACGCCTGTCGATATCGTTCTGAATCCGCTCGGTGTTCCTTCCCGTATGAATGTTGGGCAAATATTGGAGGCGCATCTCGGCGTGGTGGCGAAAAGCCTGGGAGACAGGATCGACAGGTTTATCGGGGAGAACTATTCCCAGGACAAGATGAAAAAATTCGTTAAGGACATCTACCAGTCGAAGGAGATCGACAAGCTCGTAAACGGTATGGACGCGGAGGCATTTAAGGCCTTCGCGGAGAAACTGTCCAAAGGGGTCTTTATGGCGGCGCCTGTTTTCGAGGGGGCCTCGGAAGATGAGATCAAGCGTTTGATGGGATTGGTCGATTTCCCTCTTTCGGGCAAGGTTCCTCTCTCTGACGGCATGACGGGAGAGCTTTTCGATCAGAAGGTGACAGTGGGCGTCATGTATATGATCAAGCTCCATCACCTTGTCGATGATAAGATCCATGCCCGCTCCACGGGACCCTACTCGCTGGTTACGCAGCAGCCTCTCGGCGGGAAGGCCCAGTTCGGTGGCCAAAGGCTCGGAGAGATGGAGGTCTGGGCCATGGAGGCCTATGGCGCAGCCTATTGCCTGCAGGAGTTTTTGACCGTCAAGTCGGACGACGTGGCGGGTCGTACGCGGATGTACGAGAGTATCGTGAAAGGCGAGAATGTTCTCGATGCAGGCCTGCCGGAATCGTTTAACGTAGTGATCAAAGAGATGCAGAGCTTGGGCCTCGATGTGGAGTTGCTGGAAGAGTAGCTTTTAACCGGTTAAGGGCTTGGTAGCCTGTGGCAGCACTTTTTTGCCGGTGAAATGGCTTACGTTAGAGAACGTTCGTTAAGTACAGGAGGAAAACCTTGGAAGACTTTTTTAGTTTTATAGATAAACCGAAAGATCCACTCACCTTTAAAGGGATCAGGGTTTCCCTGGCGTCGCCTGAAAAGATCAGGGAGTGGTCCCACGGCGAGGTGAAAAAGCCGGAAACGATTAATTACAGGACATTCAAGCCGGAAAGAGACGGGCTGTTTTGTGCGAAGATCTTCGGGCCAATCAAAGATTACGAGTGCAACTGCGGAAAATTCAAGCGAATGAAGCATCGCGGCATCGTATGTGAAAAATGCGGCGTCGAGGTAATCCAGTCCAAGGTGAGACGGGAAAGGCTCGGGCATATTGAACTGGCGACGCCCGTTGCGCACATCTGGTTTCTGAAAAGCCTTCCGAGCAGGATCGGCAACCTCCTCGATATTACCCTTAAGGATCTCGAAAAGGTTTTGTACTTCGAGTCCTATATAGTCACGGACCCGAAAGAGACGCCTCTTGTTGAAGGGCAGCTTTTGAGTGAGGATGACTACTATAAGGCGCTGGAAGAGCATGCCGGGGAGTTTGACGCCGGTATGGGGGCGGAGACGGTTCGGAAGCTGATGCAGAATCTCGATCTGGAAGAGATTTCCGCCACCCTTCGCATCGATATGAAGGAAACGAATTCCGATGCAAAGAAAAAGAAAATTGCGAAGCGCCTGAAAGTGGTTGATGCCTTCAGGCTCTCTGGAAACAAGCCGGAGTGGATGATTATGGAGGTAATTCCCGTAATCCCGCCCGATCTCAGGCCGCTCGTTCCCCTCGATGGAGGGCGGTTTGTCACATCCGACCTGAACGATCTATACAGGAGGGTAATCAACAGGAACAACAGGCTGAAAAGACTCCTCGAACTGGGCGCTCCCGATATTATTATCCGGAATGAAAAAAGAATGCTCCAGGAGTCCGTCGATGCGCTCTTCGACAACGGGAGGCGCGGGCGGATTATTACGGGACCTAACAAACGGCCGCTCAAATCCCTTAGCGATATGCTGAAGGGTAAACAGGGACGATTCAGGCAGAACCTGCTCGGTAAGCGTGTCGATTATTCGGGAAGGTCTGTTATCGTCGTCGGGCCGGAGTTGAAACTTCACCAGTGCGGGTTGCCGAAGAAGATGGCGCTCGAACTGTTCAAGCCCTTTATCTTCAACAAGCTCGAAGAAAAGGGCTATGTGACAACCATCAAGAATGCCAAAAAGATGGTGGAAGAGGAGCGCCCAGAGGTTTGGGACATTCTCGATGATGTGGTCAGGGAGCATCCTATTCTTCTCAACCGGGCGCCTACGCTTCACCGGCTCGGTATTCAGGCATTCGAACCTATTCTCGTGGACGGAAAAGCGATCCAGTTGCACCCACTCGTCTGCTCGGCCTACAATGCGGACTTCGACGGAGACCAGATGGCCGTTCATGTGCCTCTCTCCATCCAGGCGCAGCTCGAAGCGAGGGTGCTCATGATGTCGACGAACAACATTTTATCGCCTGCCAACGGGAAGCCGATTATCGTTCCGAGCCAGGACATCGTTCTCGGGCTCTACTATCTGACGCGGGAGAAGCCGCTCGCCAGGGGTGAGGGGATGATTTTTTCATCGCCCGATGAGGTGCGGGCCGCCTTCGATGCCGGCGAGGTTCATGTGCAGGCGAAAATCAAGGTCCGCATTGATGGAAATATAACGGATACGACGGTTGGGAGGATTATCTTTTGGGAAATTATACCTCCGGAGATCCCCTTCGAAACGATCAACACGGTTATGAATAAAAAGGCCCTTGCTCTTGTCATCGACCAGGCATTCAGGCTGTCGGGCGGTAAGAAAACGGTTATTCTGGCCGACCGGTTGAAAAACCTTGGGTACAGTTTTGCCACCATTTCAGGCATTTCCATCAGTGTAAGCGATATGGTCGTGCCTGATACGCGGGACAAACTCATCGGCGAGGCGCAGGAAGAGGTAGTCGAGATAGGGACGCAGTATACGGAGGGTCTCATCACCGATGGCGAGCGATACAACAAGGTTATCGATATCTGGGCCCATGTGACGGAAAAGATTGCTGATGCCATGATAAAAGAGCTCGGAACGGAAAGGGTTATCGATGAAGAGGGGAATGAAAAGAACATCCCCAGTTTTAATCCTATCTTCATGATGGCCGATTCCGGTGCTCGGGGAAGCGCCCAGCAGATCAGGCAGCTTGCCGGGATGAGGGGGCTCATGGCCAAACCGTCCGGTGAAATCATCGAAACGCCTATCACCTCCAACTTCCGGGATGGACTCACCGTTCTTCAATATTTTATTTCCACCCACGGTGCACGGAAGGGGCTCGCAGATACGGCGCTGAAAACGGCCAACTCCGGGTATCTGACGCGCCGTCTCGTCGATGTTGCCCAGGATATGATTGTCAACGAGAAAGATTGTGGGGCCATCGACGGTATTTACGTTTCTGCCCTCGTCGAAGGGGGAGAGGTGATCGAGACGCTTGGCGACAGGATTCTGGGCCGCGTTTCGCTCGAACATATCGAAGACCCCATGACGGGAGACATACTGGTCAAGGCGGGTAAAGAGATTGATGAAGGCCTGGTGGAAAAGATTGAGGCCTCCGGTGTGGACAGCATACTTATCCGTTCCGTCCTTACCTGTAAGACGAAGGTCGGCCTCTGTATCAAGTGCTATGGGAGGGACCTTTCGCGGGGGACCATGATCAATATAGGCGAGGCGGTGGGGATTATTGCCGCCCAGTCCATCGGAGAGCCCGGAACCCAGCTGACTATGAGAACCTTCCATATCGGGGGAACGGCGAGCAGGCGGGCGGAGCAGACAACGCTTGAAGCGAGGAATAGCGGTTCCGTCAAGTTCATCGGGCTCGTGAGTGTCACAAACCGGGATAACCATTTGATTGTCATGAACAGGAATGCAGAAATTGCCATTGTAGATGAGACCGGCCGAGAGCGTGAACGCTATCTCCTCGTTTATGGCGCCAAGCTGGTTGTTAAGGAAGGCGATATGGTCGAGAAGGGGACTCTTCTCGCTGAGTGGGATCCCTATACCGTGCCGATTCTTACCGACAAATCAGGAAAGATAAAGTTCGGGGATATTATAGAAGGCAAAACCATGCAGGAGCAGCTCGATGAGCATACGGGCCTTTCCAGGAAGATTATCGTAGAGTGTAAGGATGCCGATGTGCGTCCCAGGGTTTCCATCAAGGGTGAAGCGGGCAAGACCGTGGGGCGTTACCAGATGCCTGTGGGCGCGAATATTATTGTCAGTGAAGGCGATTCGCTCGATGCCGGCGATATACTTGCAAAAATCCCGAGGGAGACGACGAAGACGAAAGACATCACCGGCGGTCTTCCGAGAGTAGCCGAGCTCTTTGAGGCGAGAAGGCCGAAAGAAATGGCTATCGTTTCCGAAATTGACGGCGTGGTCGCCTTTGGGAAGGACACAAAAGGGAAACGGAAGGTTGTCATTACGCCCGACCTGGGAGAGCCCAAGGAATACCTTATCCCGAAGGGAAAGCATATAAGCGTCCACGACAACGATCATGTCAAGGCGGGTGAAGCGCTTATGGACGGCGCCATCGATCCGCACGATATCCTGAAAATCAGGGGTGAAAAAGAGCTCGCCAAGTATCTCGTGGATGAGGTGCAGGAGGTTTACAGGCTTCAGGGCGTTGGCATCAACGACAAGCATATCGAGGTCATTGTGCGGCAGATGTTGAGAAGGGTGAAGATTAAAGAGGGGGGCGACACCGACCTTTTACCGGGTGATGAGATCGAAAAGCTCAAATTCCAGACGATGAACGAGGCTGTTCTTTCCAAGGGAGGAACTCCTGCAACGGCAGAGCCGTTGCTTCTCGGGATTACGAAGGCGTCGCTAAGCACAGACAGCTTTATCTCGGCGGCCTCCTTCCAGGAGACGACCAAGGTGCTGACCCAGGCTGCAATCGAAGGGAAATCCGACTACCTGAGGGGCCTCAAGGAGAATGTTATTATGGGTAAGCTGGTGCCGGCGGGTACGGGGCTGGCCATATACAAGGATATAGAACTTGAAGGCGAGATTATCCCCGAAGAAGAGTCGCCTGTTGAAGAAGACGAAGAAAAAGTAGTGCATGATGTGGCTTGAAAAGTCGAGCCTCCCCCCAAGCTTCATTCTTTTAAAAAGCACGAATAATCTTCTTGACAGGGAAGCCGCATTTATATACAATTAGCGACTTTGCATCATTTCGTTAGTTTGAGTTTTTAGGTTTGTCAATTTTTGGACAGTGTGAGGGAGAAATAGGCTATGCCGACCATTAATCAGCTCGTTAGGATGGGCAGGAAATCGCTTAAGAAGAAAGAAAAGGCGCCTGCTCTCGGACAATGTCCCCAGAGAAGGGGGGTTTGCGTGAGAGTTTACACGACGACGCCGAAAAAGCCGAACTCGGCTCTCAGGAAGGTGGCGAGGGTAAGGCTGACGAATGGGATGGAGGTAACCTCCTATATCCCCGGTGTTGGCCATAATCTACAGGAACACTCCGTCGTGTTGATTCGTGGTGGAAGAGTGAAGGACTTGCCGGGGGTGCGCTATCATATGATTCGTGGCGTACTCGATACGGCGGGAGTTCAGGACAGGAAGCAGAGTCGATCCAAGTACGGGGCGAAGAGACCCAAGTAATTATAGCCAGGATGTGAGGAAGGTATGCCGAGAAGAAGAGAAGTTCCCAAGCGCGAAGTAATCCCCGATCCAAAATACGGCGACAAGACTGTGGCGAAGTTCGTTTGCAGTCTCATGCTTGACGGTAAGCGGAGTGTTGCTGAAAAGATAATTTATGGCGCCTTTGATATTGTGGAAGAAAAGGCGAAGGAGGACCCTCTCCAGGTGTTTAAGGAGGCGCTCGATAAGGTTAAGCCTGCTCTTGAGGTGAAGTCGAGACGGGTCGGTGGCGCTACCTATCAGGTGCCTGTCGAGGTGAGGCCGGTGAGGCGGGCGGCGCTCAGTATGAAATGGATTATCAGTTACGCCAGAGAGCGGTCGGAGAAGACGATGCGTGAGCGTCTCGCAGGAGAATTGATGGATGCCGCAAACGGGCGGGGCGGGGCGTTCAAGAAAAAAGACGATACCCACAGGATGGCGGAGGCGAACAGGGCCTTTGCTCACTACCGGTGGTAGATATTAATTAGGGGTTTGAATTGAGCACGCTGGCTTCAACGAGAAATATCGGCATTATGGCGCACATCGATGCCGGGAAGACGACGACGACGGAGAGGATTCTCTATTATACCGGCGTCTCTTACAAAATCGGTGAGGTCCACGACGGCGCTGCTGTGATGGACTGGATGGAGCAGGAGCAGGAACGGGGCATTACCATCACCTCTGCGGCGACGACCTGTGCCTGGAGAGACCACAGGATAAACATTATAGATACGCCGGGCCATGTGGATTTTACCATCGAGGTGGAGCGATCGCTTCGCGTACTGGATGGTGCCGTGGCCGTTTTCTGTTCCGTCTCGGGCGTGGAGCCTCAGTCTGAAACGGTCTGGCGTCAGGCGAACCGCTACAAGGTGCCGCGCATCGCTTTTATCAACAAAATGGACAGGGTGGGCGCCAATTTCTTTAATGGCATAAGCATGATCCGGGAGCGTCTCGGTGCGAACCCCGTGGCGTTGCAGCTTCCCGTTGGTGCGGAAGAAGATTTCGCAGGCGTTGTCGATCTCGTCAAGATGAAGGCCATATCCTATGACGAGAAAACGATGGGTATGACCTATACGGAAGTTGATATCCCTGATGATTTGAAGGCGCAGGCCGAGGAATACAGGGAGAAGCTTGTGGAGGCGATCTCCGAAACTGACGACAGCCTCATGGAAAAATACCTCGAAGGAGAGGCGCTCTCGCAGGAAGAGATCATTGCCGGCGTCAGGAGGGCGACGCTAGGGTTCAATATTGTGCCTGTTCTTTGCGGGTCTGCCTTTAAAAATAAAGGCGTCCAGCAGCTTCTCGACGCCGTTGTCGATTATCTCCCCTCTCCCCTCGACGTTCCGGATATGGAAGGGATCGTTCCGGGGAAAGAGGAAAAGACGGCGCTGCGCAAGGCCGATGCAACCGAGCCCTTCTCAGCCCTCGCTTTTAAAATAGCCAACGACCCTTTCGTTGGGAACCTCACCTTCTTCCGGGTATATTCCGGCAAGATGGAGGCAGGCTCTCATGTATATAATTCCACGAAAGACAAAAGAGAGCGGTTCGGGCGGATTGTGAAAATGCACGCCAACAAGCGTGAGGAGGTCAAGCAGGTTTCTGCGGGAGACATCGCAGCTGCTGTGGGGCTCAAGGTGACCACCACCGGCGATACCCTCTGTGATGAAAATAATCAGATCATTCTGGAGTCTATGGATTTTCCTGAGCCCGTTATCTCCATTGCAATCGAGCCGAAGACGAAGGCCGATCAGGAGAAGATGGGAGAGGCGCTCGGAAAGCTGATGAAGGAGGATCCCTCTTTCAAGGTCAAGACCGATGAGGAGACGGGCCAGACCATTATCTCCGGTATGGGTGAGCTTCACCTGGAAATTATCGTCGACCGGATGATGAGGGAGTTTAACGTAGAGGCGAATGTGGGAAAACCGCAGGTCGCCTACCGTGAGACGATCACTAAAAAGGTGGAGGCGGAAGGGAAGTTCGTTCGCCAGTCGGGTGGCCGTGGGCAGTATGGTCATGTCTGGCTCCTGATTGAGCCGAATGAAGTGGGGGCGGGCTTCGAGTTTATTAACAAAATTAAAGGGGGCGTCGTTCCCTCCGAGTATATCCCCGCTGTCAGCAAGGGTATCGAGGGCGCCCTGGATGCGGGCGTGAAGGCAGGTTATCCGGTGGTTGACGTAAAGGTGACCCTCTATGACGGTTCTTACCACGATGTGGATTCTTCTGAGATGGCATTTAAGATCGCAGGTTCCATGGGCTTCAAGGCGGGCGCTGCCAGGGCGGGTCCCGTGCTTCTCGAGCCGATGATGGACGTAGAGGTGATCGTACCTGAGGACTTTATGGGCGATGTGATCGGCGACCTCAACTCGAGGCGCGGAAAGATTCAGTCCATGGAAGACAGGGCCGGCATGAAGTCTGTTCGGGCGGAAGTGCCGCTGGCAGAGATGTTCGGCTATTCTACCGATCTTCGTTCCGCAACACAAGGGCGCGCTACGTATACCATGCAGTTCGATCATTATGCGCGCGTTCCCGGTAGTATTGCCGATGAGATTGCGGCTAAAGTCAAGGGTGAATAATTAATCTCTATTTTTAGGAGGTATGTGAGACATGTCTAAAGAGAAATTTGAGAGGACAAAGCCCCAT
>CBDVDA010000079.1:0-15364 GCA_965372635.1 uncultured bacterium | reverse complement strand
TTCCTCACCTCCCAGATCATTCTTAATTCTTTTTCTTTAGACTTCCTGAAAAACGCCTCGTGCTTTGCCAGATCCACCTTGATCTCACCATAGCTTCCTGCCCCATTCACCTTTTCCACCTTCACCGCACAGGCATAGGCGACCCCTCCACCAACAGGATCGGTAAAGTGGGGAATAATATCGTTTGGATGAACGCCCTTGTCCCTCCACCAGAGGTTGTAGTGAATATCGGCATCTTTCCCGGACGCCCAGCCCGGCATTGACTCAGGATCCGCATCGGCCACCCGTCCGACCCCCTTATGGCCGAAGCCGCCTGCAATGGCCACCACATCGGGGTGGATGGCATTGGTAACCCGCGCCTTCGTAATCAACTGTCCGGCAGGGCTTGAAATGCGGACCAGATCGCCATCGCCTATTTTCAACTCCTTTGCCTTTTCCTTGTTAATCATGCACGGGTTGTTATGGCTCTTTTCAACCAGATATTTATTATTCGCCAGAATTGACCCGCACTGGTAGGCCGTCTTGTAGGTAACGAGGATGAGTCCTTCCTCTTCGGATTTCAGATTTTCCGGCTCGATCCAGACGGGCAGTGGCTCCAACCCCATTTTCTTCAGTTCACTGCTGAAAATCTCGATCTTCTTAGAGGGTGTGGCAAACCCCTTTTCTTTGTGGAGACCATATTTCGCCTCGGGGACATTCTCGTCGTCATCGAGGAGTCGACCCGTTGCAACGTCGAGTTCACCGTAGATCGGCCAGATACCGCTATCGACGATGGCGTCGTAGCCTCCCTCTTCATCGAGACCGGGAATCGCCTCGAAATATTTCCCCATCCACTCCTCATGCTCCTCGAATTCCCAGTATTTTCGGAACCCTTTTTCCCCCTCAGGGTCGATGGCGTGGATAATATCCTTCAGTATGACCGCCAGCGGCCTCACCTCTTCGGGCGCTTCGGAAACGGGCGTGATGGCGCCGAGCCAAGGGAAGAGAGAAGAGGGGCTCGAAACGGGCTCGCTGCTTTCGAGGAAGACCGCCTCGGGGAGTACCATGTCGCAAAGGGCCGCCGTTTCGGTCATGTGAGACGTAAGGGCCACCGAAAAAGGGACTTTCTTTTCGTCGGTGAAACTTGCTTTCCAGTAAGCGGCGGCAGGGGAACTGTATGCGGGGTTCGCCCTGCAAACGAGAAGTACACCGGCATTGAGATCCAACGGAAATGAAGTTTCCATACTCTTCCCGGTTGGTTTAGGCGATGGCCCTGCCTCATTCCAGCTAATCCTTCTCGGCAGGCAATAGCCACCCTTTACTTCCACGTTGCCGGTGATAACAGGCAAAAGCATGCAGGCGCGCTCCGTCTGAACACCGTTCGTGTGAGAGGAAACCCCCCTGTAGGTAAAGACCGTGGCCGATCTGGCACGGGCAAATTCGATGGCGATCCGCCTGATCCTGTCGGCATCGATACCGCTTTCCTCTTCGGCCATATCAACAGTGAATTGACTCAAATGTTCGGCCAGCTTGTCGGCCGGATAGTTTGTCCACCTGTTGATGAAGGCTCTGTCGGCGAGGCCCTCCTCCATGATAACATTGGCCATGGCGAGGGCTACCAGGCCGTCCGTTCCCGGTTTTACCGGAATCCACTCGTCGGATTTTCCCGCCGTCATCGACAGGCGGGGATCGAAGGTGACCAGTTTGCTGTGGTTGTCTGTTTTACCGTCAATAACAGCCTGGGCGAAGGCGGGAAAGGTTTCGAAAAGGTTGGAGCCAAAATTCAGGATATAGTCCGAATTGGCAAAATCGGGCGTTTCCGTCTCTTCACCCCAGGTGAGCTTTTGTGCGGCGCGCTTGTTCCTGTCTCCTGCTATTTCAACGGTGGAAGGACTGGCGAGACTGTCCATAAAGCGGGCGAGGAGCCGGTCCCCCGTATCCTCTCCCCGAACCATGCAGATGCTCTTCGCCCCTTTCCCGCTAATGGTTGAATCGATCTTTCTGGAAATCTCCTTTAGCGCCTCATCCCAGGAGATCTTTGTCCACTTTCCGCCCCCCCGGCCGGATGACCGTTTCAAAGGCTGCAAAATCCTGTCCGGGTCTTCCGCCACCATATAGGAAACGGTATCTACGGCGGAGGTCCGCCCCCGCACCGCCGGGTGGCCGGGATGACCCGCTGCGGCCACCACCCTCTCCTCATCTTCCAGGTAAACTTCGAGAGGCGTCTTGTGCTTTCCGAAGGGACTCACCGTGTAGGCGGGCTCTCTCTTTTTCGCAATGCGGGCATAGTTGAAGGAGTTCTCTCCCTTTTCGAGTTCCATGGCGTCTGCCGTATGTCTCGAACCGACGGCTGCGCCTGCCGCAACTGCGCCGCCTATCTTGATGAACTCTCTTCTTGTTACCTTCGACATATCATTTTCTCCAAAAAGGCCTCAAAAAAAGGATTGGGTAAACTGGCCTACCAGAACCCAGCCGATCCTCATGCCGAGCATCCCCGCCACCACGAAGGCAGACGCTGCAACGAAGCCTACCCTCCTTTTTCCGAGAGGAGTGATTAATATAAAAAGCGGGAGCAGGAGTCCGACTCCGAAATAAAATAAAGGGACAACCCCGAAGAATACCGTCCTCAAGATCTCCAGGGTATGGTACTCTTCCGTCGTGCCGTAAGTCATTTGCAGGAATTCTGAAAAGATGAGGAAAAGGTCGAATACGATCCCGATAAGGAGTATCTGCCCCATCAATGAAATCCGTTCCAGATCGATGCCGCTCACCTTTTTCATAATAAGGTCCCTGATCCAGACAATAATAATGACCGCCCCCACGCCCGACAGGTTGGCCCCCACGAAGAAGAGGAGAGGCGCCATCCCCGTGTGATTCGGATGCCTCGACGGATTCAATTCCAGCGTAACCCCCGTATACCAGCAGAGTCCGCCGGCCATGACGAAAGCGAAGGGACCTGCGATGCGCGCCATCTTCTCATTCTTCATGTAGATAGAAACGCTGTACATGACAATCCCCATCGTATAGGCAGAAACGAGTAGCACCCCCCAGGCAATGGGGGACGAGGCATGCCAGAAATTGGTGATCACCGGGAAGAGGTGAAGAGCTCTTTCCACCTTCCCGAGGTCGAAGATAAGAAACAGTTGGACAATTAATATAAGCACGAAGGCCGCATTGGAAATGATGAAGGAGATGGGCTTGAATTTTTTTATGCCGAACCCCCAGCCTAGGCTTGCAATAAGAAACATCCCCTCGCTGATTCCGGCAAGCCAGTAGTATACGGCGATAGGGACGCCCCAGTAGTTATGATGAAATGCGTTTGCGACTATCTCACGTTCCAAAGCTCACTCCTAATGCTTGATGATACCCGCTTTTTCGAATATCTCGACGACAAAGTTAAAAAGATTCCTCGTCACCTGCTTCGCCATTCCGGCGGGCGATGTTTCGGACTCGATAATATCGCCGTGCTGCTCTCCCTTGTGATACCGCTTAAACTCGTCGAAATTGTCCCTAATTTGAGCGCTTCGATCTTCATAACAGTCGGAAGGGTCGGAAACGCCACCGCCATCCATTCCGATGTAAAACACCATAGGGCTCGTGCCCATACCCTTTCTCAAAACGGAGAGGCTCTCTTTTTTCATCACTTTCGCAATTTCACTCTCCGGATCATTGAGGTCGCCGAAGATGATCGCCCTCGCCGTGCAGGCCGCCACACAGGCGGGCTGGAGTCCGCGGGAGACACGGTGGATGCAGAAACTGCATTTATCGACAACACGATTGGGGAGGTCCCCGTCGGTCCTTTTGTGAGGCAGGAGGTGACGTGCGTTGTAAGGGCAAGCGATGGCGCAGGTCCTGCAGCCGGTGCAACGATTATATCGTTGAAGGACGAAGCCGTCGGGGTGTTTGAAGGTGGCGTTGGCCGGGCAGTTGCGGACGCAGATCGGGTGGTCGCAGTGATTGCAGAGCGCCGGCATGGTGATCTTCGTGGTCTCAGGGTATTTCCCCCTGTTCTCTTCCTTGAGCCAGATTCGCCAGACGCCGAGCGGCACACCGAATTCGGTCTTGCAGGCGGTCATGCAGGCGCCGCCCCCGGTGCACCGCCGGAGGTCGATTACCATGCCGTATCGTTTCTTCCCCTCAACCCCGAAACTGGGCGGGTTCTGAAGACCGTAGGTTCTTTTGGACATAAACAGCGTCTCCCGGACAGACAGTTAACAGCAATGAAATTACAAAAAGAGACTCAAATGTTCTACTTTAAGGACCTTCTTTTAACTTCATCGTGACAAAACAGACATAGTCGTCGCAATTAATCAAAAAAAAAGGGGCCGGGAATTACCCCGGCCCCTTAAGAGAACAAACTTAGTAGATGTCGTGCGTTGTGTTGTAGACGTTGAACTTGCCTGTAGGAGCAACAAGTCCAGGGATAGTCGCCTTAACTTTCAGCGTCTTGTCGTCTATAATGATAAGAGAGCCTTCCTTATCCCACACGCTGATCCACATCTCGTCGCCGGCCTTGTTGTACTCAAGGTGAACGACCTTCTTGTCAAAGGTGAGTTCTTTCGGCGGATCGTTAGGCTTCTTCTTGTTGAATACTGTGATCACGTTAGACTTCTTCTTGTTGATCGTGTTGTCGCAGTAAACATGCTCAGACTTTGGATGAGTCTTGATGAAGAGGGAGTTACCGGCAAGCTTCCACTCACGGACAACGGTCCAGGCCCATTTCTTCTTGGGATCGGTGGAAATGATGGAAACAAGGCCCTCACCGAGGTGGACAGTCGCCCATACGCGGCCGTACTTGGGGTCCTTCCAGTTAGCGCCCCTGCCCGGATGCGGCTTGGTACCGGTGATGATGTTGGCAACGAGTTTTCTCTCCTTCGTATCGATAACGGAGATGGTATCTCTTGCGTTAGCTGCAACGAGGAAGTAACGCTTGGTAGAATCCCATCCGCCGTCATGGAGGAACCTCTCTGCGTTGATCTTGGTCTCTGTAACCGTACCATCAGCCATCCTGCTGTAGTCAACGAGCATAACGATGCCGGTTTCCTTGAGGTTGAGGACCCACTCGGGAGACGTATGAGAAGCGACGATCGATGCAACCCTGTTCTCAAGTACAAAGGACTCGTTGCCCTTGTCTATGTGGTAGGTAGGCGTACCGGCAACCTTGAGAGGCTCAAGATCGTCACCCTTGAGGATGACATAGCTCGGAGGCCAGTAGTTACCGACTACGGCGTACTTGTCTACGAACCCTTTGTACTTACTTGTGTCCATAGACCTGGCATCGATACCGGTCTTGATCTCGGCAACGAGTGTTGGCGGCTGAGACCAGAGATCGATCATAGTCACCCTGGCGTCACGACCGACGGAGTACATGTAACGGCCTGAAGCGGAGGTCCTTAGGATATGCACGGCAAACCCGGAGGGGAGCGTTGCAAGGATCGTCTTCTTGTCGCCATCGATAATAGAAACCTTACCTGCATCCCTCTGGATGACGCCGAAGTAGTTCTGCCAGTTAGCTTTGGGAGCCTTTTTCGGCCTGTCTTTTACAGGGATATAGACCTTCCATGATGCCTTGATCGCCTTCATTCCCCACTCCGGCGGTTGTGGTGCAGGCAACTGGACGTAGGCAGCCATGAGCTTGGTTTCTTCCCGCGTCATGAACCCGTCTTTACCCCAGCCGGGCATCCCCCCGTCTGTACCTTCGAAGATGATCTTTTCCAGTTTGTCTTTCTTCTTCGCCACCTTCTCGGGTGTTATGTTCGGGCCTGTAGCGCCCTTCCTGAGGGCGCCGTGACAACCGGAGCACCTGTCGAAGTACATAAACTTCGCTTTCTCAAAATCCTTTTTCGACATTTTCGCTGTTGCCGTACCGGCCGTAAGAACCAGTGCAACAACCGCCATAAACAAGCTTAAATTCCTGATCTTCATATTTTACTCCTCCTGCTCAAAAAATTAAATTTAAAAGAAATCACATCCAAACGGTTTTCCTATCGCCTCCTTTCTGTAAGATCGTATTTAATTAATACTTAATTTTCTTAAAAAATTAACGATAATTGCTGTACTCCAAAAACTTAATTACCAAGCGAACTATGGAAGAGTACCAATCGGCACTTTTCTATAGTCCGGCAAAATTCTATTTCGCCTGCAATCGCATGTCAAGGAAAAAAGGAGAAAAAAATCCACAAAAAAATTTCCGGCAAGATTTCCCTCCTCCCTGATTCCTCATTTAATCAATCAATAAACGGGTTTGCTCTCGAAGTGATGAGTCGCCTGGATATAGCGTACCGTCTTCGATTTTGAGCGCATCACCACGGAATATGTCTCTGCGCCTCCCTTGAAAAAACGAACTCCTTGTAGATAGTCGCCGTTCGTCACTCCCGTAGCGGCAAACATGACGTCCCCTTTGGCAAGCTCCTCAATGGTGTAGACCTTGTTCATATCCTCTACTCCCATTTTATAGGCCCTGGCAACCTCTTCATCATTTCGCGGCTTCAGTCGCCCCTGCATGTCTCCGCCGATGCACCGAAGGGCCGCCGCAGCAATCACCCCCTCAGGGGCGCCTCCCGTCCCGATAAGCATATCGACGCCCGAATCCCTCTTGCACGTGGCGATGGCGGCGGAGACATCGCCGTCGCCAATGAGCTTGATCCGCGCGCCATTCTCCCGCACCTCTTTGATGATCCCGGCATGCCGCGGCCGGTCGAGGATGATAACGGTCATATCTTCCACGTTCAGGTTGAGCGCTTTCGCCACCGCTTTCAGGTTGTCAGAAACGGGAGCGTTGATGTCTATCATCCCCGCTGCCTCCGGTCCAACGGCGATCTTCTCCATATAGGTATCGGGTGCGTGGAGAAAATTCCCCTCCTTGGCGAGCGCGATGACGGAAAGGGCGTTGTTGCCCCCCGTGGCGCAGATGGTGGTCCCTTCCAGCGGATCGAGGGCAATATCGATCTTCGGTGCTTCGCCGGAACCGACCTCCTCACCGATATAGAGCATGGGCGCTTCATCGCGCTCCCCTTCGCCGATCACCACCCGTCCCGCAAAAGCGATGGAGTCGAAGGCCCGCCGCATGGCGTCCACCGCCGCCTGATCCGCCGCCTTTTCATCCCCCCGGCCCATGAGCCGGGCGCTGGCGAGCGCCGCTGCTTCCGTTACGCGCACCGCTTCCAGTGCAAGATTCCTGTCCATAAAAACCTCCTTAACTATTTTAATAGATAATCCATAAGAGTTGAGCCCTTCTCGATAATAAAACCGGTCGCTCCGGCAGCCGCTTCGTTATACCCCGATCCGGAGGAAGGCCAATCATTGCCGGGCGAGGGGTAGAGGGCGAAGGGGACCGGATCGGAGGCGTGCGTCTTGATAGAGACGGGGGTAGCGTGGTCGGGGAGCACCATCACCCTGTATTTGCCAAATTTTTTAATCCCTTCAAGCACCGCTCCCACCACCTTTTCGTCAAAATCCTCAATCGCCTTGATCTTGTTCTCCAGGCTTCCACTGTGGCCCGCCTCGTCGGGGGCCTCCACGTGGAGGTAGACGAAGTCCTTTTCCTCCAGCGCCTTCAATGCATAACTCGCTTTCGCATCATAATCGGTATCGATATACCCCGTAGCGCCAGGCACGTCGATGTTCTCAAGCCCTGCGTAGACGCCGATCCCTTTGATAAGATCGACGGCGGAGATGACCGCGCCGGTGAGACCGTAACGCTTCTGATAGTCAGGCATCTTCGGCGCCTTCCCCTGCCCCCAGAGCCAGATCGAGTTGGCCGGTTTCTTCCCCGAGGAAATCCTTCTACGGTTCACTTCGGACTGTTCGAGGAACTCTCTGGAACGCCGCATCAGTTCGGCAATCGCCTCCGCCCCCTTCCCCTTCGGGAAATGGGGGAGCGCAAGCCTGTCGGAGATATCGTGGGGGGGCGTCGTCTCCATCCTGTCCCTCCCTCCCCGCCAGACCATAAGGTGGCGATAGCTCACACCGGGATAAAAGTTGAATTCTCCGCCACCGAGGTGCTCCTGGATTTCGGCAATGAGTCTCGCCGCCTCTTCCGTCGAGATATGGCCGCCGCTGAAATCGTCCATAATAAGCCCCCCCATCCCCTCCGTGAGGGTGACGAGATTGCAGCGGAAAGCGACGTCTCCTGGGGCGAGATCTACGCCCATGCTGGCCGCTTCGAGTGGGGAACGACCTGTATAATACTTGACCACGTCGTAGCCGAAGACGCTCAGGTTGGCCACGTCACTCCCGGGAGGAAAACCGTCAGGCACCGTACGAGCGAGACCGATGGCCCCTTCGTTTGCCATAAAATCCATATTCGGCGTTTTGGCATATTCAAGCGGCGTTTTTCCGCCGAGAGAATCGATTGCGTAATCGCTCATCCCGTCGCCGAGCAGCACCATATACTTCAAAAAAATCTCCTCTTAAGTCGCTTTAACCGCAGTATACAACAACTATGCGGTTACGCAAAATGAAAGAACAAATGAGACAACTTTATCTCGGACAAGTCATCTCTTTCATGAACAGACTGAAATGAATGCTCAAAACCATAAACAGCTTCATCAACCATCTCCACTATATGGACCCCAGAAACCTTTGCTTTTAAACCATTCATCGTTTGTGTTAAATTCTTATTAACAACGAAACCAATCATTCCAGCATCTTTTTCTTTTTCAGCATAAGCCAAGTTTATAAAACGAACTAATCCATCATTCACATATCGTTGATCGGCGCATGATAACTTCTTGCATTCAAATATCAAGTCTCTTTGACATGGATTCAATGTAAATAAGATGTCCGTTCGATTTCTCTTTTTAAGATTCCAACTTTCAGGAGTAATTTTAATAATGTAGTTGTCAATTGCATGCTTAATTATTTTATTATTTTCCTCTATATCAAGTACGAACTCATCTCTAATTCTATTTTCATTACGTGATTTGATGTTCTTTACTAATTTGACACGATCATATGAATCAATCAATGCATTGTAACAGAGTGCTACAATCTCATTTTGGGAAGTATATTTCCCTAAAGCCCTATAGAAATTATTAAATTCATGCGCCATATAAATCACTTGTCTGGCAGACTTTGAACGAACAGACCGATTTCCTCATTTGCGTCATTAATAGCTGCTGTTTCAGTCCAATCTTTAATATTGTTACTTTTTATGATGGTAAAACTTTCATCATCATAAAGCTTTACCTTGTCTTGCTTTAATAGTGCTTTTTCTTTCTCACCACCCAATGTTTCCATCGATATACTTCTAATAGTTTGGCGCAAACTTTCACTTATTGACACATCAACTTGAGTTTTCTTAGATTTATTGTCAACTAATGTAAATTTGAGTCCAGCACCTAAATTAGTGGAATAATACGCTTCGGCATTGAGAAATTTATCCTCCTTTAATATGAAATCAAAAACATTCCTAAAACGGCTCACATATTTACTAAAATCACTTTCGCCTACCAGTTCAGAACCGCCACACCTTCTCTCATTAACAAAATAAAAATCTCTTATTCGCTGTTTTTCAAAATCTTTTAAGTGGTAAATATCAAAAACAGTTTCGTCAATCTCATCAACTAAAACTTTTGAAGCAAAACCTGTTTCCTCTATTCTTTCAACAATTTCAATTAATCTCTTCTTAAAGGTATCAGGTATGTCGTTCTCTATAGGGATAGGCACGCTTTCAATTTCGCCAGAATGCAACATATCGAAAGTCCCTTTTTTTATCTGTGCGCTACACATAGTTAAATAATAATTGATGACAGATGAATTAAAAAAAGATAGGAGAATTCTGTAATCAGATTTTTCGTCAAGCAACAATCCTAACAAACTTTCGTGAAATCTATATCCCTCACTGTCATAGGCTGCATTAATTCTCAATTTTCTTCCTAGGTACCTTGTCATAACTAACTTGGGTAGAAGAAACTCTTTTTTATTAGGGTTTACGCTTCTTGTCCTTATTTTTTTACCCTCTTTATCAATTTGATTAAATTTTTGTCTATTCATGGCATAGGACTCAACACTTTCTTTATCCATAAAAGTACAGTCACGCAATATCATTTTGAAACCTTTAGCATCATCTTTACTAAATTGAAACCCATGAAATCCTTTTAGAAACAAACCCCCTCTATGAGCATTCAACTTATTAATCAAGCGATAATCGTCCAAGCCTCCTAACGACATGACCCTCCATGCCAAGTCATTGTCAAGTATATCTTTAGGAATCAATTGTGCTTCTGAAGGTTTTATAGATATCTTCTGTAAAAATTTTGAGAGCACATCAAGGGTAGGGTTTATATACTTAATGGTCTGATCTTTACCATCTCCAGGCATACCAAATATTAAAACGGCAGCAGGCTCATCGGCACCGATTTTCATTTTGTCCAATGTACGTTTTTTAAATAGTATTGGATTGCACTGCGTAAGTTCATAAACCTTTTTAATATCCGTTTTTTTAAGCAGCCAATTTCTAAAACCCTTACCTTTGCCAGTTAGCAGGTTTGAGTTATTCATGACCATTCCAGCAATGGAACTTTTATTCATAAAGTCAGCTGCTTTTAATATAAAAAACTGTGAACTTTGCTTTACGTCTGCGACCTCTTTTCTGTCGTCAGAAAGCTTCATTTTAGAAATATCACGATTTTCAAATAAGTTTTTACCCCAAGGCGGATTGCCTACAATCACGTCAAAGTTTTCAAAGTGCTTCCCATCTTCATTCTCAAATACCAGTTCATCATATAAAGTATCTTTCTCAAGAATATTTTTATTGTGAAGCTTTGGAAATTTAATCTCATCTTTCTCAATTGCAAGTCTTAATTTATCGGAATTCTCCCCTTCAAGGAGTTTCAGATAGAGGCTGAAAATTGTAATTCTCGTTGCGACAGGGTCTTTTTCTACGCCAAATATACAGTTTTTTAATATAGCCTTTTTCTTCTCAAAATCAGAAAAGCAATCGTTTTTTCGAACGATTTTTTCAAATGCTTTTACCAGAAAAATCCCGGAACCACATGCGAAATCAATACAGGTGGGTTGTGCATTAGCTTCAAGGACTGGTGCGAGCGTATCGCCTAATATCAGTTCGGCAAGATTGGAAGGCGTATAATATATCCCCTCTTTCGACTTTTCACCATGCTTAAGAAATGCTTCATATACGTTGCTCAAAAGCTCTACCGGGATAATGTCAAATTTGTATGGGAAAAGCCTGAACTGGGATCTATTTCGGTAATCCATCTTAAAGAAGGAATGAAGTTCCCTGATGATTTCTTTATTTAGGTCTTCCTCACATATGATCTTGTCACCATCCGCTTCATTAAAAATATCGCCATTAAGCAACCTGTTAACTTCTTTAAATTCATCTATCAGCTTTGAGCCTGTGCTATGTTGCAAAATATCTATAAGCGTCTCTTGACACCTGAAGTTTCGATCTTCTAAAAATTTCAAAAACAGGCAACGTTCAATCAGTATATAAATCTTTTCGGCGGACAGATAAGTTCTTAAATTCCCTTTTAGCTTGATCAGGTTCAACAATAAGTCATCATCTACTTTCTGCTTTTTGCTCTCTTTAATTTCTCTTAAAACAAAGCTCCAGAAATAGTCAGAGTCAATACTTTCCTTAAGGAGGTACTCGATTTTTTTCTTATCAAAACCGGGAGTGTTAATCCCATATTTGAAGTCTTTAATTTTGCAAGCGTTTTTATCGTCACGAGAGGGTTTGTACTTGGACGAGCAAAGATATGTTTTATCGTCTGAAATAACTATGAAAACTTCAGACTTGTTTTCATTCCAGATTTTTTGGTGCAGTTCGTGGAGTTCTTCAGAAAAGTTTGTTTCAGGAAGGTAAGAAAAATAAACTGTCGTAAGGCCACTTACTTCATAAACATAATCAACACCGAGTTTTTCCTTTGATGCGTCTCTTCCAACAAAATCAGCATCACAGTCAAAACCTAAATTTGACAGGAAAACTTCTATTTTTTCGGCATTATTAATCATGTGGTTTCATAGGCAAGCGCAATCAATTTGGCACCCCCATGAGTAGTATTAATGTTTGAAATGCCTTATCCCGGTAAAGAGCATGGCCATTCCGTGCTCATCGGCAGCGGCGATTACCTCGTCGTCCCGGATGGAGCCGCCCGGCTGGATCACCGCCGTGGCCCCCGCTTCGGCTGCTGCGTCTATGCCGTCCCGGAAGGGGAAGAAGGCGTCGGAAGCCATCACCGTCCCCTTCACGGGTGACTGGGCCTTCAAAATGGCGATCTTCGATGAATCGACGCGGCTCATCTGCCCTGCGCCGATGCCGACGGTACGGTCCCCGTGGGCGTAGATGATGGCGTTCGATTTCACATGCTTGCAGATCTTCCAGGCGAAGGCAAGAGCCTTCAATTCTTCTTCTGTGGGCTGCCGTTTCGAAGCTACCTTCAAATCCTGTACGTCGATGGTCGCCAGGTCGCGGCTCTGCACGAGAAGCCCGCCAACCACCTTCTTTATGTCGTAACCGGTCTGGTGGCAAGGGGATAGGATCGGCACCTGGAGGAGGCGCACGTTCTTCTTTTCCTTGAATATTTCCAGCGCCTTTTCATCGAAACCGGGAGCGATAACCGCCTCAACAAAGGTGGAGGCGATCTCCGCCGCCGTCGCTTCATCGACGATCCGGTTGAACCCGAGCACACCGCCGAAGGCCGATACAGGATCACACTCTCTCGCCATTTTGTAGGCATCCACCAGCGAACCTCCGTTGGTAGCAACGCCGCAGGGATTGTTGTGCTTAATGATAACCGCCGCCATGTCGCTGAATTCCTTCGCCACTTCGATAGCGGAATTGAGATCGGCAATATTGTTGAATGAGAGTTCCTTCCCCTGAAGCTGGGTGGCGTTGGAAATGCAGGGCTCTTCGATGTCAGCCTCTTTGTAGAAGGCAGCCGCCTGGTGAGGGTTCTCCCCGTAGCGCATTTCCTGCGTCTTTTGATATTGCAGATTTAAGACATCGGGGAATTCCTGCCGCTCCTCTTCGCCGAGAGAGGTGAGGTAATTGGTGATGGCGCCATCGTAACGGGCCGTATGCTGGAAGACCTTTTTCGCCAAAGCGAAATTCGTCTCTCTGGAGACAGCGCCCTTTGCAGATTCCATCTCGGAAAGGACACGCGCATAATCATCACTGTCGATGACGACCGTCACATCGCGGTGATTCTTGGCTGCCGCCCGGAGCATAGTAGGGCCGCCGATGTCGATGTTTTCGATGGCGTCTTCCAAACTGCACCCCTCTTTGGCAATCGTCTCTTCGAAGGGGTAGAGATTGACCACCACCATATCGATGGGATCGATACCGTGTTCTTTCATCTTCTCTACGTGTTCAGGAATATCTCGCCGACCAAGAAGTCCACCATGAATCTTCGGGTGGAGCGTCTTTACCCGCCCGTTCAGCATTTCGGGATAGCCCGTATAATCGGCCACTTCCGTCACTTCCACCCCCTCCTCGACGAGCAGTTTGGCCGTGCCGCCTGTAGAAAGGATATTCACGCCGTACTGCTTCAACGCTCTCGCAAAATCAACGATCCCCGTCTTGTCGGAAACGCTGATAAGCGCCTGTTTGATAACCGCCATATCTAATATAAAACCTCCTTGCTTCATAGGCGCTATGATATCCAAAACAAAAGGGGCTGTCAATTAAAAGACCGGCAAAAAAAGAGTGCCAAACCCTGCGCATACGAAGAGGACTGGAAAGGAGGGAAAAGCTACTATTATAAAAAGGTTTTGTTGTTGTATTACACCCTCCATCTATGGTATTAAAGTGGGTTAAAGGTATTTCAAACCTCCACTGTGGAACGGACCGAATGAAAGAACTGATCGAAAAATTCGAAGAGCACATGAAGCTTGAAATGGGCTTTTCTCCCCACACGGTGAGAAACTATATGAGCGACCTTTGTCAGTTCAGTCAATTTCTGGAGGAAAACAGCCTCGGCATCGACCCCGATCGACTCAGCATCCGGCGCTATCTCGCCAATCTCGCCAAGAAAAACGAAAAGAGTTCTATCGGTCGGAAGCTCGCCTCGATTCGGCGTTTTTACAAGTATCTCGTGCGAGAGGGGGTTCTTGCGGCAAACCCCTTTGAAGGGATCGCTACGCCTAAGCGGGAGAAGAAACTCCCCAAATTTTTTTCCGTCGATGATGCCTTCAGGCTTATGGACGCCTCCTCAGGCGAGAAGACACTCACCCTCCGCGACCACGCCATCCTCGAACTACTCTACTCGTCTGGACTAAGAGCAGAAGAACTCTCCAACCTCGACCTTCAAAATATCGACCTTGCTTCAGGGATGGTCAGGGTTATCGGCAAGGGACATAAAGAGCGGATGGTGCCTGTAGGGGGGAAGGCGATTGAGGCGTTGAAGACCTACCTCGATATCCGGGAAGGTCTCAAAAAAGAGGAAGATGACGATACCCTCTTCCTGAGTTTCCGGGGCACGAGACTGACAACCCGGAGTATCGGCAGGATCGTTGGCAAATATATACGCAAGGCAGGCATCCCCGGAACGGGAAGTCCCCATACACTCCGCCACTCTTTCGCTACCCACCTGCTCGACGGTGGAGCAGATCTTCGGGGAATACAGGAACTCCTCGGCCATGCAAGCCTTTCCACGACCCAGAAATATACCCACATCACCACAGGGCGGCTCATGGAGGTCTACGACAAGGCGCACCCGAGGGCAAAAAAACGGCAACACAAAGGTTAAACTTATGACTATGAGAGGGACGACTATTATAGGCGTTCGAAGGGATGGGAAGGTAGCGTTGGCAGGAGACGGACAGGTCACCACAGGCGCCACAGTAATGAAACACAAGGCGAAAAAGGTGAGGCGCCTCTATAAAGAGATGGTTCTCGCCGGATTCGCAGGGGCGACAGCCGATGCCTTCACCCTCTTCGAGCGCTTCGAAGGCAAGCTGGAACAGTACAGCGGCAACCTGACGCGGGCCGCCGTGGAGTTGGCGAAAGACTGGCGCACCGACAAAGTCTTAAGACGGCTGGAGGCGCTCATGATCGTTGCCGACGAAACTAAAACCTTCATCATTTCCGGCAACGGTGACGTGATCGAGCCGGACGACGGCATCGCCGCCATCGGATCGGGCGGGGCCTACGCCCTCGCCGCTGCGCGGGTTCTGGTGAAATATTCCGATCTCGATGCAGGGAAGATCGCAGAGGAAGCGCTGCAAACGGCAGCCGAGATCTGCATCTACACGAACAACAACATCGTCATCGAAGAACTATAAATAATTAAACCCTGAGTCTGACACAGATTTCCACTGATAAGTTATGATTTTCACAGATGAATCTCTTTTTTAATCTTTAACCGAGCCTCTTGCAAAACTCTTTGTCATCCCCGAAATGTTCAATCGGGGATATGGT
>CBDVDA010000078.1:0-15364 GCA_965372635.1 uncultured bacterium | reverse complement strand
ATTGATCTCTGCAATCATATTATTGCACAGGAACGCCTCGGCAAACCTGAAGACTACGCCGACGTCTTCGCCATCATCGGGAAGGAACTCGGACTTGATGATGGTTTCATTATGACCTTGCAGAAGATGTCCAAATTCAGAAACCTGATCGTACACCTCTACTGGAAGGTGGAAAACAAAGAAGTCTATGGTGTTATTTGTAGCAATCTTGATGATTTCGATATCATCAGGAAGACCCTGCGCGCCTATCTGAGTCCATAAAATACCCTGATATTAATAGTTGCCTCGTACCTTCCTGAGTTCCGTATTTTTTCAAAAGCCCTCTAATTACTTGCTTCCTGAAATGATAATTCGATCAGGATTAATCTTGACAAATAGCCCATCACATGAATTATAATGCTCGATTGTTTTAAAAAAAGTAACAGCTAAAGGGAAAGAGAATGAAAAGGACATACCAGCCAAGCAACATAAGCAGACTGAGGACGCACGGTTTTTTGAAGAGGATGAGCACCAAAGGCGGTCGTCTCGTGATCAAAAGAAGAAGGGCAAAGGGCCGCAAAAGTCTTTCTGTTCAGACGCCTTCCAAGTAAACCGATCCCGGCATAATCGGCTGAGACGTTGAAGGATTTTGCCTTCAGGAAGTGCGAACGAATACTCAAGCGGGACGATTATTTAAGAGTCGGTAAGAGGGGCAGGAAAATAAAAACACGGTGTTTTATCGTCATTGCCGATAAAAACACCTTAGGAATCAGCAGGTTAGGAATAACAGCATCACGAAAAACGGGGAATGCCGTCGAGCGAAACAGGGCAAAGCGGATCGTTCGGGAGTTTTTCAGGCTAAACGGTCACCAACTTCGGCCATCGGTCGATTATCTGATTATTGCGGGAAGGAAAGCTACCTCCCTTAGTTACTTTGAGGCGAGGGATGAGTTGATGAAGGCTCTAAAGAAGATGAGTTTTCTCAAACCGCACACAAGTGAACCGGAATAGTACGTGGTCTATGACCTTTATTATAAAGTTCTTCATAAAGCTTTACCGTTACGCAATATCGCCTTTCCTTCCCCCTTCATGCAGGTTTGAACCAACCTGTTCCAGATATGCTCTGGAGTCTCTCGACAGGAAAGGGCTGAGAGGGATTTTCCCGTCCATGGTGAGGCTGCTTAAATGCCACCCTTTTCACCCCGGCGGCTATGACCCGCCCGCCCCCTAATTTATTTGTACAAAAGGAGATAGTTCACGTTGGATAACAAGGCTTTTCTTGCAATCGTATTATCGTTTCTGGTGCTTTACGGCTACCAGACGTATTTTGCACCCCCGCTGCCGCCGCCACTTCCGGTAACAGAGGAAAGGGTTTCTTCTTCGGTCCCGGGAGAGACGCTGAAAGAATCAGTACCCGGCGGTAAGACGGCTTCCCTGAAAGATGCTTCAAAGGTCGGGTCTGAAGAGGCGCCAGCCAGCGCCAGCCTTCTAAAGATAGAAGCAAAGGAGGTCACCTACGACGGGCCGCTATTCAAGGCTGTTCTCTCAGAAAATGGTACGGGAGGGCTTCAGAGTCTTACACTGAACAACTTCGCTGAAACAATGGAAGAGGGATCGGCACGCGTCGAAAGGGTTAATGTTAATGCCGGTGACGCCCTTCCCTTGAGCCTCTCATTTAAATCGAAAGAGATCGACATCCCCACCGATGCCGTTGCCCAGGTAACGAGTACCGGGAGAAATGAGTTCCTTTTCAGTCAGTCTGGTGAAAAAGGCGTGAGGGTGGAAAGGCATTATCGTTTCAACCCCGACAATTATACATTTGACCTCGAAGTAAAGATCGTAAACCGCGGAGTGACCGATATAACAGGGGACTTGTCCCTTCATCTTGTCGAAAGAGATACGGAAGAGGGAGACCGCTATAGTTTTATCGGCCAGGTGGCAAAACTGGGGGAGGAGGTCGAGCAGGAGGCTTTCACAGATTTAGAGGGTGAGGCTTACCGGCTGGAGGGGGACCTTAAGTGGGTTGGCTTTACCAATAAATATTTCATAACCGCCCTTATTCCAAAAGGGGAGGAAAAAAGGAGCGTTGTAACTACGCGCGAAGGAGAAAGTCTCATTCGTGCTGAACTCACCTTCCCCGCCCTTTCCATCCCGGCTGGGAAGGAGAAGTCTGTTCACCTCACTGTCTATTCGGGCCCGAAAGACCTCACTTTTCTTATAAGCGCCGGGTCAGGCCTGGAAGGCGCCATCGATTTCGGGTGGTTTCACGCCCTCGCTGAACCGCTCCTTCGGTTTCTCAAAATTCTCTACACCTACACAGGCAACTACGGTTTTGCCATCATCCTCGTTACGATTCTGATAAAGCTTGTCTTTTTCCCTCTTGCCAACAAGAGCTACAAATCGATGAAGGATATGCAGAAGCTCCAGCCGATCATGGCGGAGATGAAGGAGAAGTATAAGGACGACAAGGAGCGGATGAGCAAGGAGATGATGCAACTCTACCGGAAGAACAGGGTCAACCCTCTCGGTGGCTGCCTGCCTATGGTTGTCCAGATCCCCGTTTTCATCGCTCTTTACAACGTGCTCATTAACGCCATCGAGCTTCGTCATGCGCCTTTCTTGTTCTGGATTACCGATATGTCGGCCAAGGATCCCTATTACATTACGCCCGTCGTGATGGGCGCCACCATGTTCCTGCAACAAAAGATGTCTCCTTCCGCGCCCGATCCGACGCAGCAGAAGGTGATGATGATGATGCCTGTCATCTTCACGTTCATGTTTTTGAACTTCCCATCGGGGCTCGTTATCTACTGGCTGGTCAATAACGTATTATCCATTGCCCAGCAGTACTACATACTCAAAAAAACGTAGAGGTTTACAATATGTCAGAAAAACAGTTTGAAGGGAAAACCCTCGAAGAAGCGATTGTTGCCGCAGAAGGAGACTTCGGCGTCGGCAGGGATGAATTGAAGATCGATGTACTGGAAGAGACGGATAGGGGCGTCCTCGGTATAAAGTGGGGAAAGAAGGTCTCCATAGAGGCCTCCAGATTGTCGGAGGGGACGGCAACCGGCGCGACGGCGGCGTCGACCGAGTCGATCGATTTGAAGCCGGAACTCGAAGAGGTAATTACAAAGCTGCTTGAGTTGACGCACGTAGAGGCCGATTGCGAGATCAATGAGAACTTCGACGAGATCATCGTAACGCTCAGTGCTGATGACGACGATGAGGCGCTTCTTATCGGGCGGAGAGGCAAAAACCTCGACGCCTATCAGTATATGCTCAACAAGATCATCGAATCGAAGACGGGCCGGAGGGAAAAGAGGATCGTTCTCGACTGCGCCGATTACCGCGCCAGGAGAAGGGGGAAGCTGGAAGGGATGGCGAGGAAGGCCGCCTACAGTGTGCAGAACGATAATAGAAGCTATACCTTTCCACCCATGCCCGCCGCCGATAGGCGGATCATCCATATGACCCTGAAGGAAGAGGGGCTTCAAACGGAGAGCAAGGGGACGGGAGAGGAAAAGAAGGTCGTCGTCTTTCCAAACGAATCTCAATAGTACTTGCCTATGAAGGGCTGTCATCAGGATGATACCATTGCAGCCGTCTCCACACCTGCCGGTGAGGGGGGGATCGGTATCATTCGCCTGAGCGGCCCTGCCGCGCTACCTGCGGCAACACGAATATTCAAACCGAAAAAAAAGAGAGAAACCTTCGAAAGCCACCGGCTCTATTACGGGGAGGTTGTCAATCCCGATGACGGTGCGGTGCTTGATGAATGCCTGCTCTCCTATATGAAGGGGCCCAATTCCTTCACCCGAGAAGATGTGGTGGAACTGAACTGCCACGGCGGTACGGTAGCGTTGCAAAGCGTGATGGAACTCCTCATGAGAGAGGAGGTGCGTCATGCCGAGCCGGGCGAGTTCACCAAGCGGGCCTTCATGAACGGTCGGCTTGATCTCTCGCAGGCCGAGGCGGTTATCGACCTGATCCGCGCAAAGACGGAACGTTCCCTTCGGCTAGCTCAGGTTCAGCTCAAAGGGGGGCTTAAGGAGGCCCTCTTCAACGTCAGGGAAGGTCTCCTTGAGACCCTTTCTATCCTGGAGGCGTATACTGACTTCCCGGAAGAGGAGATCGATAAGGCGGCCTTAACCCGGATGGAAGAGACGCTTTCCGGGGCGGCCCGCACGGTGGAGGAGCTTCTTTCCACCTATGACGAGGGGCGCATCTTGAGAGAGGGTATCCATGTGGTTATCGCGGGCCGTCCGAATACGGGCAAGTCGAGCCTGCTGAATGCCCTGCTGAAAGAGAAGCGGGCCATCGTAACGGCTGTCCCCGGAACGACGCGCGACGTGATCGAAGAGGTGGTCAATATTAAAGGAATCCCCGTTAACCTCATCGACACGGCGGGGATTCGCGAGACGGAAGATGTCGTCGAGGGAGAGGGGATCAAGCGGACACTGGAGAGGTTGAGGGAGGCGGACATTGTCCTCTACATGGTTGATGAAAAAGGGGTCGATGCGACAGACGCAACGTTCATTGATGGGCCGGAAGAGAGCCGAAGGCTCCTTGTTATCAACAAGGCCGACCTGATGAAGACTGACCGGATTGAGGAGATAGGCCGGTCTGTATCGACGGACTGGACAGCCGTTTCCTGTGAGAAGGGGACGGGGTTGGATGAGCTTAAAGAGGCCTTGTACAGGACGGTCCTTTCCCACGGGCCGGGCGGTTCGCCCGAGGTGGCCATCTCACGCAAAAGGCAGAAGGTGGCCCTCGAAGGGACGCGTACCGCTTTAGAGCGGACGAAGAGCGGGATCGCAGGTGGAGAACCTTTCGAGGTGGTCGCCATCGATCTCCGAGATGCGCTGGCGGGAATTGCAGAGGTGGCGGGCGAGACGACGCCCGACGAGGTGCTCAACCGCATCTTTTCGGATTTCTGTATCGGCAAGTAATGTTCCACGTGGAACATTGTTTAAATATTTTAGCCACGGACTTACACGGACAAAGAACGGACTTTTTACCACAGAGCCTCAGAGAAACGCAGAAATGATATCAACGTTCCCTCCCCTTCAAGGGGAGGGTCAGGGTGGGGATGGGTTGTCCAGCAAGGACTCCCTCCCACTCCTTATAAAGGGTTTAGGGACTATGGAGAGGAAGCACCAACCCGGATGTTCCACGTGGAACATTATTAAAAAATGTTAGCCACAGACTTTCACAGGCTAAGGGCTTGGTCTCCCCCTTTGGCAAAGGGGGATTAAGGGGGATTTTACAAAAAGAGGGTTATCAAATCCCCCCTCGCCCCCCTTTAGCAAAAGGGGGGAATAAAAGGAACAGATGAACTACGGGAAGAAATACGATCTGATTATCGTCGGGGCGGGGCACGGCGGCTGCGAGGCGGCCCTTGCGGCGGCCCGGATGGGGTGCAGCGTCCTCGTCATGACGATCAACCTCGACACCATCGGCCTCATGTCCTGCAACCCCGCCATTGGCGGTCTCGCCAAGGGGCATCTCGTGAAGGAGATTGACGCCCTCGGCGGTGAGATGGGGATCAACACCGACGCTACGGGGATCCAGTTCCGGCGTCTCAACACCCGGAAAGGCCCTGCCGTTCGTTCCTCCCGCGCCCAGGCGGACCGCCAGCTCTATCGTCTCAGGATGAAGCGGGTTCTTGAAGAAACCCAGGGTATCGATATCAAGATGGGGATGGTGGATCGGTTCATCGTGAACGACGGTGGGGTCGGCGGCGTGGTGACCCGTCAGGGAGTGAGGTATCACGGCAAGACGGTGGTCGTTACCACGGGCACCTTCCTGAAAGGGCTCATCCATATCGGGATGACCTCCTTTCCTGCGGGACGGGCGGGTGACCCCGCCTCGACTACACTCTCCGACGACATTGGCGCCCTCGGCCTCAAGATGGGACGGATGAAGACAGGCACCAACCCGCGTCTCGATGCCAAGACGATAGATTTTTCCATCCTGGAGCCGCAGCACGGCGACGAAACGCCACTCCCTTTTTCCTTCATGACGGAGAAGATCACCCAGAGGCAGGTCCCCTGTTACATTACCTACACCAGCGAAGTAACTCACGCCATCATCGGCGACAACCTCGACCGGTCACCCCTCTACAGCGGTGTGATCGAAGGGGTGGGGCCGCGGTACTGCCCCTCCATCGAGGACAAGATCGTCCGTTTCCCCGACAAGACGCGCCATCAGGTCTTCCTCGAACCTGAAGGGTACGAAACGACGGAGGTCTACCCGAACGGGCTCTCCACATCGCTTCCCGAAGATGTTCAACTCATGATGCTCCGCACCATACCGGGATTGGAGAAGGTAGAGATCATGCGCCCCGGCTATGCCATCGAGTATGATTACGTGGACCCCACGGAGTTGAAGCCGACGCTGGAGCTCAAAAAGGTTGAAAACCTTTTCCTTGCCGGGCAGATCAACGGCACCTCCGGTTATGAGGAGGCGGCGGCTCAGGGGCTCGTTGCAGGAATCAACGCGGCGCTGAAGGTGAAAGGGGAAGAACCCTTCGTGCTTGACCGCTCCGAGGCCTACATCGGCGTCCTCATCGATGATCTCGTGACGAAGGGGACGGCAGAGCCCTACCGGATGTTCACCTCCCGCGCCGAGTATCGGCTCATGCTCCGCGAGGACAACGCCGATCTTCGGCTCACCGAGCGGGGGTATAAAGTGGGGCTCGTCACGCCCAAGCGTTTTGAACGGTATCGCCGGAAGGTGGAGGCGATTGATAAAGACCTCGCCCGCGTGAAGGGTCTCCGCGCCCGTCCCGGCGGTACGGTGGACAAACGGTTGCAGGAACTCGGCGCGCCGCCACTCAAGGATTCGGCCACTCTGTTTGACTTGCTGAAACGCCCCGAGGTGACCTATAACGATCTTTTATTAGAAAATATGGAAGGGGTCGAAGACCCGGTGCTGGAGCAGGTGGAGATCCATGCCAAGTACGACGGCTACATCGAACGGCAGCTCGACGAGATTGCCCGCTTCAAGAAGATGGAAGAGATGACGCTCCCCGAAGAGATCGACTTTAAGGCGGTTCCCGGCCTCTCCATTGAGGTGGTGGAAAAGCTGAGTGATCTCAAGCCGAGATCCCTTGGGCAGGCGGCGCGAATCTCGGGGATTACCCCCGCTTCCATCTCTATGCTCATGGTTTACTTAAGAAAGACAGGCGTTCTCTAGGCGCGGCGATGCAGGAGCGGATCAGAAAGGGGGCGGAGGCGATGGGTCTGCCACTTTCCCACACACAGGTGGAGGCCTTTCTTTCCCTTGCGGCGGAACTTCGCACATGGGGAAAAAAGATGAACCTGACGGCGCTATTGAAAGACGAGGATCGGATGACGGAAGAACTCTTCCTCGATTCTTTGTCACCCCTTTTAGTAATTAAAGAAAAAGAGAAAGCCGAAAGGCTTCTCGATATGGGGACAGGCGCAGGTTTTCCGGGGCTTCCTCTCGGCATTGCTGCACCAAAATTGGAGATCACGCTTGCCGACAGCGTGGAGAAAAAGAGTCTTTTTCAAAGGCATGCAATCCGTACGCTCGGCCTCAAGAATGTAACGGCAGTGACGACGCGCTTTGAGAATACTGGTTCTCCCGATCTGCCGCCTCAGTACTTCGACTGGGTGGTGGCAAAGGCGGTGGCCGAGATTCCCGTCCTCGGCGATTGGGCGGTGCCTCACTTGAAGAGTGGCGGACGGCTCATATGCATGAAGGGACCGGGTGAACCACCTGTCGAACTGGAGGGGTATAAGCTACCGGAAACGGTCTCTTATTGCCTCCCTTTTTCGGGGATGAAGCGGACGCTGTATGAGTATAAAAAACGCTGATGTTCCACGTGGAACAAAATATTTAGCCACGGACTTTCATAGACGAAGAGCGGATTTTTTTACCACAGAGGTACGGAGGCACAGATCGTCGTCGGTTGTCTCCGTGCCTCTGTGGTTGGAGATTGTGTTTTTCACCTAAATCCTGCAATCCTCTATAGAGTCGATCGGAAACGTCTGTTCATTGACAGCAGATCAACATCATGTCAACTACTGGCTTGTTTTGTCCCCGGGTTTGGTGCAATATTCGTTAATAAGTGGCTGTAAATCCTGTTTCGATGCCAAAAGATGCTTTAAATTCGGCGTTAACTTAATATAGCTATGCTATCATGTTTATTATTAACGACGTTTGAAGAAGACAAGTAATTGGGCGAGCTCTCTTCTCCCTCCTTAAATTCATATGAAGCCCAATTGACCCTGCCCCCTCATTTTTGCTATAATGCGTTGAACGTGCCCGCAGGCCCGTTTTTTTTTACCCTGAATAAAAAAGGACAAATGAGCAAAAATCAAAAACGTGAAATCGAGCGCCGACGCACCTTCGGCATCATCAGCCACCCCGATGCGGGGAAGACGACGCTCACGGAGAAATTCCTCCTCTTCGGCGGAGCGATCCAGCTTGCCGGGGCGGTGAAGGCGAAGAGGGCGGGCCGCCACGCCACTAGCGACTGGATGAGTATCGAAAAGGAGAGGGGCATTTCGGTCACCACGTCGGTCATGAAATTCGGCCACCGTGATTTCGAGATCAACCTCCTCGATACGCCGGGGCACCAGGATTTCTCCGAGGACACCTACCGCGTCCTTACCGCCGTGGACAGCGCCCTCATGGTGATCGACAGCGCCAAGGGGGTGGAGGCGCAAACGAAGAAACTCATGGAGGTCTGCCGCATGCGGAACACGCCGGTTATCACCTTCATCAACAAGCTCGACCGCGAGGGACTCGATCCACTCGATCTGCTTGCCGATATCGAGGAGAAATTACAGATCGAATGCGCGCCGCTTAGCTGGCCCATCGGCATGGGAAAGCGTTTCAAGGGGGTCTTCAACCTCTACAAAAAGGAACTCCACCTCTTCACCCCCGGCGGCGAAAAACGGGAGGATGAGGGGATCGTCATAACGGATCTTTCCGACCCGAAGCTGGATGAACTCCTCGGCGACCAGGCCATTGAGCTGAGAGAGGAAATTGAGCTGCTCGAAGGAGCGGCCAACCCCTTTGATCAGGAGCAATACCTGAAGGCGAACCAGACGCCCGTTTTTTTCGGGAGCGCCGTCAACAACTTCGGCATCAGGGAACTGCTCGACGCGCTGGTAGAACTCGCCCCCTGTCCCGGACCGAGAGAATCGACGACGGGCACCGTCTCGCCCGAGGATGAAGGCTTCTCCGGCTTCGTCTTTAAAATCCAGGCGAACATGGACCCGGCGCACCGCGACAGGATCGCCTTTTTTCGCATCTGTAGCGGCCGATACAACCGGGGGATGAAGGTGAAACACCACCGCATCGGCAAGGAGATTAGCCTCTCCAACGCCATCATCTTCATGGCGCAGGACCGCGCCACCGTAGAGGAGGCCTACCCCGGAGACATCATCGGCATCCACAATCACGGCACCATGAAAATCGGCGACGCTTTTACCGACAAGACGCCCCTCAAGTTTACCGGCATTCCCAACTTCGCCTCGGAGCACTTCCGGCGTGTGCAGCTCAAAAACCCCCTCAAAACGAAACAACTCCAGAAGGGGCTCCTCCAGCTTGCAGAAGAGGGGACGGTGCAGGTCTTTCGTCCCCTCATGGGGAACGACTATATCCTCGGCGCCGTGGGCGTGCTCCAGTTCGACGTCACCATGGCGAGGCTCAAGGCGGAATACGGCGTCGATGCCGACTACGAGGGGATCAACTTCGCCGCCGCACGGTGGGTGGTGGGAGACGACAAGAAGAAGCTGGACGAGTTCGAGTGGTCAAACCAGTCGAACCTGGCGCGCGATGCCGAGGGGAACCTCACCTACCTCGCCGCCAGTGAATGGCGGCTTAATAACGCTATAGAGGAATGGCCCGACGTGACCTTTCTGAAGACAATGGAGCACAACTAGGAAACAAGGCTTTATTGAGAGCCCTGCACTTTGATATAATCCTACACAGTATTTGAACCACAGAGGCACAGAGACACTGAGAAAATATTTATTCCTCTGTGCCTCCGTGACTCTGTGGTTGTAATTATTCATTTTCCCTCATAACCCTTTTATTAGAGAGACCTGTGGAAATACCAACCATAACATTAGGAGAAATCCCCCCCGATCCGGTAGCGCCCGATGCGCTTGTCGGCATCAGCCGCCAGCAGACGAACCCGTCCCGATGGCAAGGCGAAGGCTGGGAGGCCTTTCAGGCTGATTTAAAGAAGGCCGACGTCGAGGTTCGTGAGGAGACGCCCGACCGGGGCGTCTTCGTTACCGATGCGGGGGGGCTCGCCTACGGCCTCCCCCATGGCGTGGTTAGGGCAGAAAGTGCCGAGCAGATTTCCAGCCTGCTGAAGGCAGCGCAGCGCCACGCCGTTCCCGTCACCAGCCGGGGCGGCGGCCTCACCACCGAGGGGGAATCGGTCGCCTTCGGCGGCGTCCTTCTCGACATGACCGGCATGAGCCGGGTTTTAAAAGTCGATCCCGACGGCCTCACCGTTCGGACCGAGGCGGGTATCTTCTGGCACAGCCTCGCCGAGGAGTTGAGACGGTACGGGATGGACTATCTTTCATCGCCTCTCAACCTCACCTCCTCTGTGGGCGGAACGCTCGGCGTGGGCGGTGTGGACGTGAACTCCTCCCGCTTCGGGTGCAGCGCCGATCAGGCGGTGGCGCTTAAAGTGGTCACCCCCACCGGGGAGATCGTAGAGTGCTCGGAGAAGGAAAACGGGGAGCTCTTCAAACGGGTCATCCTCGGCTACGGCCAGTTCGGCGTCATCACCGAGGCGACGATGAAGATCCGCCCCTACACGCCGCTTCGAATGCACTACTTTTACTACAGCTCGCTCAAATATGCGGTGGAAGACCTGATCACCGTCGATAAAGCGAAGGTGGCCGACTATTCGGGCATCCTCACCATGATGGACAGGGCGATCACCCTCCTCGTCGCCTTCGATTCGAAGGAGCGGGAAACCTTATTCATGGAGAAATGGCGGAGCAGCCTCAAGGGGCATGACGAAACGGCTTTCGCCGTTCGGACTGCGCTTTATTATGCGCTTCGGCCCTGGAAAGTGGGCGAAGCCCTTTTCCTCTACCAGAGAAAGAAGGAGCTTTTCCCCGATCTTCAACCGCCTCATCACATGAAGGACGGCGAGATGCTCGACCGCACCGTCGTCTTTTCCCGCGCCGTCTGGAAACACTGGGGCGGGCGGCAGATGATCATCCCCGACGTCTCGTCGAGCCCGGAGAAATTCGCCGACGTGGTGGAGAAGGGGAACAAAGTCTGCAAAAAATATTTCCGCCGCTACACCTTGTATTGCGTCGGCATTCGCCTGAAATCCGACAGCCGTGAACAGTACGAAATGTCCTGCATCCCTCCCGATGCAACGGAAATCGCCTACGGCTGCGAGTTCGAGCCTATGCTGGAGGGGGGCGTCTACAGCCGGGACTATCTCCAGTCCTTCAAAAATGAGATTTATGATGTGGGCGTGGAGATCAAGGGGAGCTACTACCGCTTCGGCGGAATGATGAAGGGGTATATCCGGCGCGTCTTCGGAAACGAGGTGGTGGATCGCCATCTGGAGATGAAACGGAAGGCAGACCCGGCCATGATTCTAAACCGAGACGTTATATTCTGATGGGACCGCTGGCTGCCAAGAAACTCCCCGCCCTGAAGACGCTGGCCGATTGCATCGCCTGCGGCTTATGCATTCTCCCCTGTCCCGTCTGGCGGCAGAAACGGGACATGCGCTTTACCTGGCAGGGGCGGGCAAAGGCGATGCAGCACGGCGCAACGGCAAACGACATTGCCGAATCGCTCCTCGCCTGCGCCTTCTGCGGCTCCTGCGACACCCTCTGCCCCGAAGGGATCGATCTCAAGGGGAAGATGGCAGAGTTGAGGGGTACGCTGGCGGACAACCCGGCAAGAGAAGAGATCATACGGCGCATGACGGAAGCGGCTGAAAAACCGATCGATGACGCATCCCGGAGTGAGCGGCTTTTCCTCGCCGGAGAGGCGTTTTCAAAAGACGAAAAACGCCTCTCAAAAATCCTCAATCTTTTAGATGGAAGCCTGGCCGGTGACGACGGGAGTGACATGGCCCTCGCATTAGAGGCGGGGATCGAAATCCCGGCGGCGAGACGGGAGCGTTTTCTTAAACCGTTAAGAGGGGCGAAGGAGATCATCCTCGCAGACGGACGGCTGAAGCAGCCTCTTCGGGAGTGGCTGCCCGGTACGGAGGTACGCGGGATCGGCGAGGTTCTGAGCGGGATGGAGAGAGTCGCAGCGAAGCTGCTCCCCACCGATTTCTACATCATCGACAGCCGGGCCTACAACGCCGATTACTCACGCCTCGTCTCCCACTACGACGAACTCAGAAAGAAGACGACCTGCACCTTCAACCTCGACCTGAACCGCATCGCCACCCCAACAACGGCCACCAGCCTCCACCGGCAGGCCGGGACAGACGGGATCGATCTGAAGGAGCAACTAAACTGGCTGTTGGAAGGGCGGAGCTTCGAGCGGATAGTGGTGGAGAATTTTGAGGATGGGGAGGCGCTCAAGAAAGTGACGACTGTTCCTGTTGTCCATTTGGCGGATATTGTGTAAAACAATTAATAATACATAAATATGAATATTAATTTTTACAAAATAGCAACTCAAGGTAGATTGAATCGTACCTCGTTTATTGCCTATCTTTTTTTAGCCTATTTGTTTGTAATTTTACTAACTTTACTTTTTCAGCTATTCCCAAAAACCGTAAGTGATGTTGGAATATTTATTGTATATATTTTTTACTCACTGATGACTATCTTATTAGCTATTAGAAGAGCCCATGATTTTAATGAACGTGGTTGGTATGCATTTATTTTTTTTATACCACTATTCAATTTAATCTTTTTTTTCAGATCTGGAACGCCTGAATCAAACAATTTTGGCGTCCAAAAACTAGAAAATTCAAACTTCATTAAATCAACTTTTGCTATTTCAATTATATTTTTTTTAATATTTTTGTCCTATCCTTTTAGGGATGAGTCTAAAGATATTTGGCATTTTCAATGTGACTCTACAATGCATTTAACTTTGATACACTCATATGCAAATTTCGGAGATTGTGCAAAAGTGTTACTTGCACACTATGATGAAAACGAAGAAGAAATAAGCACCGATAATAAAAGCCACATTGCAAGATGTAAACACATTGATGCAGCTTTCCCTTGGAATTTAGTGACTTTAGCAACCAGATTTACTTATTAAGCGGATTCTAACCAAAAATTTGATCTGTTAAATTGTTACGTGATTGAGTAACGGAACCATCATGCGTAAAGTAGACGTCATTATCATAGGCGCCGGGCTCTCCGGTGCGGCAGCAGCCAAGCGGCTCACCGATGCGGGGCTGGAAACGCTCATCATCGAGCGGAGTTCGCTTCCGCGTCAGAAGGTTTGCAGCGGCATCCTCTCGCCGAGGGGACACCGTTTCCTGCTGGAGAATTTCGGCCCCCTGCCGAAAGAGGTACTCCACGAGCCGACCTCCTGCCGGGGCGTTAGCTTTCATTTTCCCTCCATGGTTTCATTCTCCATGGATTTCTTCGGCGGCACCACCCCCCACCTGCACCGGCAATACTCGGACTACTGGACGGCAAAGCAGAGCGGAGCGGAGATAAAGGAAAGCACCTCCTTCGTTGGATTGGAGGATAAAGGGGACCACGTGATTGTCACCGCAAAGGAGCGGGACGGCACGCTTCTCACCTACCGGGCGGGTCAGGTGATCGGGGCCGACGGCCCCAAGTCCCACGTGGTTCGCGCCATCTATCCTGATTACCCAAAGCAGATCCCCTGGTTTTTCGTGGGGCAGAAATTTCACGACATCATCGAGTGCGGCCTCGACGACGAGTACTTTCACTTCTGGTTTAATCCAGACCTCGGCCACTACACCTGGTCCCACGCGCGGGACAACCAGCAGATCGTCGGCGTCGGTTTCAAGGTGGGTGACGATTTCAACAAAAAACAGGCGAAGGTGGTGCGCTACCTTGAAGAGAAACACAGCACGCGCCTGAAAGAAGCGGTCAACCCCGAAGGGACGGCGGAGAATTTCGGGCCGTCGCTCATCAATACCTACGTTTTCGGGAAAGGAAATACGATCATCACCGGCCAAGCGGCAGGCTTTCTCAATATGATCGGCGAGGGGATGAGCTGCGCCCTCCATGCGGGAGCGATTTCGGGAGAGGCGATTGTTGAGGCGAAGGCGAGAAACCGACCCTTGCAGGAGGTCTACCGCGCCATGATCGCCTCCGAGGTGCGCCGCTGCTCCGACCAGTGGAACCCCTTCCTCATCGCCCTTTCACGCCCCCACGAGGCCGATTTCCCCAAGGCCTTCATGGCGCTCGATAAGGCCGACCGCATCCGGGTAATTAAGGATATCTGGAAGTTTGTCGTACTCTACAAGGAATTCAAATGGGGGCGGCAGATCTTGAGCGGCGGGCTGGACAGGCTGCTGAAGGGCGCTTATTCGAGAAAGAAGTGGCTTTAGAAAGCGAGTTGTTTTTGCTCTTTGCTAACCTGGTATCGGCTCTCGGTTTCTGCTCTGTCTGCTTCCGGTTTTTCAGCTTCGGCCATGAGCGGCAGGTAGTAGCGGCGGAGCGAATCGTAGTGCGTGTAGGCATTCTTGACTTCCGGCTTAGTGGTGTGATTGCGGAGCCTCGTCAGAGTAACCATGGGCCAGCGCCGTTGGAAGATATTGAAGACCCAGGCAGGCACCCACCCCTTCGGATCGCCGTGAAACTCCACTGAAACCCTTGTCTTCCCCTTCTCAAGGCGGGTTAGCGTGTAGAGGCTCTTATGTAGTTCCGCCCTGACAACGCCCTTTCTCGGCGGCATAAGCGGATCGGCAACGGAGCGTAAATGCATCTTTACTACATCTTTCTCTTCATCGATTTCCGCCGTGCTGTTAAAAACGAAATCCCTGTCCGAAACGGGCCAGGGGCAATTGACCCGCGTATATTCCAGACTTTCAAAGGGAGAATCCAACCTGAGCGTCTTGTTTTCCTTCAGCCGCGCCACCCATTGCTTGTGGCGGGATTTATCGTTAATGGTATTTATAATGACCCCGATGTCTGAATCGATAGTGACGATTCCCCTGAATGCGATGATTTTACTCCCCGGCACATGACGGCTTAAAACCTGGATGCCGTTTCGGTTGTTGATCTCCCGCCATTCGGGGGCAGTCGAGTGATCTCCACAATCGGCTTTTCCGGGGAAAAGAATGAGAGCGAATATAACGACTGTCAACAACAGGGTGAAATAATGCGTGAAAAAATCTTTATTATTTTTAATTGTCATATTTGAACCTGACACATTCTTCCTTTTGACAGTTTACACC
>CBDVDA010000077.1:0-15486 GCA_965372635.1 uncultured bacterium | reverse complement strand
TTAACAGGGGTAAAACAACTGAGCTAACAATTTTACTTTTTGATCTTTTGGCTTTTCCGTATTTGGTGGAATAATTTAAAAAGAAGCTACTATCACTTTATAAGATAAAAGATGCATTGCATACGGACATTATTAATAAAAGAAAGTTCTGGTTTACGAAGTGGACCGACTTTGATTTTAGAAAAGCACTTGAAGCAAAAAAGAGCCAGGAAGTTTATTAAAGTTTTTATGCTCCGTCCAAATTAACCGCCATTAATGGCGCACACACAAGCATAAATTGTTTTGTTTCCATATATATTGGGAACAAAGCATAGAGCAGCAGGGACGGGCTGCTCTTTTTTTTAATAATATTATTCGGGCCTGTATTGAATAGGGCCAACACCCTGTCAAAACAAAGTAACCTTGTCGTCTGGTAGTTTGGAACAGTTGAAAACGACCTCGCGCTGCCTACCCATCCCCTATATTTTCTCTCCCCAAACTGCTACAATTAATCTTTTAATCAAACCGATCACAGGAGGGATTACTCATGATAGGCGGCGTTCATAATCCGAATTACGGGCTCGACAAACATGGCATCGAGAATGTAGGACATGTCTACTGGTCGTGTACGCCTCCTGTGCTTTACGAGCAGTCGATTCGGCGTCGGGTGGGGATGGTCTCCCATCGTGGACCGCTTGTGGTTAGGACCGGCGATTATACGGGGCGTTCCCCCAAGGACCGCTTTGTTATCGAAGAGGAGACGAGCAAGGACTATGTCTGGTGGGGCGAGAGCAACCGGCCTTTCAGCGAGGAGAAGTTCGACGCTATATACTTAAGGATGCTCGCCTACCTGCAGGGGAAGGACGTCTACGTTCAGGACTGCTATGCCGGGGCGGACCCCGACTACCGCATCCCCGTTCGCGTTATTACGGAGGATGCCTGGCACTCCCTCTTTGCGCGCATCATGTTTATCCGCATGAGTGACGACGAGGAACTCAAAAACTTCATCCCCCAGTTTACGGTAATCAATATCCCCCGTTTCCGCGCCTCGCCGAAATACGACGGCACCCATTCGGAAGCCTTTATCCTGGTAGACATCAAGAAAAAGCTGATCCTCATCGGCGGGACGAGTTACGCAGGAGAGATCAAGAAATCGATCTTCAGCGTCATGAACTATCTGCTCCCCGCCAAAGGGGTCCTTCCCATGCACTGCTCGGCCAACAAAGGGGAGAAGAGGGGAGACACGGCGCTCTTTTTCGGCCTTTCCGGTACGGGAAAAACGACCCTTTCCGCCGACCCGGACCGTTATCTCATCGGCGATGACGAGCACGGTTGGAGCGACAAAGGGGTATTCAATTTCGAGGGGGGGTGCTATGCCAAGGTGATCAACCTCTCCCGCCATGCCGAGCCACAGATATTCGACTGTACCCGCCGCTTCGGGACCATACTGGAAAACGTGAAGATAGACAACCGGACGCGGGATATCGATCTCGATTGCGACGTACTGACGGAGAATACACGCGCCGCCTACCCGATTACCTTTATCCCGAACCACGAACCGACCGGCATGGGAGGGCATCCCGAAAATATCATCTTCCTCACCTGCGACGCCTTCGGCGTTCTCCCTCCCATTTCAAAGCTCACGCCTGAACAGGCGATGTATCATTTTATCTCCGGCTATACGGCCAAGGTGGCCGGGACTGAGCGGGGTATCAAGGAACCGAAGGCGACCTTCAGCTCCTGCTTCGGCGCCGCCTTCATGGTGAGAAACCCGTCTGTCTACGCGAAGCTTCTTGGAGAGAAGATCAAAAAACATAAGGTCAACTGCTGGCTCGTCAATACCGGCTGGGTCGGCGGACCTTACGGCGTGGGTGAGCGGATATCTATCCAGTATACGCGGGCGCTTCTAAACCAGGCGATCGACGGAGCCCTGAACGACGCGCCAATGGAGACAGACCCCTTCTTCGGGCTCGCCTACCCGACTCAGTGCCATCAAATTCCCGACAAAATATTAAACCCGAGAAATTCATGGACAAAGAAGAAGGCCTATGATGAAAAGGCGAGGCACCTTGCAGAACTCTTCCGGGAGAATTTCAAGGTCTTTGAAAAGGCGGTTGATCCCGATGTTCTCAAGGGCGCGCCTGTCGGTTAAAAGAACTTCCCCGCCCCTGGTGGGAGGGGATTGAGGGGAGGGGGAACTGAGAATATGAATGTAGGGGCGCCCCTCGTGGGTGCCCAGGATAAAGGGCAGGCACAAGACCTGCCCCTACACCGATCGAAATATCGGGAATATCATAATCAATTGTAGGGGCGAGGCCTGCCTCGCCCAAATAGACATTAAAGGGCACGGCAGGCCGTGCCCCTACAGTGCAAATTTAAAATAATGGCCGTAGGGGCAGACCCGCGTGTCTGCCCTCATAATTAAAAATAATGCATGTAATGGATTAAAAATTAAAGGAGAAATGATGAAGAAAATAGTTGCAATGCTCATGTTTGCACTGGTTGTTGCCGTTGCCCCGACCGGGTTCGCAGCGGAGGAGAACCCGCTTAAAAAAGAGATGCGCCTTCTCGACAAGGCCTTCAAAAATCTCATCGATGCCCTCGTCTTCGACAGGCCGATGGCAATAGCAAAACCGTTCCACGCGGTCCACGAAGCGAAGAAGGCGACGGAACAGGCGCTTAGAAAGGGCAAGATAAAACTGCCGAAGAACGGCGACAGGTTGAAAGTCTTTGCCGAAATGGATAAGGTTTTTCACACCAAGCTGGAGAGGTTGCTTAAGGCGGTGGAGAAGAGGGATGATAAGGCGATTCGAAAAGGAACCCACGATATCCTCGACAGTTGCATCCAGTGCCACAGGAAATTCAGAAACTGAGTTCCCATTGTACCCTTCTTCCTCTGGCAACTGCTTAACTCGGCTGCGTTTTAAAGGGAGGGGAAAGAGAAGTTCTTTTAGGGCTAAACTAAAGCCGCGTCCTCTGGACGTGAATTTTTTGCTCGGGAGGTGACACAATGGGAATGCTGGTAGAAGGAAAGTGGACCACCGAGTGGTACGAGCCGGATGCGAAGGGGAACTTCGTCAGGCCCGATACTGTCTTTCGCGACCAAGTGACCGCCGACGGTTCATCGGGTTTCAAGGCCGAGGCGGGGCGGTATCACCTCTACGTATCACTCGCCTGCCCCTGGGCACACCGAACGCTCATCATGCGAAAGCTGAAAGGTCTGGAAGAGGCGATCTCCCTCTCTGTTGTCGATCCCTTTATGGGAGACGACGGCTGGGCTTTCTCAAACGCTCCCGGCTGTATCCCGGATACCATAAACGGCTGTAGCCTCCTGAGGGAAGTCTACGTTAAGGCGCAGGTCGACTACACGGGGCGCGTCACCGTGCCGATTCTCTTCGACAAGGAGACAAAGACGATCGTTAATAACGAATCGAGGCAAGTGATGCGTATGCTCGATGCCGAGTTCGACGGCGTGGGTAATTCTGACCTTACCTTCTGCCCCGATGATTTAATTGAGGAGATCGACAAGACCATCGACCTCATCTACGAGCCGGTAAACAACGGCGTCTACCGCACCGGGTTCGCCACTACGCAGGCCGCCTACGACGAGGCGGTAAAGGCCCTCTTCGATGCGCTCGATCACTGGGAGACTCATCTTTCCGACAATGAATTTCTTCTCGGCGACGTGATTACCGAGGCGGACTGGTGCCTCTTCACAACTCTCATCCGCTTCGACGCTGTCTACTACAGCCACTTCAAATGCAATCTCCGCCACATCTACGAATACCCGAACCTATGGCGTCTGCTGAAGGCGCTTTACAATCAACCCGGCGTGGCCGAGACCTGCAATTTCGACCACATCAAGACGCACTACTTCACCAGCCATAAACATATCAATCCCACCGGCATCGTTCCTGTCGGGCCGTTGCTCCCGCTCGGCTGAGGGTGCCCTTGTTTATTTCCATCATCGTTGCCATGACGGAAGAGGGTGTCATCGGAAAGGGGGCGGAACTCCCCTGGCATCTTCCGGCTGACATGGCGTGGTTTAAAAAACAGACAATGGGGAAGCCGGTGCTCATGGGACGAAAGACCTTTCAGTCAATAGGCAAGTCGCTTCCGGGCCGAAATAACATCATTCTCACCCGTCAGGCCGGTTTCAGGGCTGACGGGTGTACAGTGGTAAACAGTATCAAGACTGCGCTGAAAGCGCCGGGGGAGGTGGATGAACTCATGGTGATCGGTGGGGCGGACTGCTACGGGCAGATGCTCCCTCTGGCTGGGAGGCTCTACCTCACAATCGTCCACGGCGAGATTGAGGGGGATGTGCGCTTTCCTGAATTCGACAGGGGAGGGTGGAGAGAGATATTCCGCGAGGAACGTCCCGCCGACGAAGAAAACGGATTCGATCTCACATTTTTGATTTTGGAGCGGGACGGTAAGGCATAACTGTTCATTCATATTTCTTATGCCCGGACTGACACTCAATATCCTCGCCTTTTTCATCGCCTTCCTATACGCCAATGCAGGGGAGTGGTTTTTCCACAGGTATATCCTGCACGGGCTCGGGAATCGAAGGGAGAGTTTCTTCAGTTATCACTGGCATGAGCACCACAGGGTATGCCGGGAGCAGGCCCTGTTGGACCCCGGCTACAGGCGCTGGCCCCGCAGTTGGAACGCCCAGGCGAAGGAACTCTTTGTCCTCACTTGCATACTCCTTTTTCACCTCCCCCTCTTCTTTGTCATCCCCGGCTTTGCCGCTGGCTTCTGCTTATCCATAGCCCTCTATTACTTTCGCCACCGAAGATCGCATATAGACCCCGATTGGGCCAATGTTCATCTTCGCTGGCATTACGATCATCACCTGAGCCGGGAGCCGGAATCGGCCAACTGGTGCATCACCTGGCCCTGGTTTGATTATGTGATGGGGACGAGGATAAAGAAAAATTGAAGTTTGGACTTGCCCTGTAAGGGGCTATGGTGCTATAATCCCTCACTTTGTAAATGCTGTCTCCTCTTGGGGATTAAAACAAGGCCCTTTAGAATATTGTCCGGGCAAAAATAAATAAGGGAAGAACGAGGCTAGGAATTTGGAAATTAAAGTATTTGACAACCAGGTTGAAAAGGCGCTCAGGGACCTTAAAAAGAAACTTGCCCTGGAAGGGACATTTCGTGAGCTTAAGAAGCGTCGTTTCTATATGAAGCCTTCGGTTAAGAAAAAGCTGAAGCAGAAAGAAGCGGAGAAGAGAAGGCAAAAGGCAAAAAGGACGCAGCGCAGGTACAATCGCTAACGTCTCACTCTCTTTATGCCCAGGGGAGGCGGTGATGCCTGACTCTAATGGGACGATTTGAAAGCCCGAAGCAGTAAAAAACTGCGGCGGGCTTTTTTGTATTTAAAATCAGAGGGAGGATTTAAATAGCCATAGAATTCCCCGTTAAGGCCTTCCTCTCACGGTATTTAAGTATTTGAAAAGTTAGTCCGCCCTTGTCCGAAAAAGTCCGTGGCCCAACCTTTTACCCTGGGCCTGCCCATCCTGTAAATCTGCGTCCGGAAAAACAACTCCATGTCCCGCTAAGGAGGGGAGAGTAACTCAAACATACTGCCCGGCAGACCAGCCTGAAGACCAGGCCCATTGCAGGTTGTACCCTCCGAGTCGGCCAGTTACATCGAGGAGTTCTCCTGTAAAGTAGAGGCCCGGCACATTCCTGCATTCAAACGTTTTTGACGATACCTCCCCGCAATCTATTCCGCCCAGTGTCACCTCGGCAGTTCGATAGCCTTCGGTACCGCCCGGCTTAATTCTCAACTGATTAATGGTCGAAGCAATTTTTTTTAAATTATCTCCCTGAATCGATTGGAGAGGTAATGTGAGCATCTCTTTGTCAACGAGGACTGCCAGAAGCCGTTTGGGAAGCTTCCCTGTCAAAATAGTCTTCAGATTCAATGTATCCCCCTTCTCCTTTGCTTGCAGAAAGTTCGTTTCCAGGTCGATGCCGGGGAGGAGGTTGATGGTCAGTTCATCTCCCGGCTGCCAGTAGGAGGAACTCTGCAAAATGGCGGGACCGCTGAGGCCCCGATGAGTAAAGAGGAGGTTTCCCCGAAACTCCATCTTGCGGCAGCTAACGACTGCCTCTACCGCGATGCCGGAAAGGGGCGCAAAGCGCGCCTTGTCGCCGGGCTGTAAAGTGAGGGGGACAAGGCCAGGAGTGGTTTGGCGTATCTTGATCCCGAATTGTTCGGCAACCTTGTAGCCGAAAGGTGTGGCGCCTGTAGAGGGGAGGGAGAGGCCGCCTGTTGCTATCACCAGCGACTGGCAGTGAAAGTTGCCAAGTGAGGTTTGTATGCGAAAATGTCGGTTCTTCTCAGTGTCGATCTTTTCTACATTACAGCCCGGACGGATAGAGACAGAAGCCTCTTCGCATTCGCTGATGAGCATTTTGAGGATATCCCTGGCACTTGTGTTGCAAAAGAGTTGCCCCTCCTCTCTTTCATGAAAGGGGATGTTGTGGCGTTCCATCATGGCGATAAAATCCCACTGGCTGAAACGGCTGAGGGCCGATTTACAGAAATGAGAGTTCCCCGAGATGAAGTGAGAGGCGTCGAGATTGTAGTTGGTGAAGTTGGACCGTCCGCCGCCGGAGATGAGGATCTTCTTTCCCGGTTCCGTCTCGTGGTCGAGGAGGGTCACCCGGCGGCCACGCTTTCCCGCCTCGATGGCGCACATCAATCCCGATGCGCCTGCGCCAATGATAATGACATCGACCTGTTCTATTTGCCCTCCTTGCCGAATCATCTTCAGGCGACGGAAATGATTGTGTAGCTCCGAAGGAGCCCGCCTGCTGAAAAGTCGAATTCATCATCGACCACCTTGCCGATGAGGCGACTGCCGAGCGGTGATTTGGGCGTGATGACGACAATATTTTTTCCCTCTATCTGAAGCTTGATCCCGCCCCCTTCGGGCCCAATAAAATAAAGCGCCTCTTTTCCGTCGGCCTCCACTTCCACCAGTGCCGTCAGTGCAATCGGGTCTTCCTCTCCGAAGTCCCTCGCATTGAGACTCCTGTAAAAAGAAATGGCCGCCTCCATTTCAACTGCCCTTTCCGCCTGGGCGCCTGCCAGGTATGACGCCTCAAGACCCCTCGTGTCATACTTGTCCTCGGCCTTGCTCTCCTCATGTATGGCGCCGTTATAGGTTGCCTTCGCCGCCTGCATAAGCGCTTCGAATCTTTCAGTCAAATCGGTCAGAATCTGCTCAATCAACTGCTGTTTATTAATCGTTGTCAACGCGATCATTCTCCATGATTTTTATCCCACATGATACATCATTCGGTGACGGCGCTGCCAGAGCTAACTCCGGGTATTGCAGAAGGCAGCAACTTTTTTATCAATGAGACGGGTTGATGCCTGCCGTCTTTGCGGATGGCAATGTGATTATTTCAGGGAACGTGCCGACGGTGGAGGCGTTAAAATAGCTAGCAGGGTAAGAAGCGGACTTTGAAATAGATCTGATGGGTTTATGCAGATTTAATTTCCGGGAAGTTCTTTGCTCTTCAACCGTTACCGGTTTTGTTGCCTCCCAGCAGAGAAACAATGTTCTCCCCCATCTGATCGAGGGGCCAGACATCGTCTGTAAGCCCTTTTAAGGTTACGGACTTTGGCATTCCGTAGATCATGGATGAAGCCTCATCCTGGGCAATGATGGTCCCTCCGGCATTCTTGACGAGGGCCGCCCCTTTTGTTCCATCATCGCCCATTCCCGTAAGCACGATTCCCAGGATATTTTCCCCGTATGCCTCGGGCAGAGATTCCATCGTCACATCGGCGCAGGGCATCAGTTTCATCTTGGGCTTTTTTTCAAGCTTTATCTTTTTTCCCATCCCATTTTTGGCAACACTGGTATGCCATCCGCCCGGTGCGATATAGACATGTCCTTTTTCGAGGATGTCGTCGGCTCCGGCTTCTGTTACGGTAAGCGCACTTATCTTGTTGAGGCTTTCTGCGAGGGATTTTGTGAACGTTTTAGGCATGTGCTGGACGATCAGTACCGGCATGGGAAGGTTTCCCGGGAGTTCCGGAATCAGCTTGGTAAGCGCCTGGACACCGCCGGTGGATGAGGTGATAAACAGTATGGACTTTTCGGGTGCTGAAATTTGTTTGATGTCTTTTTTACGCGCACTCGCTTCCGGTCTGGGACTCCTGCCTTTGCGTGTAATCCTGGCCCGGGAAGCGGCCATCACTTTCTCTATAAGCTCGTCCCTGACGGAAGAAAGGTCGGGAGAAAGGCATCCGTGCGGTTTAGCCACGAAGTCAATGGCGCCTTTTTCCAGAGCCTTAAGGGTCACTTCCGCTCCTTTTTTTGTGCGGCCGCTGAACATAATTACCGGTGTGGGGCTGGCCGCCATGATTTTATCCAGCGTCTCAATCCCATCCATCCCCGGCAGGTTAACGTCCAGCGTTATTACATCGGGATTAACGGTAGAAAGCTTCTGTAGCGTTTCTTCTCCGGACGCCACCGCAGAAACGACCTCTATCCCGGGATCGGAGGACAGAAGAAGGGCGATCACCTTCCTCATAAAGTTGGAATCGTCTACAATCATCACTCGTACGGGCATCGTTTTGGTCCTTTGGTCTGATATTTAAGGAGGTGGCCAGTTAGCATCTGATGGGGCGGCCTTTTATACTCATCATATTCTATCAGGCTTAATGAATAGAAAATATCGGCAAAACACTTTGTTTTATGTAAGTAATTCGGGAATGAGTTTTGTAAGAAATTTCACTACACGTTGATGCGTGGGGATTATGAAGAATCAAAAGTGGTAAAAAATGAGAGAATGTTTTAGCTGTCCCTGGTTATTTCTTATCATAAATCAGCACATCCTTGTCGGCAAAGGTCAGTTTTGCCTGCCACCTGTCGGCAAGCCACTTCGCTGTCTTTTTTTGAAAAAAAGCAGCCATGGGCAGCATCGTTTTTATAGTGCCGCTTTGAAAAGGCGGCCTCGTTAAGGGCGAGCTTGGTCATGATACCGAGCCTGCCCTCTTTCTTCAGGCAGACCCATAGCCGGTCCAACTCTTCCACAGGATGGTGCAGGTGCTCCACCACCTCGGTGGTGGTAATGAAATCATATCTCGCCTTAAGCACCGATTTGTCATCGGCATAAAAGCGGTCGTAGAGTGTCACCTCATGCCCCGCCTCTTCAAACATTTTCGAGAGCGTCGGCCCCGGTCCGCAGCCGAAATCGAGGCCGAGGCTTTCAGGAGCAAGGCGATCACAGATCGGGTGAAAAGACGGCTCAAAAAACGGCGGTACCCGGCATCTTGGGGGGAGTTTCGGTGCAGGTCGTATTCGGCTTTTTCCGCGTCGGCGTCCAGATAGTGCTCCGGTGGAACAACGGTAAGGTTGCATGTCCGGCAGCGGTAATAGTCACGCCGTTTGTCACGGTGAAAGGTTTCCCTTACTCCGCTTTTACATAAGGGGCAATACTCAAATCCTTTTTCAGCACCTTTTTTTATTTGACAGGATGAACAGGATGTTCAGGATTTAATCCAGAAAACCCTGTGATCCAGTCTGAACGCTTTTGATCTTCTCCGTGACCTCTGTGCTCTCTGTGGTGAAAAGGTTTTCAATCTTTTCCGCAGAAGAAAGCCGCGTGATTCGATGTAAAGTAGGGCGGATCACGGCGCAGGATTCTCCTGATTTCAGGCTGCACCTTGAATTCCTTTTCCAGAAAATTCCGCACATCCTTCCTCTGCCACCCCTTTGGATGAACAAAATCGTTATAAAGGGAGAGGTCTCCTGCGTAAAAATCCTTTGTCTCTAAGTCTGCCGCCTCTCGGCTTGAAATGGGCAGGTTGAATATGGCGAGGTTGAGAAAGGTAATTGACTCATGGTGTTTAAGGGTAAAGTCGAGCGTCCGACGCGCTTCGGCAGAGGACTCGGCCGGTGTGCCGAAGAGAAGATAAACGTAGGTGACAATCCCCGCTCGTTTGAGCGTCTCCAGCACCTTCGATGCCATTCTGAGATCAATCCCCTTATTCATGGCGTCAAGGACGGACTGATCGCCTGATTCGAGTCCAAGTTTCAGCATGACACAGCCGGACGCCTTCAACTTCCGGCAAAAATCAAGGTCCGTTAAGATTGGGTTTATTCTGGCAAAGCCGTACCACTTGAGGCCGGGAGGATGGGCTGCCAGCTCCTTTAAAAGGGAAGGGCTGATGGCATCGTCGAGAAGGTGCAGCAATATCGGGTTCAATCTGTTTTTAAGGATGCTGATTTCATCGAGAACCACCTCTGGCGGGAGGGGAACATAGGGACTCCCTTCCGCTGCTTCCGGGCAGAAGGAACACTTTTTCCAATAGCAGCCTGTCGCCGAGGCGTAGGGGAAAATACGGTTGGGAGAAAAATATTGGTCCAGAGGGAGATCGTCAAAGTCGTGCCCTTTATAGTCATTAACCTCTGAAACACCGAGGAGGTCCAAAAGAAACGCCTCGCCCGGCCCTGCCACCAGATGATCGACAAGTCCCCCAAGGGGGTTTTGCCACTCTGCACTTCTCAACCATGAAGTGACGAGGCCGCCGCCGAGAACTACCGTAACTTTTGGATAACGTTTTTTGATGAAGCCGATTATGGCGAAGGAGGTTAATGCCTGGCTCAGATAATTCAGGGAAATCCCGACGGTCGTCGGATTCTTCTCTTCCAAAATCGATTCAATTCGCTCAGAAAAATAGGGATAGAAGATATTTTTATGCGCCGTCTCAGCCGACTGAATCAGATCGTCACTTTTGAGGGGAGAAAGCGACCCGTCCTGGTAGTTGGCAAAGCTCATGTCGATACCATGAGACCGGGACGCGAGTTGTAGAACCTTGTTGACATCGCTAATCGCCCGCTCATAGCGGGACTGGTTTTGATACAGCCGCTCACTTCGAAGGGCATCGAGATTGGAACCAACGTTCTTGATCGCACGGGCAGACCATTTGTCGGCAGCTTCCACCTTTGAGTTAAGCAGAAAAAGCAGCCCTTCTAGGTTGGCGTCCAGCAGGGTACAGGGAAGATTATGCCCCCGTAGGGCACCGGCGAGGCGGGCAATCCCGGCAGGCGGCTCACATGCCTTGGCGAGGGGTGGGTGGATTAAAAGCAAGAGAGTTTTTTCCTTTGTTGTCATTCCGGGCTTGACCCGGAATCCAGAAATATAAAACGTCTGGATGCCCAATCAAGTTGAGCATGACATATTTTTAGAGGTACCCTTAAATGGTTAAAAGGTTTTTCCCTATCCTTCCGCCTGCCCCGCCTGTGCCGTTAGAGCTTTCTAATGTCTAACGGTATCAGAGACCGGTTTCATCTCTATCGGGGTGGTTGAAAATAATGACAGAGATCCCCTCCTCTTGTGAAGTAAAAAAACTACAGTCTATTTCAACTCTGCCGTAAAATATAGGAGCATTTTTCGTATCTTTAGGGGTAAAGAAGTGCGAAGCTTAAAAAATATGAAACGGGGGGGATGCCTTTTTTTACTTCAGGAACTTTTCCCTGAGAACATCAAAAATACCCTCGTTTAAAGAGAAGAGAACAGAAGTCGTAAAAAACGACAAAAGAGCAATATATGCCGTGTATTTACTTTTATTTCATGTTATAAAGGTGGACACTCATATCTGCCTATTATGCTGTTAACATTAAAAGAGGAATAAAAAAGGAGATGAAATATGGAAAAGTTTGATTTTCTGGTAAACGTTCACTCATCCCGAAACCTTTACTTTCGATCAGCTCTCGCCTCTCTATTCATTTTTTTCTTTTATGTTTCCCCGGCCTTTGCCTGGACCACAGACACGACTGTGAACGTTCCCATTTCCACGGCAGACGGATCACAGCACTATCCGTCGGTGGTAACTGACGGCTCCGGCGGCGCCATTATCACATGGAGAAATGCCCTCGGCGGTGTTAATGCCCAACGTGTCGATGCAGCCGGTACAGTCAAATGGACAACTGACGGCGTCTACCTCGGTGCTGCTAATAGTGTGCAGAGAGACCCCCAGATTGTGAGCGACGGTTCGGGCGGCGCAATTGTTACGTGGGAAAATAATAATGTAGATGCTACGTATAATGTATATGCGCAGCGAATCGATGCAAACGGCGCTGTCCAGTGGACGGCAGAGGGCGTCGAGATATCCGCCGCTACCGGTGACCAGCAAGACCCGCAAATTGCACCTGACGGCTCGGGTGGTGCCATCATTTCATGGAGCGATGCTCGCAGCGGATCGTATATCTATGTCCAACGTGTCGATGCAGACGGTACTGTTCAGTGGACTGCCGACGGGGTTTTAATCTCTTCGGTTACAGGTTCACAGTCCAAGATTGTAGAAGACGGCTCCGGCGGTGCAATTATCTCCTGGAGTAATGGCGATGTCTATGCCCAACTTATCAATTCATCGGGGGCTCTTCAGTGGACGGCTGCCGGCGTTGCTGTTTCGACAGCTACAGGCTATCAGGGTTATCTCGATATGGCGACTGACAGTTCCGGCGGCGCAATCATCGCGTGGAAGGACAGCCGCAGCGGGGCGGATGATACCTATGCCCAGCGTGTCGATTCAACGGGCGCCGTCCAGTGGACTGCCGATGGCGAGGCCGTTTGTACTGCAACAGGCGCCCAGTGGTACCCACAGATGGTTGCCGACGGTTCGGGAGGCGCAATCATTACATGGATGGACAAGCGAGGCGGATCGAATTATGCAGATAATGACATTTATGCCCAACTGATAAATGCCGATGGCTCGGTTCAGTGGGTTGAAAATGGCGTCGTCATATCGGCGGCTGATGGTGCTCAGGCTGCGCCGGCGATAACGAGTGATGGCGCAGGCGGAGCCGTTATTGCGTGGGAGGATTATAGATCTTCGCCTCTCGACGTTTATGCCCAGAGGGTAGACGCCGATGGTCTGGTGCAATGGACTACGGACGGTGTTGCTGTTACCACGGCGGGAGGCGGCCGGGACTGGACGGCACTTGCAGGTGACGGGTCGGGAGGGGCCGTTATCGCGTGGCGGGATGGCCGGGATGGTTATAACATCTATGCCCAGAAGGTACATGCCGATGGCAGGCTGACCGGCCTGGCATTGCCGACCAATCTTTCCCCGTCCAACGGCTCTAACGCAACGGCAACGCCAACCCTGATCTCCAGTCCCTTCTCAGATAGTGACGGTCTGCCATCTCACTCGGCCTCGCAGTGGCGCCTGAACGATGTGAGCGTAGTGACGCCTGATATTCCGGTACAAGAACTTTCGGGATATTTCTTGTACGCTGAATATGATCTCCCCTTTACTTTTCCCTTTTTCGGCAGAAGTATTACATCCATTTCCGCCGATACGGACGGTCTCATCGAGCTTCTGGAGAATGGAGAGACAAGTACATTTACGACTACAGGGGAAGGATTTATCTATGATAACGATGCCCACGTAGATACGATTGACGCCATCTTTGCATCCTACGATCTCCAGGATATGACCTATGGCTATGTCAGAGTTTACGATCTCGGAAACGCCGTGGTTATAGAGTGGTTCGGGTCTACCATATTCGATAATTATTATGGTGTGCCCAAGGCTCCCATTCATTTCCAGGTGGTCTTATATCCCGACGGCAGGATTGTTTGGAACTTCAAACAGATGGATTATACCGGTTATTTTTGGAGTATGTTTTCAGGCCTTTATCCGAATGGAGGAACGGAAATAGAGGTGGGGACAGCTATCGATACGCAATCTTCCTATGAATACGTGCCGGGTGAAGGCGGGGCAGCGGGAACGGTGAATCCCGTTGCCTATAATTGGATAGACGGCGCCGCTTATACTGTGCTCTATGACAGCGGAGAATCAGCCGATCTTACCTCATATGACATTGATGCGGCAGCCGGGCTTCTGGAAGGGGAAACCTATTTCTGGAGTGTGAAGCATAAGTCTTCTCTCGGTGAATGGACCGACTGGAGCGCGCCAACCAGTTTTACCGTTTCTTCAGAAGGACCCGATTCAGATTCTTCAGGTTTTTGCTTTATAGCGACTGCGGCCTACGGAAGCTATCTGGATCCCCATGTGAAAGTTCTGAGGGACTTCAGGGATAACTGGCTGCTTACAAACAGGGCAGGGACGAAGCTGGTAGAATTATATTACGCCTATTCTCCGCCTCTTGCAGGTTATATTGCAAAGCATGAAACGCTGAGAGCGCTTACGAGGTGGGCGTTGACACCGGTCGTTTACGGCATTGAATATTTCCTGACCTTTTTAGTTCTGCTCATAACGATTGTATCCGGGGTTGCATACATGAGAAAAACCAGGGTCAGGGGTGCTTTCTAATGAGAGTTGTTTAACCTCCCTCTTTGCAGAGGCTTATGGCTCGGAGCCAACGGCTCATAGAGGGGATTGAGGGGGGGGGTGAAGGGTTATGATTATGAAAAACAAAGGGGAGGCGAGAGAATTTGAAAGCCCGAAGCAGCTTTTAGCTGTTTCGAGCTTTTTTGTTATGCAAGAGGGCGAAGATTTTAACAGGTTGCTACCCCTACTTATTTCTTTATGAATAATAAAAACGAAAAAACAGGGTCTAAAAGTTCTTGGCAGAAAAAGCTGCTTCCATTGATGATTTGGATGCTAGTTGGTTTGTCTGTTTTTTTCTTTATTGCGAGTTTTTTTCAGCTTTATTATCTCCATACAAGGATAAATACTGGGCCCAAATTAGAACTGAAAAATAACATAGAGCCATTTTTAGGGACGGTTGCTAAAGATGAACAAAAATACCAACTGGAAGTTCTACAATGGAAAATGCTGGCAATGCTGGAAGAACATACGCTAAAACAACGTTATCACCAAGCAAATGTATTGTTAATGGCCAGGATATGGACAAAATATTTATGTTTTGTTACCGGTATGATTCTATGTTTTGTCGGAGCATCATTTATATTAGGTAGGATTGAAGAACCTGAAACAATTTTAGATGGGAAAAATCAAATGGTAAACTTTTCCCTAAAAACTTCTTCACCTGGTTTAGTCCTTGCTACACTCGGAACAGTTTTGATGATGACTTCTGTGTTAGTTCATAATGAAATAAAGGTTACGGATGGCACAGCATATTTACATTTAAAATATTCTGCCAGCTTTGGAGATTCAACAAGTAGCCCAGAAGAGTTAATATTTGGCAATTACACAGCGATGAAAGAAGAATATGATGCAATTTTTGCCTGGCGCGACAAGTGCGTGTCATGACGGCCCCTGGTTTAATACTTAACATTTCTGCGATCTCGTTACATGAGTAGCCACCCATTACCTGCAGCAGTAATGGTTCGCGGTATTCGGTCGGTAATGTGGCGATGGCCTGTTGCAGGGAGATGGTATCCACATGATCAAGTCCGTTTTTGTTTTAAATAAGTTCTATATCATCGGGAAGTGGCAGGTCAGAAGTGGCATTACGTTTAAAATATCGTGCCATTTCTCTGCGCATAATTGTAATCAACCAGGCTTTGGCGGCTTTGGCGTCCTGCAGATTA
>CBDVDA010000076.1:0-15574 GCA_965372635.1 uncultured bacterium | reverse complement strand
CATCAGGGAATCGCTTAATATTCCTCTTAACTGCACGGTTTAACAACTTGGTCTCAACACTATAAAGCTCAGCAAGATCGGCATCTAGCATCACCTTCTGCCCGCGAATGAGGAGTATCTTCTTTTCGATAATTTCTATTGGAATGATTAACGTCATTATGTTATCCCCCTATAAAAAAGCCCGAACCGCTTATGCGGTCATCGGGCTTTGATCTGGCGTTAAAGTCTTTCATCCCACCTCTTAAATGCAGCTATTAGCTATCAGCGATCAGTTGTCAGCAATAAAGATTTAATCAAAAAAACAGTTTGCAGCGGTAAAGCTTTACCAAGTGGATTTTATATCCTATTTGAGGGGAAAAGGGAAGGGCTATTTGGGCCACCCCGATAGAGATTAAAGCAATCTCTGATACCGTTAAACATAAAATCTTTAACGGCACAGGCGGGGCAGGCGGACTAAAATCTGACTAAAAGCAAAAACAATAGAACGCGGATGACGCGGATTGGACGGATCAAGGCGTAGGGATAATTCAGGCAAACAGGTTCAATATAACCCTTATCATTGTCTCTTTCTCTTCCGGCTTGCTAACGGCGATCATGAGAGTGAGAGCGACAAGGGCGTTATTGTCTATCTGCCGTGTTCCCTTTTTATCGTGAAGTATGCCATTTTTCCCCATGAAACAGACAAAAAGGGCGGCAGCTATCCTTTTGTTGCCGTCAACAAAGCTGTGATTTTTAGTGACGAAGTAGAGGAGATGGGCCGCCTTCTCCTCGACGGAGGGGTAGACATCTTTATCTTCAAATGTCTGATAGATCGCCCCGATGGAGCCTTCAAAGCTTTTGTCCTTCTCACGGCCTACCAGATCCGAATCGTTGAACTTCTCTTTCATCGCTTCAATGATCTTTCTAGCCTCTTCATAGGTGAGCCTGAAAGTCTCTTCCTTTGTCCCCTCAGGCGAGACAAGCCTTTCGTGATCATAGTCGTCCAGGATATGAAGCGCATGTGAGTAATCCGTAATTAGGCTAACAAGCCCTTTTGTTTCCCCGTGTATCTCTTCCAGATCAAGCAGATTTCCCATGAGCTTCACGGCATTTTGCAGTTCTTTATACTTCCCTTCAGCGGTCATCAGGCGTTTTTCGTTTAAGATAAATCCTTCAACAAGATGTTTTCTTAGCACTTCCGTCGCCCATATGCGGAATTGAGTGCCCTGCTTTGAGTTAACGCGATAGCCGACGGAGATGATAGCATCCAGATTGTAGAATTCAACCTTGTAAGTTTTCCCGTCGGCGGCAGTTGTTGCATTTTTTGCAACAACTGAATTCTTATGTAGTTCGCCAGTCTTGAATATATTTCCTAGGTGCCGGGAAATTACCGACTTGTCTCTGCCAAAAAGATCGGCAATCTGCTGAAGACTGAGCCACAGCGTATCTGCTTCAAGCTTTACCTCAACTGACTTATGACCGTCTTCGGTCTCATAAATCAGAATTTCATTATTTTCCGTCATGGTTTCAATATATCCCCGAACAGGGGCATAGAATGGAGCATGGCCCGCCTTTTTTTAAACAGGCAAAACTATAACATATTGAAAGGATGAGAAAAACTTTAAAGAGAGGGCAGATATTGCGATTAAGGACAATTGATACTGGATAAGGGATAATTGCGGACTAAGAGAAAAGGCGCATCATCCACAGATAAGGCAGATTAGCACAGATTAAAGAGGGGTATATTTCGCGGGGAAAGCATTGGCCACCCCATTAGACAGGAAGAGTTGTCTAACGAGGCAGGCGGACTAAAATCAAGGGTTATACAGAGAGGGATTAATCGAAGGTCTTGCGGTCTAAACCTGATTGACGGGCAATCGAAAGAAAGGTGCCAAAGGGTATCTCTTTTTTTGGGTCTGGAATAATTACCGTGCGATCATGTAGGCGGTATTTCTTATGGCTCCCCTTTTGACTTATAAATTGGAAACCGTTTTTTTGCAGAACAGAGATAAGGTGCTGAACTATGAATCTTAGGCATTTATAGCGTATTCGCCGATCAGGGCATCTCCAACATCATGAAAATCCGCCTTCCCTTGTTCATCATCCAGGTAGAGATCAACGGCCTCCTTGAGGTTTGCCACTGCATCGTCTATTGTGTCACCGAAACTGGAAACATCCACATTCAGACACTGGGAAACGTAGTGTTTTCCCTCCTGATATACAACATACTTGAGATGCTCCATGATTCCCTCCACAAAAGTTGAGTTATTAAATTTAATCTACATTGAAGGGAAACCAATGTCAAGGCAAAGAATATTTGGCCACCACATCAAACAGGAAGTCTTGTCTAACGGGGCAGGCGGACTAAGGATAAAAGGTGTAGGGGCGCCCCTCGTGGGTGCCCAAAAGAAAGGGCAGGCACAAGACCTGCCCCTACGAAAACCAAAGGCTGTTAACCACGGAAAGGGCCGGAAAGAGCCGGAAGAGTGATTTCAATCCTGTAAATCCTGTCAAAAGATTATTTAGCCACGGACTGGCACGGACTAAAGGCGGACTAAAACCCTTTTACTCCACCTCCACCCCGATCTTCCCCACAAGCGCCAGAATTTTGAGCTGGTCCGCCAACCCCCCTTCGGAGAGCTTGATATGTGTGGCGTCCGCCGGAAAACCGCCGAGTGTGGCGTCAACGGCGATCCACTCGCCGAGCCAGACCTCGTTCCAGGCGTGATACATAAACCCTTCGAACTGCTCCGAATAGACGATCCCCGAGATTACCTTTGTCGGTATGCCGACGCTCCGGGCGAAGGCGGCGAAGAGGTTGCTGTGCGCCTGGCACTCCCCTTCACCCGTTTTTAGCGTATCGACGGCTGAAACGGTATCGACGAGCTTTTTACCGATCTTTTCATTGACCCATCGGTAGAGCGACTCTGTCGCCTTTTTGGCAGAGCGCTCATTGCCTATAATCTCTCTCGCCTTGTCTATAATAAGCCGGTTGTCGGAATTTACCACATGGTCGGCAGCGAGGTAGATCTCAAACCCTCTCTCCTTAACGGGCAGGGCCATCTCTTTTTCAGGCAACGCCCTCCGTGTAAGTTCAAGAGAATAGGCGATCCCTTCATTGGAGGCGTCCCTTGCAGTCACCTTCTGGCGGGCGTCTTCTATAAGGGGAAATGCGGCGGGAAGGCGGGTAAGCTTTACTTTTAGCTGATCAAGTTCGCGCGCCTTCGAAATCGTCTTCGACGTCTCTATCCTCGATGCGAGGAGGAGGTCGATGATGGAAAGAGGCGTCCCCTTTTTTAGGGCCACCTCCTTTTCAACGTTCAGCAGTTTGAAACCGTGAGGAGAATCCTCTTGCAGGGTGAGTCCGTTTGCGGCGAGTTTCACCGTGCCGACAATCCCCATGAAACTCTCCTCCAGCGTGTAGACGTCCGTCTCCTTCCCATCCAGATAGCCTTTTTCCAGAGAGACAACGCGCACCGTTACCGGCTCTATCGCGAGAAGCGGTTCTAGAAGGATCTGGAAGATCTTCTCCTCGCCAACCTTCAACGGTTTTTTTAGAATCGCCTGTTTCAGGAGGCCCGATGTGGTCAGATCTTCGCTGTATGGGAAGGTATGCCTTCGCTTGCCGCCCCCAGCATCCACCTCGACGATGAGCTTATCCTCCCTCCGCTCGCCACGAACAACCATGCGGTGGCCCATGATCTCCTGAGTGTAGTCGAAGGCGAGAAGGTTCCCCTCACCGTCGAGGTATCCCGTCTGCTCAAGTTCGGTGGTACTCTTCTCCCCCTCCAGGCTCATCTCCACGAGCGCTTTACTCTTTATTCTGGAAACAGGCTGCCCGCCCCACGTCCCCCGTTCAGTCACGCTGTTCACGTATCCGATTTTTTTACCCTGGTAGTAAGCGCCGAGCCATTCGTCGAGGAGCGTAACTTGGGGGACAAATTCCCTGTCCCGAATCTCATCTTTCTCTGAGGCCTTTTTACAGGCAGGTGTAAAGAGGATAAAAAGGCAAAGAACGGTTAAAAGAAGCGGCCTACTTAAAGACGATGTCGATAATCTCATATTCTTTCACACCGGCAGGCGTGGTGATTTTCACATCTTCGTCGAGATGTTTCCCGATAAGCCCGCGGGCAATGGGCGAGTTGATCGATATTTTTCCCTGCTTCACATCCGCTTCGTCCACACCGACGATTTTGTAGGTCACCTCTTTTTCGGTGTCGTAATCGGAGAGGGTCACCGTAGCGCCGAAAACGACCTTGTCGCCGCTCAGCTTCGTTATATCGATGATCTCGGCAGTGGCGATCCTCGTTTCCACCTCCTTGATCCTCCCCTCGACGAAGCCCTGTTTATCCTTGGCGGCGTCATATTCGGCATTTTCCGAAAGGTCTCCGTGGCTTCTCGCTTCTGCAATCGCCGCTATGACGGCAGGCCGCTCCACGGTAATCAGCTTTTTCAACTCCTCCTGAAGCTTCTTATGTCCTTCCGTCGTCACCGGTTCACGCGTACTCATCGGTTTGCCTCCGTCATTTCGTGGTATTCCTGTAATGATTTCACCTTCAATTCTCCCGCTTTCATTGTTTCGATTCCCCTCACCGCCGCCTTTGCACCCGCCACGGTGGTAAAGTAAGGGATGTTTTTTAAGAGTGCCGTCCGCCGGATGGAATAGGACGCCTCGATTGATTCCTTTCCGATGGTCGTATTGATGACCATGCAGACGTCGCCGCTTTTCAGGCGGTCCACGATATCGGGCCGCCCCTCGCCCACCTTGTTTACGAGTTCTGTGTTGACTCCATTGTCGTTCAGTAATTTCGAGGTCCCACGGGTGGCAATAACGTCGAACCCGCACGTAACAAGTGCCTTTGCAATCGCCATGGCGGCTTCCTTATCGTCGTTTTTGACGCTGACGAAAACCTTCCCCTCCGTCGGGAGCAATACGCCCGCTCCCTGCTGCGCCTTGGCGAAGGCCCTGCCGAAATCGGTGTCTATCCCCATCACCTCGCCCGTAGAACGCATTTCCGGGCCGAGGATCGTATCGACGCCGGGGAACTTGGCAAAGGGGAAGACCGCCTCCTTCACCGATATGAAGGCAGGAATGATTTCTTTCGTTACGCCAAGTTCCTTTAAAGTCATGCCCGCCATCACCTTGGCTCCGATCTTTGCAAGGGGAACCCCCGTCGCCTTGCTCACGAAGGGGACCGTCCGCGACGCCCTCGGGTTGACTTCAATAATATAGACCTCCTCGTCCTTAATGGCAAACTGAATATTCATCAGCCCCCGTACGCCCAGTTCCAGCGCAAGCGCCTTCGTCTGCCGCCTGATTTCATCCACCATCAGAGGAGAGACGGAATAAGTGGGAAGAGAACAGGCGCTGTCGCCCGAATGAATACCCGCCTCTTCGATATGCTCCATGATTCCACCAACGACAACGTCGCAGCCGTCCGATATGGCATCGACATCGATCTCGACGGCATCCTTGAGGAACTTGTCAATCAGCACGGGATGTTCGGGTGACGCCATGACGGCATGATGCATGTAATTCCTGAGGCCCTCTAGGTCATAGACGATCTCCATGGCACGTCCGCCGAGAACGTAGGAGGGTCTTACCACGACGGGATAGCTGATCTCTTCGGCAATCGCTTCCGCCTCTTCTATGGAGCGTGCCGTCCCGTTTTCGGGCTGGCGAAGCTTAAGCTTCTGGAGAAGCTCCTTGAAACGCTCCCTGTCCTCGGCGCGGTCGATGCTGTCTGGCGACGTGCCGATAATGGGAACCCCCTGCCTTGATAGGGGAAGGGCCAGTTTGAGCGGCGTCTGCCCACCGAACTGGACGATGACCCCTACAGGGCGTTCCCGCTCGACGATATTCATTACGTCTTCGAATGTGAGCGGTTCGAAATAAAGCCTGTCCGACGTGTCGTAGTCGGTGCTCACCGTTTCGGGGTTGCAGTTCACCATGATCGTCTCGAACCCCTCTTCGGAAAGGGCAAAGGCGCCGTGAACGCAGCAGTAATCGAATTCGATCCCCTGGCCGATCCTGTTCGGTCCGCCGCCGAGGATCATGATCTTCTTCCGGTCCGTCACGTCCGCCTCGTCTTCAGTCTCGTAGGTAGAGTAGAGATAGGGGGTATGAGCCTCAAACTCTGCGCCACAGGTATCGACCCGTTTGTAGGTGACAGCGATCCCAGCTTCCTCCCGCAATTCTTTCACCCTCTTCTCTGTCAGCCCCGAAAGCACTGAAATCCGCCTGTCGGAGAAACCGAGTTCTTTTGATCGCCTGAGAATAGATACAACGCCCTCGGTCCCGGTTGCACTTGCAATCTCGATTTCAAAATCAACGATCTCCTTTATATTGTATAAAAACCAGCGATCGATCCCGGTGAGGCTGTAAAGTTCATCGACCTCCACCCCACCCCTCAACGCGTCGGCCAGGTACCAGAGCCTCTCCCAGCCGGGGATAGTCAGTTTTTCGATAATTAATTTCCTCTCGTGCTCATCGAGTTGGAAAGAAGATTTTTTCATCTCATCCTGATTGAACATACGGCTTTCGAACCCATGGCTGTCTATCTCCAGCGACCGGAGCGATTTCTGAAGCGCCTCCTTGAAGGTCCTGCCGATGGACATGACCTCGCCCACAGACTTCATCTGCGTCGTGAGCACCTGGTCCGCCTTCGGAAACTTTTCAAAGGCAAAACGGGGGAATTTGACTACCACATAATCGATAGTCGGCTCGAAAGAAGCGGGCGTCTCACGGGTAATATCATTCGGGATCTCGTCCAGCGTATAGCCGACGGCAAGCTTTGCCGCGATCTTGGCGATGGGAAAACCCGTCGCCTTTGAGGCGAGCGCCGAACTTCTCGAAACGCGGGGGTTCATCTCGATAACGGTAATACGACCGTTGTCGGGATTCATGGCGAACTGGATGTTGGAGCCGCCCGTCTCAACGCCGATTTCCCTGATAATCTTCAGCGCCGCATCACGCATAAGCTGGTATTCCTTGTCGCTCAACGTTTGAGCAGGCGCAACGGTGATGCTATCACCCGTATGGACCCCCATGGCGTCGAGGTTTTCGATGGAACAGATGATGACCACGTTATCGGCGTGATCCCGCATCACCTCCAGTTCAAATTCCTTCCAGCCGATGACCGATTCTTCGAGTTGCACCTCGCCAACAGGACTCGCCTCGAGGCCCGCCCGCACCTTTTCTTCATACTCCTCGCTGTTATAGGCGATGCTTCCACCGCTCCCCCCCATGGTGAAAGAGGGGCGGATAATAACGGGAAAACCGATATCCGAGGCGATGAGCAGAGCCTCGTTCATAGTGGAGGCGATGCCGCTCCTCGGAATATCGAGGCCGATCCGCTCCATCGCTTCCTTGAACTCCTCCCTGTCTTCTGCCATCTTGATCGATTTCAAGCTGGCGCCAAGGAGCTTCACCCCGTATTTTTTCAAAACTCCATTTTCGGCCACCTTGACGGCGCAGTTGAGCGCCGTCTGCCCGCCAAGCGTCGGCAGGAGAGCGTCGGGCCGTTCCCGCTCGATGATCATCTCCACCACATCGGGCGTGACCGGCTCCACATATGTCCTGTCGGCAAAATCGGGGTCCGTCATGATGGTTGCCGGGTTGGAATTAACGAGGATCACATAAAAACCCTCTTCTTTAAGCGCCTTGCACGCCTGCGTACCCGAATAATCGAACTCGCAGGCCTGTCCGATGACGATGGGGCCCGCCCCGATGATGAGGATTTTCTTGATATCAGTCCGTTTCGGCACGTTCAGTTCTCCTTCGTTTTGTAGATGCGTCCAAGGTCGTAATTGCTGTAGTGCTCCCGTTTAAGGCTCATGACGGAAAGCGTGTTCAGGGCCGTCCCTATGTCATCCCGTAGGACCGCCTTTTTCATCTCGGCGAGAATGAATTTCTTTACCTTTTCGGGATGAAAGATGCAAGAGGGGGAGAGGTAATAGAGGTCTTCTTCGGGAAAAAGCCGTGCTTCGACAATATTTCCCTTTTTAAACATCTCCAACATCCCTGTGGAAAGGGCGCGATATTTCTTTCCGTCCTTCATGTCCCGAAGATGAAGACCGCCCGCATCGACGCGCCTCACCTCGAAGAGGCTCCTTATCGAATTTTCGAGGGCCTTGAAGGCCGCTTTTTTTTCGCCCTCATCCATCTTCCCAACATATTCCCCCACAAGCGTCTTCCCACCCGCCTGCCTGTCGAGGACAAACCATTCGAGAAAGCAGCCTATCCTCATGTGGTAGGAATCTTCGTCTCCAAAAAGCCCGCCAGCCTCTTTGAAATACTCAGCCTTCGCCTTCGCCACCTCCCCTTCCCGGTCGCTTGAAGAGATATAGGCGACCAGTTCGTCCATCTTGTCGTTTATCATTGATCTTCGTCCATGAGATCGGTAAAACGCTTGAATAGATAGGCGGCGTCATGCGGTCCCGGCGACGATTCCGGGTGGTACTGGACTGAAAAGGCGGGATAATCGAGGGAAGAAATCCCCTCGGCAGTATCATCGTTCAAGTTGATGTGGGTCAGATCGGCCACCTTCTTGAGCGACTCGATATCGATGGAAAAACCGTGATTCTGAGAAGTAATCTCCACCTTTCCTGAGGAGAGGTCTTTTACGGGCTGATTGCCGCCGCGATGCCCGAATTTCAGTTTGTACGTCTTCCCGCCAAGGGCGAGGGCGAGGATTTGGTGACCAAGACAGATACCGAAGATCGGCTTCTTGCCGAGCAGGTTTTGTACATTATTGACGGCATAATCGACAGGCTCGGGGTCGCCGGGACCGTTGGAGAGGAAGATGCCGTCGGGGTTCATTTTAAGCACCTCCTCCGAAGGGGTTGTTGCCGGGACGACAGTCACCCGACAGCCCGCATCGACAAGACACCTGAGGATATTCCGCTTCACACCGAAATCATAGGCGACTACATGATAGGTTGCCTCGGACGCCCGCCCGTAGCCGGAATCAATATTCCAGCCCCCCTCGTCCCAGGGATACGATTTTTCACAGCTCACCTCTTTCACCAAATCCTTGCCGACAATAGAGGGGAGCTTCGCCGCCTTTGCTTTCAAACTTTCCGGGTCGAGATCGACGGAGGAGACGATCCCCTGCTGGGCGCCCTTGTCCCGGATGTGCCGGGTGAGCGCCCGCGTATCGATCCCCTCGATCCCGGCAATATCTTGCTTTTTTAGAAAGGAGCCGAGGCTCCCTGTTGAGCGCCAGTTGCTCGGAATGTCAAAATATTCCTTAACGATAAAGCCGCTTAGAAAAGGTTTGACCGACTCATTGTCCTCATCGTTGACGCCGTAATTACCGATCTGCGTATAGGTCATAGTCACCAACTGCCCCCGGTATGAGGGGTCGGTGATAATCTCCTGGTATCCCGTCATGGAGGTATTGAAGCAGACCTCTCCGCTGAATTCCCCGGACACACCGAAGCTTCTCCCCTCGAAAACCGTCCCGTCGGCAAGTACGAGCAGCGCCTTAGACATTGCCCACTCCTAGATTATAAACGGTTTTCCCATCCACGAGGGTTTGATGGACGCGGCCCTTCACCTTCCATCCGTGAAAAGGAGTGTTCCTGCTTTTTGATTTCATTTTCAATTTATCGATTTTATACTCCTCGTCCATATCTGCAATGGCAATATCGGCAGGCGCACCCTTTTTCAGTGTGCCTCCCTCAATGCCGACGATGCCTGCGGGATTAACCGTCAGTTTTATAATCGCCTCGTTCAAGGTGAGCAGACCTTCATCTACGAGCTTGAGGGTGAGCGGGAAGAGAGTTTCGAGGCCGATTATTCCGTTTGCCGCGCAGGCGAATTCCACCTCTTTTTCAATTGTACTATGCGGAGCGTGGTCGGTTGCAATGGCGTCAATCGTTCCGTCGCGAAGCCCTTCCTTTATGGCCGCCACATCCTCAGGGGACCGAAGTGGCGGGCTCATCTTTGCATCCGTATTATAGCCCTCGACAGCCTCTTCGGTAAGCATAAAATGGTGCGGGGCCGCTTCAGCCGTCACTTTCACCCCACGTGCCTTTGCTTCACGAATCGCAGAAACGGCGCCTGCCGTACTGACATGGGCAATATGAAGCCGGGCGGACGTCAGCTCGGCAAGGGCGATGTCGCGCAGCACCATAATATCTTCCGTCGCATTCGGTATCCCTTTCAGACCGAGAAGGGTTGACGTAAAACCCTCGTTCATTGCGCCCCCTTTGGAGAGACAAGGGTCTTCCGCGTGAGAGATGACCGGCAATCCCAGCATAAGACAGTACTCCAGCCCACGTCTCATCATCTCCGGGCTCGCCACAGGCATGCCGTCGTCTGACACGGCGACGATCCCCGCCTGCTTCATCTCTCCGATCTCGGCGAGATCAACCCCTTTCAACCCCTTCGTGAGCGCACCCACGGGAAAAACCCGTACATGCCCCTTATCTTTCGCCCTTTTAAGAATATCCTCCGTAACGGAGGCTCTGTCGTTCACCGGGTCCGTATTGGCCATGCAGACGACAGACGTGACCCCGCCCGCCGCCGCTGCGCGTGTACCGCTTTCGATGTCTTCCTTATATTCATGCCCCGGATCGCGTAGATGGGTATGGATATCGACAAACCCGGGCAGCACCGTCTTTCCTGTAGCGTCGAGCAATTCCATGCCATCGAAGCCCTCCTTGCCAGGCGGGAGCAACTCCTTGATCAGCCCCTCTTCGATGACAAGATCGAATAGGCCATCCACGTCTTGAGAGGGGTCAATGACCCGTCCGCCCCGGATAACAAGACTCATGCGTTTGCCCCCTGCCGGTAGGCCGAGAGAAGATATAAAAGCGCCATCCTTACGGCAACGCCGTTTGTCACCTGGTTCAGTATAACCGACCAGGGGCCGTCGGCCACCTCGGGAGAGATTTCCACCCCCCGGTTAATCGGTCCCGGATGCATAATCAGCACATCCTCTTTGGCTCTTTCGAGCCGTTTCAAATTAAGGCCGAAAAGATTGGCATATTCCCGGTCCGACGGAAAACAGGGACCTTCGAGCCTCTCCTTTTGTATCCTCAACATCATAACCACGTCCACCCCCTCGATTGCGTCATCAATGGAATGGGTGACTGTAACGCCGAGTTGCTCAATCTTCGCAGGCATCATGGAGGGAAGCCCCGCAACGGTGATGGACGCGCCGAGACGGGTCAGGCCGTAGATATTCGACCGCGCCACCCGGCTGTGGGCAATATCGCCGATGATGGCGACTTTCAGACCTTTGATTTTTCCCTTCTTTTGACGGATGGTGAGCATGTCGAGAAGCGCCTGGCTCGGATGTTCATGACACCCGTCTCCCGCATTTATGATCGAGGCATCTATCTCTCGTGCGAGCAGTTCAGGCGCGCCTGAAGCGGGGTGCCTGAGGACAATAATATCAGGACTCATAGCTTCGATATTTCTTGCCGTATCTATGAGGGTCTCCCCTTTGACGGTGCTGCTCGTGGAGGCCGAGATATTGATCACGTCGGCGCTCATCCTCTTTCCCGCAATCTCGAAGGAGGTCCTCGTACGGGTACTCGCCTCGAAGAAGAGATTTATCACCGTCTTGCCTCGAAGCGTAGGTACTTTTTTGATATCCCGCTCGGAGATCTCCAGCATCGACTCTGCCGTATCGAGAACGAGGTTGATCTCCTCTTCGGAAAAATCCTTTATGCCAAGGATATTTTTTCTCTTCAGGTACAATCAGGCCTCCTGCCCGTCGCGTTTCTTAAGGGGCACCACATCGACGCAAACTTCACCTTCCAGGTTCGCTACGATTGCTTCCTCTTTCGAGGTAGGAACGTTTCGCCCCACAAAATCGGCCCTGATTGGGAGTTCCCTGTGCCCCCGGTCGATAAGAACGGCGAGCTTGATCGACTTTGGCCGGCCGAAATCGATGATCGCATCCATGGCCGAGCGAACCGTCCTCCCCGTATAGAGAACGTCGTCCACGAGAACGAGGGTTTTGTCGTCGATGGAAAAATCGATCTCCGTCCGCTTGATTTCAGGGTGGTGGGTGCCGACGGAAAGGTCGTCCCGGTAGAGCGTTATATCGACGATGCCGACTGGAATGTCCACATTTTCTACCTCTTTGATCTTTTCGGCGATCATATCGGCAAGCCTCACACCACCGCTTCGGATGGCAACGAGAACGAGGTTGTCCACCCCTTTGTTCGCCTCCAGTATCTCATGAGACAGCCGCGTAATGGCGCGTTTGACGCCGTTTGAGTCGAGAATATTTTTTCTTGAAATGGAGGTCATATGAAGATCAAAAAAAAGCCCCATGTCTCATTTTCGACACGGAGCTGCCTCTTTATTTTTTCGCTGATTTCTGTCACCTTCTTAATCTCTCCGGATTAAATTAAAGGTTTTCTTTTGACTTCAATTGAAGTTGAAAATCATTTTATATGAGTCGGCTTCGCCAGTCAATATGTTTATCTCAATCTTCGATTAACTTATTAAAATTCATTTCGCCACAGAGGACAGAGAGTTATTTTAACAAGGATGCACATGATGGACAGGATATGAAGATTTAATCCTGCATATCCTGTTAATCCCTGTCAGGAAAATTCTTTACCGCGAAGCGGCCCTAAATCTTTTAGTCAGCCTTTAGTCAGTGTAAGTCTGTGGCTGAATATCTTTTAATGAATCAAATCGCCAATCCGGCCGAAGCGAACCCGGCTTTTAGGACTGTCCCACGACCAGTAGAGAATAAAGGCCTTCCCTTTGATCTCGTTCACATCGACGGTTCCCCCAGTGCCCCCCCAGAAACGGCTGTCGTGGCTGTTATCCCGGTTATCGCCCATGACGAAAACGGTCCCTTCGGGAACGTTAAAGGGGCCGAAGTTTCTCCCCTTCTGGAAGCCGAAAAAGGAAGTTTTCCCCGCTTTAAAAACGGCATAGGGCTGATCGACAGGTTTATCGTTCACAAAAACCTTTTTATCCTTCACTTCTATCTTGTCCCCACCGATGGCGACCACTCTTTTGATAAAATCCTTACTCTTATCCTCAGGGTAACGAAAGACAATGATCTCCCCGCGGTCGGGTTCGGTGAAGCTGAACAGTTTTTTATCAACAAAGGGGAATTTGATGCCGTACATAAATTTATTCACCAGCAGGTGATCGCCCACGAGGAGGGTATCCTCCATGGAACCGGAAGGTATCTTGAATGCCTGAACGATGAAGGTGCGGATAAAGAGGGCGAGGACGACGGCGATGGCGATCGCCTCGGCATATTCCCGAACAACCGACTTATTGAGGAAGGGCATGGCCCTGTCCCTCGCCTTTACCAAGCGCTCTTCCTTGGCGAGAATCTCCTTCGGGTCCTCCTCGGCAATCGCCTTTTGAAGCACGATAATGTCCGATTCGAGAAGACGCATCTTTTCGTTATCCAGCCTCTTCCGCTTAGTCTTCAAAAGACGGCGCGTCATTTTGATCTCGGAATCCGCTTCCTTGATCAGCCTTTTCAGCGCCTTCTGTTTATGCTTTTCACTCATTTAAAAAAACTCCTCAATCAATCTTCAGGGCCGCCAGGAATGCCTCCTGGGGCAACTCGACGCGGCCCACCTGTTTCATCCGTTTTTTTCCTTCTTTCTGTTTTTCCAACAACTTTCTTTTTCGCGTAATGTCGCCGCCATAGCATTTTGCCGTTACATTTTTCCTTAGCGCCCTCACCGTCTCGCGGGCAAGCACCTTCGACCCGATGGCCGCTTGAATAATCACTTCGAACATCTGCCTTGGGATCAACTCCTTCATTTTTTCCGCCAGACCCTTCCCACGGTGATAGGCCTTGTCTTTGTGTACGATGAGGGAGAGGGCGTCTACCACCTCTCCGTTTATCAGTATATCCAGTTTTACCAGGTTTGAACATCTGAAATCTGCAAGATCGTAATCTAGGGAGGCATATCCCTTGGAAATGGATTTTAACTTATCATAGAACTCCATTACAACCTCATTTAGAGGGAGGTCGTATTCTATGATGACCCGATCGCTCGTTAAAAACTTGATATCTTTCTGGATTCCCCTTCTCTCTTCGCAGATAGCAAGGAGCCCTCCCACGTAATCACTCGGCGTATGGATGGAGGCATGGATGAAGGGCTCTTCTACTTTAACGATTTCCTGCACCGGCGGGAGGTCAACGGGGTTTTCGATGTAGACCACGCCTCCCTTCACCAGCGTCACACGGTAGGAGACACTCGGCGCGGTCGTAAGCAGGTTCAGTTCGAATTCCCGTTCCAGCCTCTCCTGGACAATCTCCATATGAAGAAGCCCCAGAAAACCGCACCGGAAGCCGAAGCCGAGGGCCACCGACGTTTCCGGGTTGTAGGTAAAAGAAGAATCGTTGAGTTTCAGTTTTTCCAGCGCCTCTTTCATCGCCTCATACTGGTTCGTATCGATGGGGTAAAGACCGCTGAAAACCATCGGTTTCAGTTCCTTGAAACCGGGAAGCGGCTCCGATATCGGTCTTGAGGCATCGGTGATGGTGTCGCCCACCTTGGTTTCATCCAACTCCTTGATGCCTGCAATGATGTAACCCACATCTCCCGCCGAGAGTCTGTCCATTGCCCGCATGTTCGGATAAAAAGCGCCCACTTCGATCACGTCATAGGTGGTGTTCGTGGCCATGAATTTTATGTCTGTTCCCTTCTTTACCGTGCCTCCGAAGATGCGAACCATGATGACGACTCCTCGGTAGGCGTCGAACCAGGAATCGACGATAAGCGCCTTGAGCGGCTCTTCCGCACTCCCGCTTGGCGGCGGCACCTTCTTAACAATCGCTTCGAGCACCTCTTTCGTCCCTATCCCCTCTTTGGCACTGGCCAAAATCGCCTCCGAGGCGTCGAGACCGATAATCTCTTCGATCTCATTTTTGACCCGCTCCGGTTCGGCGCTCGGAAGATCGATCTTGTTTAAAACGGGGATGATTTCAAGGTCGTTATCGAGGGCGAGGTAGACATTAGCCAGTGTCTGCGCCTCCACCCCCTGCGACGCATCGGTCACGAGAAGCGCCCCCTCGCAGGCAGACAAACTGCGGGAAACTTCATAGCTGAAATCAACATGGCCCGGCGTATCGATGAGGTTGAGGATGTAGGTGTTGCCGTCATCGGCGGTGTAGTTCAGCCGAACCGGCTGCGCCTTAATGGTGATGCCCCTCTCCCGTTCAATATCCATCTTGTCCAGCAGCTGGGCCTTCATCTCTCTTTTCGAAACAGCGCCGGTATATTCTAGCAGCCTGTCGGCGAGCGTCGATTTTCCGTGGTCGATATGAGCGATAATGGAAAAGTTTCTGATTCTTTCTTGAGTGCTCAAACGTGGATGCTCGCCATTTCAAATCTGGATTGATTTCCCCTGTTTTCAGGGTGATTTAGAACGGTTAAGGGTATCCTAAGACCCCGGTTTTGTCAAAGGAAAAAGGGGGGTTGAAGGGATATATAAAAACGCGATTTGCCCTTGTAGGGGCATGGCCTGTCATGCCCTTAACATATCAATTGGGCGAGGCATGCCTCGCCCCTACGATTGGATTAACGGTCTGCCCTGTAGGGGCGCACCCATGTGTGCGCCCTTTCCATCGAAAAAAGGGCAGAC